>JADFZM010000100.1 GCA_015232535.1 Candidatus Omnitrophota bacterium
CAAATGGCAAGTTAAACCTTTAACCCAATTTACACAATTTATTTGACAAAACCATGAAAGGGGGATGTTGTTACCAGTATCGCTTTCGTGTCGCGCGATAACAATTACTTTAGCAAGAACATCTCTTTGGCATGAACTTTCTACGGTTGAGTTCCGGCGCAACTTTGTCCTGCAAAACAATAATCTGATTCCTCCTTGTTTCCCATTTGTTCTTTAACTTTTTCTATGTACTTTTGAGGATCATTCTTGAATGTTGCTATACACCCCGGACAACAAAGATTATAGATCTTCCCTTCGTGCTCGACTTTAATTTCTTTGCCCTTTATAATCTGGCCTCCCATAACAGGGCAGACTTCATTACCTACGTCAATTGCCTTTTCCCCTGCCTTCGTTTCCTCGGCCACAACCTTACCTGATCCACCCCCGTGCCCTTCTTTGCAAGCAAAAACAAATGGAAGTTCGCCGAAAAACAAAAATACGGCTAATATCGAAACCACAAATTCTTTTTTCACTTGTGTCCTCCTTTTTTTTGAATTCTTACTGGCCAAACTTAAATTGAGCTTATCAAATTAAGAACGTCCCAGGAATTTCCTTAGATTATGCTCTTTAGAAAACCGTCTTTGCCTGTTTCTTCAATCAAAACCCCAAGCCTTTGCCTAGGCTTAGCGTTTTGTTTATAAAAGAAGATAACTCGCTCTATAATTTTCAGGGCCTCGTCCTCAGAAAAAACCTTCTCCAGTTTTAGTCCTAGGCGCGGTGTTCTTCCGCCGCAACCGCCTATATATAGCTTGTATCCAATTTTCTTATCTGCGGATGCAATATCAACACTCCCGTGAATTCCTATGTCGGAGTTTTCGACGCGGGTACAAGAGTTGGGGCATCCGGAGATTGCTGTCTTGAATTTATGCGGCAGGTCCATCGGGCAACATATACCGAGCTCCTTTTCTATGCGGTCGCTGAGCCTGAAGGTATCGACCAGTCCGGCCTTACACCAATTATTACCGGGGCAAGTGGTCGTTGTCCTAAGGCGAGGGCCGGATGTCCCTGTTAAAATGCCCGCAGCTTTTAGCTCACACTCAACCCTATCTATATCCTCATATTTTATAAAAGGCATTTCTAAGCCCTGCCTTGTTGTAGCATGCACGAAACCTCGGGCATATTTCTTGGCTATTTCGGCAATTTTTTCTAAATGTTCTTTGTGATAATTCCCATTCGCCATTCGCGTGCGCAAAACAAAGTACCCTTCTTGCTTTTGCCGCAAAAATCCCCTTTTTTTTAGTGCGTCATAATCAATATCTTTCATGCTCCTCCTTTAAGGCCAGAACTTCAAATAGCGATTTTTGGCAGTATTTTAGCCAAATGGTAAACACTTTAGGATAATCCAGAGATGTAATTGTTGTCAACACTTGTTAAAACTCAAAATATTGATTCATAGAGAAATACCGCTCACCCGTGTCCGGGAATATCGTGACCACGCGCTTGCCTTCTCCCAATTTCTTCGCCACTCTTAATGACGCAACAAAAGCTGCGCCGGAGGAAGGCCCGCAAAATATACCTGCCCGCCTTCCAAGTAGCCTCGCGGCATCGTAGGCTTCGTCATCCCGCACTGTAATTATTTCATCAATTATCCCCTTATTTAAGATATTAGGGATAAAGCCCGCCCCAATGCCCTGGATTTTGTGAGGCTTAGGCAGTTTGCCGGATAATACCGCGCTTGATTCTGGCTCGACGGCAATAACACGCATATTAGGATTATGCTCTTTCAGCGCTTCGCCTATTCCCGTGATCGTCCCCCCGGTCCCTACTCCGGCTACAAAAGCGTCCAGCATCCCTTTTGTCTGAGCGATTATTTCTTTGGCGGTTGTCCTTTTGTGCACAGCAGGATTGGCATCATTCTTGAATTGATGGGGAATAAAAGAATTAGGAATTTTAGCAGCTATTTCATCAGCCTTTTGAATCGCTCCTTGCATCCCTTTTTTCCCGGAGGTAAGCCTCACCTCCGCGCCATAGGCCTGTAAGATATAAATTCTTTCCAGGCTCATAGTCTCAGGCATGGTCAAAATACACCGGTATCCCTTAACCGCGCATACCATAGCCAATCCGATTCCGGTGTTCCCGCTCGTCGGCTCAATAACAACAGACCCGGACTTTAAAATACCTTTTTCCTCCGCCTCTTCGATCATAGCAAGAGCGATCCTATCTTTTACGCTCCCTCCCGGATTCAAAGACTCTAACTTCGCCAGTATCTCGGCTGTCTCCGGTTCAGGAATACAATTAATCCTCACCAAAGGAGTTTTTCCTATCGCCTCTAAAATATTAACGCTTATACTTAAGTTGTTATCCCCCATTTGGCTTCCTTTTTCCTTCCGGAACGATGTTTAACCAAAACAATTATAACCTATAAAATAGTTTTAATAAAAAATAAGACATTCCGACTGAAAACAGAGGAGTGATGACCCAGACAAAAAATGTCCTCTGCGCTATGCTCCTGTCCCAGGTATAACGATGGCCATCCTTTGAACAGCTTATGGCAAAAAGCGACGCTATGCTCAACTGCACCAGGGATTGAGGTATCCCCATGATAGAGGCAAAAATAAGTAAGGTTCCCGTAACAAATGAGGACAAAGTGCTGGATACTAAACCCAGAGGGACAATTTCTTTTCCCGCAGTCTTAAGGTTCCCTTCGCCAAGAAAAAAAGCCCCCAATCCAAATAAAGGGGCAATGAGCAATAAACCTAAGCTTATGCCGATTAATCCCGCGCCGTGAAGCGGCCCGACGGCATTAGCCACATTGTTCGCCCCGATGGCAAAAGCGACATAACAACTGCTCACCAAGCTATATAGTTTAATTTGCCGTTGATTGGCAAATAACTTTTGATAAATATGCAAGTTGCCATGTTTTGGAGGATAAAAACGCTTAAAGATCAAAGAGGTCAAAAGAAACGATAGTAAAGGCAAGATAATCCACATCGGAAGTATATTCTGGAATAGCACCCTATAGTCTAGCTGCCGAAAATATAAACCCACTCCCACAATCGCCCCCACCATAACCTGACTGGTTGATTGCGGTATTTTTAAAACATTAGCCAGAAAAAGGCTAAAGGTCGCGGCAAAAAGAATTATCAAAACAACATCGAGGGTTATTAATTTCTGAAGGATAAGCTCTTTACTGAGCGTCAGGCTGATATTTCTCCCTAAGACAACCCCGCCCAATATCACAAAAATCCCGAAAAGCAATAATGCCCGCCCTTTTTTTATGACCTTACCGCCCCAACTGGCGGCAAAAGCAGGAGCAATGCCGCTAGCGCCCATATTCATCGCAAAAAATATGACAAGGACTATTAGTAATAGAGATCTGATCAAATGCCGTCTCCGTTTAAATTTGTTTTCAGCGGCCGGGTGTGTATACCGCATTCGCCCCCGCATTTACTGGTACCTATCCACCTGCCGGCGCGCTCATTATCATCATTGGTAATCTTTGTGCAAGGAGCGCATCCTAAGGAGCGATAACCTTCGGCGTATAGCGGATTCACCGGAACTTGATACAAAGCCAAATATTGCCAAACCTCCCTTTCCTTCCAAATAAGTATCGGATTCAATTTTATAAGGCCTTCGTCGCGCTCTTCGATTTCCTGGAAATCAGTGCGGGTACGCCCCTCGGTGCAGCGCAAACCCGTGACCCAGCACCGGACACGCATCTCCTCAATCGCCCTTTTGACCGGCTCGACTTTAAGAATATCGCAGCAGATATCGGGACTTGTTTCATAAAGCCTTTCGGGTATTGGCTCGTCATTTTTATAAACTTTAAGCTCCGGATACTTGGATACTTCCTTGTTCATAAAATCAACAGTCTCCGCAGGCTTAAAACGAGTAGTAACAATAAATCCGCGGATTTCCGGATTTACTTTCTTTGCCAAATCCCATACAACCACCGAATCTTTGCCCAAACTGTTAGCAACCACCAAGGAATCCCCGAACTCCTGATAGGCTTCCTTAATTAGCTGTTTAGACCTTTCGACTTTTTCTTTAAAGTTAAGCGTTTCGACCAACTCTTTTAAATCGTCCTTCTTTCTTAATAAGCTCATTTTCTTCTCCTTTCATCAAACAAAAAACCACTGTCTCTTGTTCAGGTTAGGCAGTGGCCATCTTTTTTATATTAATATCTTTCTTAAAAAAATATTATATAGAAAGCCCTCCTTAATTTTTAATACAACACATTATCCCGCTAAATAAAGCCGTCATAATTTTCTCTCCTAAAATTAAATAGAATATGCCAATACCTGCTTGTTTGCATTTACCTGAGAAACCAAATCCCCAAAAGTCACTCGGTCAATAATATCAGAGGTTGCCCGGTCGACTTTTTGCCATATCTCCTTAAACACGCATTTTTGAATATCCGCGCAATTAGAATATTTTTCTTGAAGGCAGGAAATCGGCTCTATCGGCCCTTCAATAAACCGTATCACCTCTCCTACGGTAATAAGCGCCGGGGGCTTAGATAACATATACCCGCCGATATTTCCGCGCCTGCTCTCGACAAAACCGCCTTTTTTTAATTCCAGAAGGACTTGTTCCAAGAATTTTATAGGAGCATCAATGCGCTCTGCCAAATCATGGCTTGTAATTAGCTCAGTATTATAGTGAAGCGCTAAATTCAAAATTGCCTTCAATGCGTAATCGCCTTTATAAGTAACTTTCATTTCTCCCTTATCTCTATTATTCCTATTGGCTTAGTCAAGTATACATAAAAAATTCCACATGTCAAATATTTTTTTATTTTCGATAAAAACGGTGCGGATGATTAGAGAATAAACCCGGGCAAAATATCTTTAGGCAGGGTCGGTATAGGTGAACTGCTCGTCTTTATAATTCCTTATGACGCATTTGCCCTTTTCGTAGGAAACTATATAATTGGGGCTGATGGGTATTTTGCCTCCGCCTCCGGGGCCGTCGATTACATAAGTCGGCACTCCGTACCCGGTCGTGTGCCCGCGCAGGTTTTCCATGATGTTTATACCCGTTGACACTTTGGTGCGGAAATGTTTCGAGCCGACGATAGGATCGCACTGATAAATATAATACGGCCTGACCCTTATTTTAAGAAGCTCGTGCATAAGCCTTTTCATCGTAGATGAAGAATCGTTTATCCCTTTAAGCAAAACGGTCTGGCTGCCTAAGGGTATGCCGCTGTCAACCAGCATGTCGCAGGCGAATTTAACGCGCTTGGTTATCTCCTTGGCATGGTTAAAATGCAGGCTCATCCACACGGGAGAATATTTCTTAAGGATCTTAACCAAATCATGATTTATCCTTTGCGGAAGAGTGACGGGAACCCTTGTCCCTATCCTGATAAATTCCACGTGGGGTATCTCCTTTAGAGTTTTGAGTATGTGCTCCAAGGCTTCATTGCTCAAAAGCAAAGGATCTCCGCCGGAGATTAATACATCGCGGATACTTTTGTTGGAACGGATATAATCAAAGGCCTTTTCGTATGATTTGTAGCCCAATTTCTTCCGGCCTTCCGTAAAGATGCGTGAACGCGTGCAATGGCGGCAATAGGTAGCGCAAACTTCGCTGACCAAAAATAAAACTCGGTCCGGATAACGGTGGACCAATCCCTCGACGGGAGAATCTTTGTCTTCTCCGCACGGATCGGTCATCTCCTCTTCGGATGTGATAAGCTCTGCCCCGCGCGGGACACATTGCATCCTTATGGGGCAATTAGGATTTTTGGGGTCCATCAAACTGGCAAAATAAGGAGTGATGGCCATTTTCAGCTTTTTACCGCAGCCGTCGATCCCCGCTTTTTCCTCGTCGGTCAAGTTGATTATCTTCGACAACTGCTCTTCGGTAGTGATCCTGTTTTTTAACTGCCAGCGCCAATCTTCCCAGTCAAGAGCGGTAGCCTCTTCGTAAAGGCTTATAAAACGGGATTCCTTACGGGTAAGATTTATTGCGGTTTCCTCCGGGCTTTCTTGTTCTTGAGATTTATTATTGAGGCCTTTTAACGAGCTCATCTATCTCCTATCGCATGTTATATCTTTTTAACGCAAAATCTAAAATCTTATTCACTGTCTCATCATATGTCGAGCCAATAGCCTCCGGGAAGATGCCGAAAGTATCCTCGGGAAGCAAACATGGCAGAGGATTTATTTCTAAAACATACGGATTTCCATTTTCATCTATCCTAAAATCCACCCTTCCGAAATCCCTGCATCCAACACAATTATAAACTTTAAGCGCAAGCTCTTGTACATATTTTTCAGTTTTTTTCGGCAATTTTGCCGGGCAAATATATTTTAACGTCGCGGCCTGCACGCTCAGCCTTTCGAAAGAATAAAATTTGTCGCCGAGATCGATGCTTCCGTCCATGCTTACCTGCACAACAGGCATTGCCTCGGGGTTCTCGTTTCCTAAAACAGCGGCCGTCACTTCAGAGCCGCGGATAAATTCTTCAACCAAAGCCTCTTGTTTATAAACTTTATTAACATAGTCAACCCTGGACTTCAACTGCTCTAAATTCTCGACACGGGCGTTAACATCGATCCCCTTAGAGGAGCCTTCGTGTTTGGTCTTAACTATCAAAGGGAATCCGATTGTATTCACCGCCTTTAAATCCGTTTTTGCGTTCGCGACAAAATACCGAGGGGTAGGGATCCCTTCGGATATAAACATCTTTTTAGCAACCACCTTATCCAGGGTCATTCCCAGCGTCAGGGCATCCGCTCCGACGAAAGGGATGCCGTACATTTCTAAAATATTCGGAACCTGAGATTCGCGGTTCCTTCCGTTCAATCCTTCGCAGATATTAAATATTATATCTACGCCTAAGGTATTGATCTCTTTTAAAAGCTTAAAAACATTCCCGATCCGCTTTATCTTATGCCCGCCTTTTTGCAAAGCGGATTGAATCGCATCGATAGTCTTAGGCTGATCTAATTCCGCGCAAGCGTCTTTAGGATCGCCTTCTTTGAGCTGATAATCTTCTTTTAAATCGTATGTTAATCCGACTATTTTTCCCATTTATTTTTTCCAATCGCTACTATTTCACCGCGATTTCCCGACGGTTAAACTCCCCGTGACATTTGCTCGCCCCATCGTAATAGAGTAAAATAAAAAAGGAGCCAAGCAAAATCTTTTATGGCTCCTGCTTTCAGCGTCTCATTTCTTTATTATTATTTCCCTCTCCGATTTATTTCTTCTAACGTTTTTAATAGCAATATTTATTTTGATACATTTGTATCATAATTAATATCTAATTGCAAGTTTTTATTGTTAATAGGTTGTATATTAGATTGTGTGTAAATTGATTTTAAAGCTTTAAAAAAAGGCGT
>JADFZM010000101.1 GCA_015232535.1 Candidatus Omnitrophota bacterium
TTGTATTGACCCGCTCGGTAAACGTATGGGTTGAACAAATTTCCGGGTAAAGCCTGTGGGCTGTATTTATGTTGTGGTTCAAGCGGTTTAACCCGGAGTCCTTTAAAATACGGGCCATTTCCTCGTCGATTATCCCCGGAGAGACGCAAACCTCGATATTAAACTTGCTTTTTATTTTACGGATCAGTTTAGATAGGTGTTTAATACGCGAAATCGACGGATTTTTACCAGAGAAAACAAGGCAGTAGCGGAAAGCCCCTTTTTTATAGGCCTCCTCTGCTTCCCGGAGAATTTCAACGTCCGTCTTAATCGGATATTGGAATATTTTAGCCCGGGAGCCTTTTGCCTGAGCGCAATAACTGCAGTCTTCGCTACATAATCCGTTTTGGACATTATTTATTATGTGGATAAAAAATGTTTTGCCAAAATATTTTTGGCGGATTTTGTAGGAAACTGAAAGAAGGTCCAGTAGGTCTATGCTTCTTGATTCCAGTATTTTAAGGCAGGATTTTGAAGACAAGCCTCTTTTGCTAAGCGAAACTTTTAGCAAGTCGCGATATATTGCATTATTCATAATATTCGCTTAAATGATTAAATTCGGAATGTTCCACCCATTCCTCAGGCCGGGTGGCGAAATCTATTATGCTTCCGAGTAAAATATAATGCTTGTCCTCTTCGGCCGCTATTTCAAGAATTATATTTTTCTGATTTTCGTCGGTTGATTCGGAGGCTTTATTACGGTATAAATCGCGTGTTTTCTCCTCGATACTCTGGGCCTTTTTATAAAGGTCGACCTGTTTTGAGTTGAAATCAAAGTTGTTTTCCGCGGCGCATAATTCTTCGAAAATTGTTTTGGCTTGGGTAAGGATCTGGCTTGAAACATATTTGGCGGTTTTTCCTTCTTTCATTTTTAGGAATAACTCATAGTGTTTTTCTTCTTCCTCTACTAAAAGATCGAATATGGCTTTTAGGCCTTTGTTCGGGGCAGACATGGAAAGCTCTTTGTAATAAGAAATACCTTCAATTTCGGTTTTTATCGCATAATCAAAAATATCCATTTTACACCCCTTTTTTTATTCTTTGCGGGAGAATTCGATAGCTTCGTTCGATATTTTCATCGAACAGAAATTCGGTCCGCACATCGAACAGTATGAGTTTTTTTCTTTATCGTTAGGCGAAAGGTTCTCTTCGCGCAATTTACGCGCATTTAATGGGTCTAAGCTCAAATTGAACTGGTCCTCCCAGCGGAAGTCAAAACGCGCCTTAGACATTTCCTTGTCCCATTTTAAAGCCAAAGGATGCCTCTTGGCTATGTCGGCAATGTGTGCCGCAATCTTATGGGCGATGATCCCCTGTTTTACGTCTTCTTTGTCCGGCAAGCCTAAATGCTCTTTTGGAGTGACGTAGCAAAGCATTGCTGTTCCGAGTGAACCGATCAATGCTCCGCCGATTGCGGATGTGATATGGTCATAACCGCATGATATATCCGTTGGGAGCGGGCCTAAAGTGTAGAATGGGGCGTCATTGCAGTATTCGATTTGTTTGTCCATGTTTTCTTTTATTTTATTTAGCGGAACATGGCCGGGCCCTTCGATCATGGCTTGGACGTTGAATTTATAGGCTATTTTTGCGAGATTGCCTAATGTTTTAAGCTCGGCGAATTGGGCCTTATCATTGCTGTCGCTTATGCTTCCCGGTCGAAGGCCGTCGCCTAAGGAAAAACAAATATCATATTCGCGCAGGATCTCGCATATTTCAATAAAATGGGTGAAAAGAAAATTCTCTTTTTTGTGAGCCAGGCACCATTTAGCGAGTATAGCCCCACCCCGGGAAACTATCCCGGCTGTCCTCTTAAGCGCTGATGGGACGAAGTTCTTAAGCACCCCGGCATGGACGGTGAAATAATCAACCCCCTGCTCGGCCTGGTTGATGAGCACTTTACGGTAAGTTTCCCAGTTTAAATCCACCGGGTTACCGCCGCATAGCTCTAAAGCCTCATATATCGGGACTGTGCCGACGGGAACGGGCGAATTGCGGATTATAGCTTCGCGCGTATCAAATATATTCTTTCCGGTTGAAAGGTCCATGACCGTGTCCGCTCCCCAGCGTATCGACCATACCATCTTTTCGACTTCTTCGTTAATGCTTGATGAAATAGCCGAATTCCCGATGTTTGAATTTATTTTTACCAGGAATTTCCTCCCAATTATCATCGGTTCCGATTCGGGATGGTTGATGTTTACGGGGATTATGGCTCTTCCTTTGGCGACTTCTTTTCTGACCAAATCCGCGCTGAGGCCTTCGCGGATGGCTGTGAATTCCATCTCGGGAGTGGTTTCGCCTTTCTTAGCCAGAGAAAGCTGGGTTTTATTTCTGCTTCTTTTGGAAATCCATTTAGCGCGGATCTTGGGCAGGCCGACTTTGTCCTCGAAGCTAGATCCGGTTTCGGTGTAGGGCCCTGTTGCGTCGTATAATTCTAACTTTGAGCTTTTGGTTGTTTTCCCGGATGATTTAAGGCAGGAAGATAACTTGATTAATCTAAAAGGGACTCTAATGTCAGGGAATATTACCCCTTTTTTATAAGTCTTTTCCGAACCCGGTATATTTTCAGCGATTATATTTATTAATGGTCTGGTCATCGTCAAATTATTATTGTTATATAAATTCGAATAATTATAGACCCTCCCTATCTTCTGTCAAGGATAATACAATGGTCAATGGCCGATTATTTTATTTGCTAAAGCCGAATGATTTTGTATAATTCATAAAGAAAGGTCTTATATGCCTAAAAACAAGCTTCCCGAAAATTTGATTCTTAAGCAAATTGAAGTCGGTCATATGGATAATTATTCCTATTTCCTAGGTTCTAAAAAAACCGGAGATATAGCAATAGTCGACCCGGGATGGGATATTGATTATTTGTCTAATGAGGCCGAAGCCAATTCCTATAAAGTGGCGGCTATTCTCTTGACCCACGGACATTATGACCATGCTAAAGGGGCATCGGAACTTTTGAGCATTTATGATGTCCCTGTTTATGTCTCGAAGAAGGAAGTTCCTTCTTTAGGTATTAGGCCAAAGAATTTAAGCTCTATAGAGGATGGGCAGAAGATCAAAATCGGTGATATCGAGATCGAATGTCTGTTTACTCCCGGCCACACCGGCGGCTCTGTCTGTTTCAGGTATGAGAATGTTTTACTAACCGGAGACACCTTGTTCATCGACGGATGCGGACGCTGCGACCTCCCTGGCGGCGATCCTAGTAAGATGTATAAAACGCTATATGAAATAATTTTAAAGCTTCCCGAAAATATTATAATTTATCCGGGCCACAATTACGGAAGCGTCCCTTTTGCCACCCTCGCCGAACAGAAAACAACCAATCCCTATCTTACCTGCAAAAGCGAAGATGAATTCCTCAAAAATAGAATGGGAATCTGGTAAAAACCATTGGTTTATTTGGATGTTTCTTTCGAAGATTTGGAAAGCGCTCTTGTTACCAGAAAGCTGAAAGCCTTAAAAGGCAGTAATTTTCTTAAGGCGTAGAAAGCTTTGCCTTCGAGATCGGCGATATTTCTTAAGGAGGGATTGTCAGAGTCAATTAATTTCTCGGCAAGGGCGGCAATATTTTCCGGGTCTTTACGGCAATGGGCCACAAAGTCATCGACTATCCCTTTAAGTTTTTGCGATAAGAAATAATAAGGGCTTTTAGGGTTGTTAAAGTTTTTGGCAAAACGGGCGTTATCGTGAAAAATCGGGGTGTTATAAGTTCCTGGCTCGATCAGAGAAACATTAATCCCGAAAGGTTTTAATTCATAGTAAAGCGACTCGCTGAAGGCCTCAAGCGCCCATTTGCTTGCGGCATAAGCGCTGAAACAAGGCGAAGCGTAGAACCCGGCAACCGATGAGATATTTATTATCTTACCCGATTTTTGCGCCCGCATTACCGGAATGACTTCGCGGGTCACGTTTTGCACGCCGAAGAAATTGGTGTCAAACTGCGCTCTTATCTCTTCCTGGGTCAAGTCTTCGAAGAACCCGCCGATACCGTATCCGGCGTTATTTATAAGGCCGTCGATACGCTTGTTTTGGGCGATTACCTCATCGACGCATTTTTTAATGGAGTTTATATCGGTAACATCGAGCTTTTTTATCGATACCCTGCCGCCTGAATTTTCAAGAGCTTCAATCAATTGTTTTTGTTTTTCCGGATTGCGCATTGTAGCGACAACGCTGTGTTTTTTAGATAAACGGACGGCTGTCAACATGCCGAAGCCGCTGGAGCACCCGGTAATAAGGATAACTTTTTTAGTGTTTTCGCTCATAATCAAGCTATTGAATTGTCGATGACCTTTTGCAGTAGAAGAAAATCCAGGATAGTAATCGCGATCATGGCTTCAGCGACAGGAACTATTCTCGGGCAGAGGCAAGGATCATGGCGGCCTTCGATCATTATAGTGGCGGGTTTGCCTTCGGTGGTTATAGTCTGCTGGCTTTGGGCTATTGATGAGGTTGGTTTTATTGCCAGGCGGATTATGATATCCTCGCCGTTTGATATCCCGCCCAATATCCCGCCGGAATTATTCGGGCGAGTCCGCACCTTTTTACCGTCCAGATATATTTTATCGTTATGTTCCGATCCGAGCATTTCCGAGCATTTGAATCCGGAGCCGAATTCTATTCCTTTAACGGAGCCTATCGACATTAAAGAGTGTGCCAGGACGGCATCGAGCTTATCGAAAACCGGCTCGCCCAATCCGGCAGGGCAATTATGGACGATAGCCTCTATAACACCGCCGATGGAATCGTTTTTTGCTTTAACCTCTTCTATTTTCTTTACCATGGATTCAGCCGCGTCCATATCCGCGGTGCGGACAATATTCTTTTCGATAACTGTATAATCGATTTTCTTCGCCTTTATATCTCCGATGGACAAAGTATGAGCTACGATATTTATGGCTTTGCTTTGCAATATTTTTTTCGCGATTGCCCCGGCCGCTACCCGTGCGGCAGTTTCCCTTCCGGAGGCGCGGCCGCTTCCTCTGTGGTCGCGGATGTCGTATTTCTTAAGATAGGTATAGTCGGCATGCCCGGGGCGGAAGACATCTTTAAGCTTTGAATAATCTTGCGGCCGCTGGTCTTTATTAAAAATAACTAAAGTAAGCGGTGTTCCGGTTGTCTTTCCTTCGAAGGTGCCGGATAATATCTCAACCTTGTCTCCCTCCGCTCTTTGCGTCGTGACTTTACTTTGACCCGGTTTTCGGCGGTCTAATTCGAATTGAATGTCGGATTCGTTTATGTAAATGTTGGGAGGAACCCCGTCTATAATAACTCCGATAGCGGCTCCGTGGCTCTCGCCGAATGTGGTGATCTTAAAAATATTCCCGAATGTATTTCCTGGCATAGTTTAGTATTGTTTAATACCGAAAGCCTTGTCACTGACAATCTGCTATTTTCAGCTCAACCAAGGCTTTTCTTTTTTCAGCTTTTTTTCAAAAGAGTCTATTTTGTCCTTAAACTGCAAAGTCCAGCCGATATGGTCTAAGCCTTTTATCAGGCATTCTTTGATAAAAGGCTCAATTTCAAACTTATGCTCTTTACCGGAGGGAGAAAAAACTTTCTGTTCTTTAAGGTCGGCGGTAATTTTTGAGCCGGGAGCTTTGTTTATTTCCTCAAAAAGCGCTTTGGTTTCATCTTTTTTCAATCTTATCAGCAAAATGCCGTTTTGGGCACAATTATTGTAGAAAATATCGGCGAAACTTGGGGCGATGATAACCCTAAAACCGAAATCCAAGAGTGCCCAAGGGGCGTGCTCGCGGCTGGAACCGCAGCCGAAATTCTCCTGGGCGAGCAGGATAGATGCGTTTTTAAAGGCAGGTTTGTTAAGCACAAAATCGGGGTTTTCTTTTATCCCTTCAAGATCGAGGTATCGCATCTCATGGAACAGATTCTTGCCGAATCCTGTTTTTTCGGTCTTACGCAAAAACTGCTTGGGGATGATCATGTCCGTATCGACATTTGCCCTGTCTAACGGCGCGGCAATACCTGAATGTATGGTAATTGGCTGCATTCTTATAAAGGATTTTTATTTATTATTTTTCTAACGTCGATAAAGTGTCCGGCTATAGAAGCAGCGGCGGCCATTTCGGGACTGACTAAATGAGTGCGGCTTCCCGGTCCCTGCCTGCCTTCGAAATTCCTGTTTGTGGTCGAGGCGCAGCGTTCTTTCGGATTAAGCTTATCGTCATTCATAGCCAGGCACATTGAACATCCCGCGAAGCGCCATTCGAAGCCCGAAGCTTTAAATATCTTATCGAGGCCTTCTTTTTCCGCCTGCCTTTTAACCCTTTCCGAACCCGGTACCGCTATTCCAACTACAGTTTTCGCTATCTTTTTGCCTTTTAAGATTTTAGCCGCAGCCCTGAAATCCTCTATACGTCCGTTAGTGCATGAGCCGATAAAAACTTTATCGATCTTTATTTCGGAGATCTTTGTCCCTGCTTCCAGCCCCATGTAGCTTAAGGCTTTCCGGCAGGCCTCTTGGGTCACTTTGTCCTTAAAGTCGCCGGGCGAGGGAACTTTATCGTCGATAGCAGTAACTTGGCCCGGAGATGTTCCCCAGGTCACCTGCGGCTTTATGTCTTTGGCTTTTATGCTTAATGTTTTATCGAATTTTGCCCCTGTATCAGTATTAATGGTTTTCCAGTATTTGACCGCTTTTTCCCACATTTTACCTTTTGGGGTGTAATCTTTCCCCTTGAGATAAGCAAACGTTTTTGCATCGGGTGCGGTCATTCCGGCCCTGGCGCCTGCTTCGATAGTCATGTTGCAGACAGTCATTCTGCCTTCCATGCTCAAGTTTTTGATCGTGCTCCCGGAATATTCAATTACGTAGCCGGTAGCTCCGGCGGTGCCGATAAGCCCGATGATGTAGAGTATTATGTCTTTCGCACTTACCCCTTTTTGCAGTTTTCCGTCGACTTTTATCAGCATAGTTTTGCTTTTATTTTGCTGAAGGGTTTGGGTGGCGAGTACATGCTCAACTTCGGATGTGCCAATACCAAAAGCCAGGGCGCCAAAAGCCCCATGGGTCGCGGTATGCGAGTCGCCGCAAACGATCACCATGCCCGGCAGAGTCAGGCCCATCTCGGGGCCGATGATATGCACTATCCCGTTATCGCGATTGTTGAAATCGAACAAAGTAATGCCGAACTGATCGCAATTCCGGGAAAGG
>JADFZM010000102.1 GCA_015232535.1 Candidatus Omnitrophota bacterium
GTAATCCGGAAAAAATCTGTTTTGCGGGATATTAAGAGGAGAATGAAAAGCAGGTAATCCGGAAAAAATCTGTTTTGCGGGATATTAAGAGGAGAATGAAAAGCAGGTTATCACGAAAACTTCTGTTTTGCGGGATATTAAGAGGAGAATTTAAAATGATTTATTCCGAAAAAGTATCTGCTTTTTCGGAGGCTTTAATAGATTATTAATCGTGACGCGCAAAGAATAGGTCGTAAACAATATAATTGTATTCATTGTTCTCAAGAAGAAATAAGGCCTAACTAAAATGCTATATATAGTTTTAGGAATTGTTTTTGCTACCGCCGGGATCTTGGGGTATTACGTTATCCCTGCACTCTACGGCCAGATGATGATAATGGGAGAAAGAAGAAAGCAGGACCTCTCCAGCCAGATGGAACAGCTCATGCCTAAGCAGCAGGCGAGGAAGATGAGCAGGATGTTTGTATTCTTTCCAATTTCTTTTGCTGCCGCCGGTTTTATTCTTTTTCCCGAGCAGCTAAGGTTTTTAGGCGTTATCCTCGGGATAATCGGAGGTTTTCTTTTTCCGGGTATTTATATCAATATGCGGACCACCAGGACGCGTGATAAATTCAACGATCAGCTGGTGGATGCCCTTATGATAATGTCAAGCTCTTTTCGCGGCGGTTTAAGCCTTGTGCAGGCGGTTGAAGCGGTTGTTGAGGAAATGCCGAACCCCATAAATCGTGAGTTCGGCACAGTACTCGGCGAGAACAAGATGGGAGTGGCGCTTGAGGAAGCCCTTAATCATCTTTATGAAAGGATGCCCTCTGCGGCTTTGCAGCAGATGATAACCGCGATACTTTTGGCTCGGGAAACAGGGGGCAATTTACCGGCGATATTCTCTCGTATATCGACAACTATTCGTGAGAATAAAAAGATACAGCAGAACCTTGACACCCTGACGCTTCAAGGCAAAATCCAGGGATTTGTTATGGCGCTTTTGCCCATTGGCTTTGCTTTTATCATTATGTCTTCGAATCCGAAAATAATGCAGCATATGTTTGTTTCGAAGGTGGGGCAAATGATGTTGGTTTACGCTGTAATCTCGGAAATAATCGGCGCTATTTTGGTAATTAAAATATCAACTTTTAAGGATTTCTAATGAAGCCGCAACCGATGGAGCCCGACGAAGCCGGGAGGGTATAAATTCTAATGCCCAAGTAATCCCTGTAAAGGCGGGGCGAGAAAAAGCTTCATCATTAGCTCTGCAAAAAAAGAATGGAAGGTCAATACAGGCGGCAATAGAGGAGTAAAAAGCAATATGTTTGAGTTTATCCTGGTATGTGTATATATGTGCTCTTTGTTCTTTGTTTTGGGGATGATCCCTGTTGAATGGGAGAAACGGCCTTCTTTGGAAGCCCTAGGCTTTATTCCGGCATTGAAGAAGAAAAAAAGGGGCAACTTATTTGTTATTTTTAAGATATTATCTAAGATAAACAAGCCTTTTTGCATTGGGGCGATGCGCGCGCGTTTGGTAAAGGATCTGGCTGTGGCCCATGTTAATATCACTCCGGAAGAATTTTTGCTAATCAAGGAATTACTATTATCCGCAGTTTTGGTGATTATGTACCCGGCGGTAAACGCGGATATGATGTTTTTTTATTTCGGCACCGCAATCGTCGTCGGTTATTACGGCCCTGAATATTGGCTGCGCGGCAAAATAAAGGCTGTCAAGGCGGTAATAGTAAAACAGCTTCCCGACGCTATTGACCTTTTGGGCTTGTGCGTTAATGCCGGGCTTGATTTTATGCTTTCGCTAAAATGGGTTGTCGATAAGTCCCCTAAATCAGTTATGATCGAGGAGCTTAATACCGTATTGCAGGAGATTAACGTCGGAAAGACACGCCGGGACGCGATAAAGGACCTGGCTTCCCGTTATGAACTGCCGGATTTGTCCACTTTTGCCCGTACTTTGATACAAGCTGATAAGATGGGAACATCCGTTACAGAAGCTTTGAATATCCTCTCCGAGGATATGCGTATCGCGCGTTACCGCCGCGGAGAACAAATGGCTTTAAAGGCTCCTTTAAAAATGCTGGTACCCTTACTTTTGTTTATCTTCCCTGTCGTCGGGATATTGGTGGCCGGCCCGATCATGCTCGATTTTGTTGAGAACAATCCGTTTAAACAAATGAAAACCAATTAAGAGGCTGTTTATTGGGCCCTAGTTGATGTCAATAATAACCGGGCGAAAGCCGCTTATGTTTTGCGGCAGTTCCATTGGCTTGGCTTGGGAAATCCAATGGCCGAGGTTCCCATCGTCGATCTCAAGCAGTTTCGGGTTAAAGTCAATTCCCCCGACGTTTTTGGAAAGCTGGGCGGGGTCGGCTTGTATTTGATTTTGCGCCGCAGTTTTATCCTCGGGATGAAGCGATGAGAGGACCCTTTCCGCGGCCGTTAAAACTTCCTCCGGCATGCCAAGCGTCCGGGCAACTTCAACGGCGTAAGATGAACTTTCTTCGTCTTTTCCCATTTCGCGAATTGAGTAATTGAACTTTATTTTTCCGTCTTCTTTCTTTTCAAAATCCAAGGTAAAAGTGCGCATAAAATTATTTTCCAAGCCCTGTAAGGTTTTTAAGACATCATGATTGTGCGAGGCGATGGCCATGTACTGCCCTTTTTTGATTATCTCCTGTATGACGCCGAATAAAAGAGATGCCTGGTATTTGGGCGAAGTCGTAGAAAAGGCCTCGTCGATACACGCGCAGATGAAAACATTTATTCCCGAGCTTAATATCTCGAAAAACGTTTTCCATTGCTCGACTTCCTCTCCCAGGGCGCTTAAATTTCGGTCGAGTTTTGAAACCACCCGGTCAAAATAAACAATAGCGTCGAAATAAGGCATAGTTGCAGACTTAGCAGGCACAAAGCCGGTATTCATTCCCGATAACATGGCCATAATTAGCGCTTTTAAGAAAAATGTTTTTCCCGACATGTTCGGCGCGGCCAAGGCGCGGACAAATTCATCGCTTCCGAAATGTTGGCTGTTTGAATGTTGTTTTTCTTTAAGCTCAAAGAGGCTGAACAACTCCTTAAAATCAACCGTTCCGTCTTCGTTATACACGGCTTTTGCGAAACTTAAATTTCTGATCGCGTGTCCCATCAATCCTAGCGCCTGTGCCTGAAGAATAATATTTTGTATTTCTTGCGCCTGCTCTTTCTTTCGGGATAGGCCGCCCCAAGTATTATATAGGCCTTTGTGAAAGATTTTAGCCAGGGCCTGCTCCAAAGGACCGGCATCTCCGTTATATAAAGAGTTAAGGAGGCTTCCGGTGTCAAAGCTTCTAAAATGGTTGTAGTTATCCCTGATCAGGCTTTCGGCGCGCGGGTAGATAGAATCCACGGCTTCTATGATAGCCGTGATTTCATCCTTTAGCCCGGTTTCGATAATATTTTCTCGGTAAAATTTTCTGAAGTTTTCTAATTCCGTTGCTCTTTTTTCCGGGTTTTGCTGAGAATCTGAATATGGGAAAAGTATGGTGTTGGTATTAGTTAATCCGGTAAGCCATCTATAAGCGTTAATGGCCTGCCCTATCTGTTGGCGGTCATTTGAGTTTTCCGACGAAAGTATGATGCGGCAATATTCGACATTTGAGACAGATTTCAACAAAGGATGCTCGGCAAAAATTTTATGAAAGGCATTATCTATCCCGCGGTATTCTTCTATGATGCCGCTTATGGTTTTATTGTAAACTGAACCGGCTACCTTTTCGATTTTCCGGTACCCGGCTATAGATTCAAGGCGGGTGATGGACTCAATCAATATAGAACTGTTGCCTTGACCCAGGCTTTTTTCAATCGCATCTATTTCTTCCGAGGAAAATAAAAGGGTTAAGCGTTCTTTTTGCTGATTAAAATATTCCCGGGCGTAGGTTATGTCGGATAAATCGGGTTCGAGCATTAGAATGCCTGATCTAATGGTATGCCTGGCCGGAACCGCCGAGGTAAGAGTTGATGATAAGGATTCCATGTTATTAGCGATTTGAGAGAGGTGTACAGAATCGTATTCCCTTAATAAGGAAATGAAATCGCCAAAAAGGTCGGTATTTTCCGAGAACATTTCCAGGAATAAAACAAGGAGCAGCTTGGTTGGCCATGTGTCGTCTAGGCCGACGGGTTGATTTTCCCGGGAAGCGGCCTTTTTATGATAAGCGGCAATGGCTTTTATTTCCGGCTGGAGCAATTTCAAATCCGTTTCAAAGATTGAACGGCCGGGCAAGGAAAGCGGGGCGAGCCTAAGCTCTTCCTGCACATAGTAAATGATATGTAAAATCACATCATGGTTGATCCTCGTTTTTGCCTGAGCGGGGCTTTCCTCAATTTCCGAAAATGATTTTCGGATAAAATCGTCTTTGATGTCCAGGCCTCTTTGGCCGTATCGGATATTTGCTGCCAAATTTCTCAGTTTTTGTGCATTGGTGTCTCCGAAAATCAGTAGTTCCCGGTCCTCTTTTTCTAATAACTCCGCGCATTCTTTTATCCGGCGGTAACAGATCTTATCCCCCCATTTTGCCTTTAGCTCAGGCGGCTCTTTATCGGCTAACTTGAGATATTGTTTTTTGATTGCTTCCGCAGAGAATTCCGGCTCCTCCGTGCCGTCTTCTCTTTCCTCGGTAGGCTGAATATTAAGGGCGGGATAATTGGCGCGTATTTTGAAATATAAGTCGCCCAGGGGGCTATCTCCTCGGGTAGAAAGTCGGATACGGTCGTAACGTTTCCTGTCGTGTGTTTTAAGCCAGCTAAAAAATTCTTTTACCCGGCGCCTTGTCAGCTTGCCTTGCCATTTGGTCTTGTTCGGTTCATCCGATGTTAATTTTTCATATTCGGCTATTATATCGGTGTTCGTTATTTCCTCGTCGTATTCTTGATCGCGCAAAGTCTGGATACTGAAAATATCCTGAGTGTCTTCGTATTCAGCCAAGGCTTTATAAAGCGCGAGAGCTTTTTGCGCTTTTAAAATTTTGCTCTCCAGCTGGGGAGGAAAATCATTTCCCAGGACTTTTTTGTTTAAAGCAAGAAAGGCGAGGGCCGCCTCAAGGTTATTGCCATAATCTTCATCGAAGAATTGTTCCGGAAACAATGCCGTATTAAACTTTAGAATATCCGGCCTGTCAGTTGCAGAAAGAAGGCGGGGGAGGAAATACAAGATAAAGAGCAGGCGGTCGCCGATTGTCACCAAATCACGGTAACGGTCATTTTTGGACAGCGCCTCGAACATTCTTTGCCTTTCCATGATTTCTTTGACGGAAAGCCGGGAGGACTTTGTCAGCAGGGAAAACAAAAGCTTTTGCCGCTCGCTACTAGAATTAATGTTCAATATCCCTAGGCTTATCGGTTTTTCCTCCGTGACAATGGCCGGTAAAAAATCCCTGGTGAAATCCCTATCCTCGCTAAATCGACGAAATAGCCCGGAACTATCATCTTCTTTCTCGATCAATTCCCAGGGACTTCTCTTCTTAGGGCGGGGAAATAAATCCGGCAGGGCTCTTCCTTGCTTCATTCGAGCCCTTTCTTTTTCGCTGTAGGTTTCCGGTTTCGGCCAATTTCTTTGCGAGGGAGGTTCGGCGCGTTCTAATTTTCCGGAGAGGAAATTCCTGGCCGCTTCAATCAGTTCTTTAGGGAGCCCTAACGATAATGCCACCTCCAGCGCCCTCGAATCACCGGCGCCGGGAGTTAGTGTATAAGTATAAACGGGAAAGCCGTTTTTATCGAAAATTAAGTTTCCCTGAGAGTCCTCTTTCAGGGGAAAGTGATAAATCCCGATATCGTCTTCATCCTTGTAGTGGTTGACAAAAGCTTCATTATGGCTGGAGATAATTATCTTGCCCCCTCTTTTCATTAAATATTCGCTTGCCCCAATCAACATCGCGTACTGGTCATCGGCGGCAGTTGTGGAAAAACCCTCATCGGAGATGATAAATGTGTTTTCGCCGGCTTCCCTTAAAGCTTTTATCCAGTTCTTTACGTCTGAGCCGTAAGCGCTTAAGTCGAAATAGCTTTCAGTCGAGGCGCGGTCGATGTAGAAAAATGAATTGAAAATCCGGAAATTCCCTTCTTTTGCCGGTACAAAGCCGAAGCTTTGGGCTAAAAGCTGCATATAGAAATTCTGCATCAGGTTAAAAGATTTCCCGCCCATGTTCGCCCCGCATATAATGGTCATAGGATTATCAGCCGGAGAATCATTTAGAGCCTGTGCCTCTTTTCCCTTTTTTCCCCGGGTGAAAAGCCATCCTTTTTTGTATTCTGCCTTTTCCTGAGGATTAAAAGTCGCCCGGGCGTAATTGTCCTGTTTAGCGATATTAGCGAATTCCAAGAACGCGCCAAATAACTCAAAGGCGTTTAAAAAGCTTTTTGCTGTATCCCGGGCATCGTATTCCTCGTATTTTGGCCCGGTGAGGAAATACTGATTATCATAAATCGCGAATTGTTTTTGATATTCTTTAAGTTCGGCAATGATACTTTTAAGAGGATTCTTGTTAATGGTTTCCAGCTCGGAGATTAAATCATCTAAAGCCCTTTTACCTTCCTCTAAAGAGCTCAATGCGCTCCACACGCTCTTTTCAACCAAGGGAAATTGATTTAATCTTGTGCGGTAAACACGTATGGCCGTTTCGTAACGGTTATTGTCAATGGGGAAGCCTTCGTACAGTTTTTCAATTGACGAGGAGGCCAGGTAGGCTTTGTTTTTAAGGTTTACGAGTTTGTCCATCCCGTTAAAATCGCGCAGGGCTTGGATTAATTCCTGCCGTTTCTTAATTTCTTGGGGGTCGGTCGAAGGGTTTCGGATAAAATTCCATATGAGTTTAGCTTCAATCTTGCCTTTTAAAGGATCGGGGGTAAAAAGATTTATCATGCCTTCCTGCCCCAGGTATATAGAGGGCTCTTTGATCTCTCCCAGCTCTTTTTCCTTGCTGGCAATTGTCAGCGAAGCTTTGCGGGATGATTTGAACAATTCTCTTATTGCGGAAGGTTTTTGCTCTTCTTGATCTGGATCATTGAGCATGGCTGTATCGGGAAAGACCGCTTCGAGCTTAAAATCGACTTTTATGTTATTTGTTTTGCTCTCAGGAGCAGATAAATTGGCTTTATCCGAAGCCGGTTTTTCAAGCAAGTCTGTTTGCCTGAAACCTACTGCCCCGCCGCAGAAATATTTACGGGGAATTATTGAGTTTGTTA
>JADFZM010000103.1 GCA_015232535.1 Candidatus Omnitrophota bacterium
ACGGATTCTTCTTTTTTGGGCCTCTTTTTGTGTTGATCGGTGTGGTATCCGAGTGGATAAGAAGAAGGGTGCCGCTTCCTTTTGAGTGGAACCAATCCGGCAACCTCACCGAAGATGAGTTCAAAAGGCTAAAACTGATATTTATTTTTGTCGCGGGGGCTTGTTTTATCAGCCCGTATTTTATTGACGGAGCGATTTATCCCTTAAGGGTGTTATTTTCCTTTAGCGGAGAGAACAATATATTTTTTAAGTACATCCAGGAGCTGCAAAGGCCGGTCAATTGGGAAAATATCTTTGATTTTAACTCTTATTTTTACTATAAGCTGCTAATCATTTTATCGCTAATTTCTTTTATATTTAACCGCCATCGTATCGATGTCAGCGCGCTTATTTTCTGGATGGTATTCCTGGCCTTTTCTCTCGGAGCCATACGCAATATACCTTTCTTTGCCTTTGCCGCTTATTTGATATTTATAACCAACATAGCCCATCTTTCCTTTGAAGATATATTTCCATTAAAGTTTAACGAAGAAAAATTCCTGCACCTGACTTCGTTCTTTGTAAAATTAGTTTTCTTAGTGTGGCTTTTTAACTATGCTCAGAATCTTGCCCAGAGGGTTTATTACAACCTTGATAAATATGAATTAAAAAGCGAGTTCGGTGGCATTTCCGGGAAGAATTATCCGGTCGGAGCGGTTGATTTCCTGGTTAAAAATGAGATAAAGGCGAACATCTTTAACGACTTTAATTCCGGGGCATATTTGATCGGCAAGGCTTTTCCCAATATCAGGGTCTTTATTGACGGAAGGACCGAGGTTTACGGCGGGGCGTTCTTTCGGGAATACCAGGAACTTTGGGAAAAAGGAGACACCAAGATATTCGATAAGATCGTAGAGAAATATGGTATCACAATAGCCCTTCTTAATTCATCGCTGGTAACTATACCCAAGGATATTTTTAATCATCTATACTCAAGCCGGGAGTGGAAAATAGTATATCTTGACCATGATGGCGTAATATTTGCTAAGGATATTCCGGTTAACAAAGAAATAATCGATAAATTCGCTATCGACATGGATAAGTGGCAAGTTAAAAAAGTTGACCTTTACAAACTTGGGCCGACTAGGGTTAAGCCGTACCAATACTATAAAAGGGCTTATTCCCTTTATACGATAGGTTTATATGATGCTGCCTTGGGGGAATGCGAGGAAGCCCTGAAAATATCCCCCGGATATTCAGCGCCGCTTGAGCTGATGGGGGAGATCTATAACAAAAAGAAAGATTATACGAAAGCATTTGAGGCCTTCCGTTTGGCTGCTTTGGGGGAACAAAGCAATAAAGATATCCGAATGAACTTGGTCAAGGCATACCTGGATAACGGAAAGTATGAATTTTCCATTGAACAGGCCAAGATCCTTATTGGGCTTTGGCCGAAAGACGCCAAGGGTTATTATTATCTAGCCCATGCATATGCCAAGACGGGGAAGTACAAGTTTGCATTTGATACGGCAACGGACGCCTTTCGCCTAAATCCGAATAATGAAATCAATCCGCTTAAGATAGCGGATATTTTATCAGATGAGAAACAATTTTCCTTGGCCGAAGAACTTTGCGCTTTGGTAGCTGAAAAGAGTAAGGACCTGAAAACTGTCGCGGAGAAGCTGGGCGATGTTTATGCTAAAATAGGCAAAAAGGATAAGGCCAGGGAGTTCTATGCCATGGCCATAAAAGACAGCAAGGATAAAAACTCCCTGCAGGATAAGATAAAATCCCTGGACAAACAATAAAGGATGAATAGAATAATCACAATCGAAATATAATAATTTACACCCCGCGCGAAGAGGAAGGGCGCGGGTGTTCACTAACTGTGAAGGAGAAAAGAATGCGCGAAGTGTTGACTTTTATCTTAGCCGGAGGAAAAGGAGAGAGGTTGAACCCCTTAACCCGCGACCGGGCGAAGCCGGCGGTACCGTTTGGGGGTATTTACAGGATAATCGATTTTACTTTAAGCAACTGCGTTAATTCCGGATTAAGGAAGATCTATGTTTTGACGCAATATAAATCATTTTCCTTGCAGAAGCATCTTTTGGCCGGATGGGACGATGTAGTCTCAACACAATTGGGAGAATTTATCGATGTTATCCCTGCCCAGCAGCGTATCGGAAACGAGTGGTATTTGGGCACCGCTGACGCCATTTATCAGAACATCTATTCTATCGAGGACAATAGCCCGGAAATGGTCTTGATCTTGGCCGGTGACCATATCTACCGCATGGATTACAGCTCGATGGTAAAATTCCACCGGGATAATAAAGCTGATATGACGGTTGCCTGTGTTACCATGCCCAAGAAATATTCCACAAATTTTGGCGTAATTGAAGTTGACAAGTCTCAATGCGTAAAAGGGTTTGAAGAAAAACCAAAATCTCCGAAGACAATCCCCGGTAAAGCGCAGATGATTTATGCTTCGATGGGGATTTATCTGTTTGATACCAGGGTTCTATCAAAAGAACTTGAAGTTGACTCCAAAATTAACGAATCGCGCCATGATTTCGGAAGAGATATAATCCCGCAAATGTTAAAGCGACATAAAAAGATCTTAGCTTATGATTTCGTCGATAATAAAGGAAAGAGCTCTTATTGGCGCGACATCGGGACGCGCGACGCTTATTATGAAGCTAATATGGATCTAGTGAGCGACCATCCCGAGTTTGACCTTTATGACCGCAGCTGGCCGGTGAGGACATACCACGCTCAATACCCTCCCATCAGGGTTGAAAATTGTAAGGATAAAAGAGGAGAGATAATAAATTCAATGGTTTCGGGCGGTTGCCTGATCAAAGGAGCGACCGTCGAGCGGTCCATACTTTCTCCGACCGTTAAAGTGCATGAAGGGTCGGAGGTAAGAAACTCGATAATTATGGAGAATGTAACAATAGGAAAAAACGCCAAGATAAAGAACGCGATAATCGACAAACAGGTTACGGTCCCTCCTAACACTCAAATCGGATACGACCAGAAATCCGATATGAAGCGTTTTGTCCTTACGACGGAAGGTATTGTCATTGTGCCCAAGAAATTCGCGATCGAGGATTAAGCTATGACAGAGAAATATGATTTAACGAAAAAAAAGAATAAGGTGTCCGTGCGAAACGGGAAAGTCTTGCATTGCCCCAAATGCAAGGAATATCTAATAACGGATTATAATAAGAATGTTGAGATCGACTCCTGCCTTAAGTGCAAAGGCGTTTGGGTCGACCATTTAGAGGAGAAGGACATCTTGGAAATAAAGCCGGCGGTGTTTACTCTTGATGAAGTGAAGCGGTTAATGAAACTATACAAGCCGCTAGAGAAAAGACAGGAGGCGGGCTATGTCCCTTGCCCGATATGCAAGCAGCTGATGTGGAAATCTAATTGGGGAGGGTTCTCCGGAGTTATGGTCGACAAATGCGGAAAACACGGCACATGGTTTGATGACGGGGAAATTGAGAAGATAAAAGAATATGTGTCTTTGGGTGGGATAGAATTCCAGAAGGCCAGGCTAGTCGAACGAGGGATGGAAGAGGTTAACCATAAGTTTTTAATGGAGGTTTATCGGCTGGATAAGAAAATCGATTCAGCCTATATGAGAGCCCGGCTTTTCAGCAAGTTTTGATAAATTGTGATATTTGCGAGAAGCTTTATTGCGGATTGCTTCTTGGAAAAGAGCCGGTAAATTTTTAAGGGAGCATAATGATAGAAAGCTTTAGTTTTAAATTTAACTGTTTTATTTGTTATGTAACTTTATAAAAGCTTTAATTCTTTTGTTATTTGCCGCGTATATACCCCTGTATTTATTCCTATAGGTAATCTTTTAATGTAAGATTTTAATGGGATTTAATGAATATTACCGCCCCTTTTAAGGGGGTTCTGGCAGACGCCACTGAAAATGTCCTGAGAATCCCATCATTATCTACATCGGCGAAGGCGAGTATCAAGCGGGTAGAATTTATCTTTACCAAAGAATGGGCAGTATATACTGTTAAAATACTTGAATAATGTTCTAAGGAATTAACTTCGGTTATTGCATAGCTTCCGTCAATACTGAACGTTTTTATATATCCATACGAACTCGTTCCGGTATAAGCGACAATGAAATGAGTAGCATCAAGCATAATTAAGGAATTCCAAATCGCGTTTGTTGTGTCATGCTCTAAGGAATTGAGCTCGGTTATATTATAGCTTCCGTCAATGCTAAAGGTTGCGAGATATCCATCACTCGCATCGCCCGTATAGGCAAGAATAAAATGGGTTGCATCGATCATCACTAAGGAATTGTATGTTCCGTTTAAAAGGTCATGTTCAATAGAATTTATCTCCGTTATATTATAGCTTCCGTCAATGCTGAAGGTTGTTATTTGCCCATCGTTTCCGCTCGTTGCATAAGCGAGAATGAAATGGGTAGCATCAATCTTAACTAAGGAGCACCAAGTTCCGTTTGCTATGTCATGTTCCAATGAGTTTATTTCCGTTATCGCGTATGATCCGTCAATGCTAAAAGTTTTTATGAACCCGTCATTGTCCGTGCCAGCGTAAGCGAGAATGAAATGGGTTGCGTCAATCATGACCAAAGAAGTTGTTTGTGTGATGTCCGTATCATACTCCAAGGTGTTAAGCTCTGTTATGGCGTAGCTTCCGTCAATGCTGAATGTTGAGATATATCCATCAAAGTCTGTACCCGAATACGCGACCATGAAATGGGTATCATCAATCTTAATTAAGGAGCTCCAAGATCCGTTTGAAGTGTCATGTTCTAATGTATTAAGTTCTGTTATGGCGTAGGTGGAGGGATCTATGCTGAATGTTGAAATAAATCCATCTCCGGTTTCACCCCTATACGCGAGAATGAAATGCGTTGCGTCAATCATTACTAGGGAATTGTAATCTCCGTCTATAGTGTCATGTTCTAAGGAATTTAGCACGGCTATATCATAAGCGGCGTTGTAGGCATGACGGATTTCTTTGTTGAACACAAACTGCAGGATATGGTTTCCCTGTTTGCGGGTATAGTGCTCGACCCTCGCGATTTCATCACATTGCCATCCGGGATAAAAGATAATATCATCCTTCAAAATTTGCGGATCGACTTTCTTCTGCCCGCAATAAAGCCCGGAAAATTCATCGTCCTCGATCGTTGCTTGATCTTGAGGAATTATTTTTAGGTCGGATTTGCCTTGCGTTTGGAAATTGACGCTCCAAATATCACCTTTTTGGGGAGAGGAATGAATGTTTAATATTCTTAGTTCTTCTTTGCCTGGAGTAAGACTGCGGGCTTCGCTCGATAACAAAAAAATACCAAGGAATATGATTAAGAATGTTGTTCGGTTTCTGAAATGAAACAAAATTTTAGGTTTCCTTTTTTAAATTACAGCAACCCATTTAGACAAACACTTACAGACACATTATATGTTATTTCTTAAAAATTGGCATTGGAAGGTTAAATAATTTTACGAATGATAATTGTAAAGGATACCAAATCGGCACACGGGTTTTATTAAAATACGCTATATATATTTGATGGTTCAAGGCAGTGTTTTAAGTGGCTGCAGCAATGGACAGTTCGATCTTTATTTCATTGCTGCTGAGATTGGTAATTTTACATGTTTTTATATTGATGTCTTGAGCCTTAATTATTTTAGCGGAAATTAAGGAACTGTAAGAAATAAATGGAAAGAGTAGGGAATTATTTTCTCCTTAGTTCTTTTTCAAATTTCTTGGTCTAAAGGGGAACAATTTGGAAAACATCGCCGATAATCCCGAATGTGGGGACGCTGAATACAGGCACGTGCGGATCGGAATTGATGGCGAGTATCATGTCGGAGGACTGCATGCCGACCAAATGCTGTATCTGCCCCGATATCGCGCAATGACAACTTGACATCATAGCGTCATGATGTTATAGTCTAGTTGGAAAGGAAGGGCGACCCTATGATCCAATTAAGTAAAAGAGCCACTGTATATTTCGATCCGCAACTCCACAAAATCCTTAAACTGAAGGCGCTTGAAACCTCCCGCAGTATTTCCGAAATAATTAATGAAGCTATCCGCCAAGAGTTCGCCGAAGACCAGGAAGACTTAGCGGCTTTTCAGAAAAGGAAGAATGAACCTTCAATTTCCTATGAGGCCATGTTAAAAGAGTTGAAAAAAGATGGCAAAATATAAAATTGAGGTTAAAAATAGCGCGGTTAAAGAGTTAAAGTTCCTGCCTAAAAAAGATTTAGGGAAAATACTGAAGAAAATCGAGAGTTTGGCCGACAATCCACGTCCTGTGGATAGCAAGAAAATGACCAACGATGAAAAATACCGCATGCGCTACGGCACTTATAGGATTTTATATTCCATAGAAGATGATATTTTAACTGTTTATATTGTAAAAATCGCCCACCGGAAAGATGTTTATCGGTAGGGATTTTTAGTAAGTCTCTGCTGAAAAGATAACTGCGGCTTGAGGCCGGTGGCTTTTTTCCTTTTTTACCTTCCCAGCACTTCCTTAAACCCATTGATAACTTAGGTGGTTTATGAGATGTATAATAGTATTGACATTCAGCCATATAAATGGTAATAATTTAGTATGGATATAATCTCGGGTAGTTTTGTCTGTAACAAGGATAAGGAACTGCTCAATTTACAAAAGCACATGGTTGATTTTGCTACTGCTGCCAGGGCATTTAAAGACATTGAAAGAAAGATTTATGTTGATTCAACACACTCAAAAGAAGAGGAAAGATATTTTTGTATTGGGAAAGTAGACGGGAAAATATTAACGGTAAGGTTTACTTTTAGGGAAGGAAATTCAGGATAATCGGCGCAGCATACTGGAGAAAGGGGAAATATTTTTATGATAAAGAAAACGAGTAATTCAGATATGCCAATGGGCAAGATAACTAAAATAAAGGATTTTTTGCCGTCCCCGGATGAATTGGTCGTGCCTGAGGATACGACAAAAATTACAATATCCTTAAAGAAGTCCAGCGTGGAATTCTTCAAGCGTCAAGCCAAGAAATGTAACACGAAATATCAAAAAATGATTAGAGAGTTGGTTGACCGCTACGCGACGCAATATTCGAAGGGATAACTAATTTTTGTTTTGGTGGCCTGTGACCGGCCTCGTTTTTTACCTCCCCAACA
>JADFZM010000104.1 GCA_015232535.1 Candidatus Omnitrophota bacterium
TTAGGACATTTCTATTTTGGTAAAACTAGGACATTTCTATTTTGGCTTGACATCATATATAAGAACAGTTGACATTTTGGGGTCTTCTTTATAAAATGCTTACTCTCCAGCAAGAAAAGGCTGAGTTGCCTTTTCTTTAGCAAGCAGGTCGTCTTTGTTAGGGCTTAGTTTTAGAGAAATCGGGATTGGCAGCGCCGGTTTTCAATTAGAAAAAGTTTTGGTAAATATAAGGTTGCGCCGAGATAGCTTAGCCCCGCTTTTCTGAATGAAAGCAAATTAAAGCGTGAGCCACTGTTCCCGCTTAGTGTTAGAAAAACAGGGATTGGCAGCGCCGGTTTTCAATTAGAAAAAGTTTTGGTAAATATAAGGTTGCGCCGAGATAGCTTAGCCCCGCTTTTCTGAATGAAAGCAAATTAAAGCGTGAGCCACTGTTCCCGCTTAGTGTTAGAAAAACAGGGATTGGCAGCGCCGTTTTTGAATAAAATATTTTGGGAAATTTGCGGTTGTGCCGAGATAGCTCAGTTGGTAGAGCAGTGGACTGAAAATCCATGTGTCCCCAGTTCAATTCTGGGTCTCGGCACCACTTTTTTTGAGGCCGGATTGGCCTTTAAATAAAGTGTTGTTAAGCCGCGCAACAATCAACGCCGATGTAGCTCAGTTGGTAGAGCAACGGTTTCGTAAATCGTGGGCCGGAGGTTCGATTCCTCTCATCGGCTTGATAATAAACGGTTTTCGGTTAGAGCTTTTATAAAAAAGTCCGTCGGATTTTCCGGTAACCCGGTTTGAGAAGGAAAATCGTTTTTCAATCTTCCAAGCAATGCTAAAGAGAATCTCCGATACGCCTGTTTTGGTCGCTGTTTTGATCTCAATTTTTGTCCTGTTGCTTTATTCTTCTGTTTTGGCCTCGCCTTTCAAAAATCTCGACGATTATTATTCTATTGTCGATAATCCACTGATTAGGGACACATTCCGTCTCGGAGAAATATTCCGCAGCTGTTATTTTGAAGCGGGGCACTATTACCGGCCTTTAGTCTATTTGACCTACATGCTTGAGAACAAGCTTTTTGGCTTGGATTATTTCTTTTACCATCTGACTAATTTGGCACTGCATATCTTAACCGCGCTGGGGGTTTATTTTCTGGCCCGAGCGATCTTCGCGGACAATATAACAGCATTTTTTAGCTCTTTTCTTTTTGCCGTCCATCCGGTAAACAGCGAAGCGGTTTTTAACATTGCCGACCGGGCGGTCTTATTAAGCGCGTTTTTTACCGTAAACGCTTTTTTGATGTTCCTTTTCTCCAGGCGGGAAAAACCGCATTTTCTTTATTATTGCCTTTCGCTGATCTTATTTGCTCTCGGGCTTTTATCCAAGGAGTCGGCGGCGGTTTTTCCTTTGACCCTGGCGCTTTATCTTTATTTCTTTAAAGAAAAAGGCGCAAGCAAGAATCTTATTTTAAATGCGGCTCCTTATTTCCTTGTGCTTATCGGTTACTTTTTATTAAGGAACACCCTCGGAATAAACAAAACATACCCGTGGGATTCGCCCAGGGAATTGATCTTGGGAGTAACTACTTTCTTAAGCGCTATTTTTGATTATGCCGGGCTTTTTGTCCTGCCGATAAATCTTTATTTTGACCGCAGCAAAGAGGTTTTCGCCGGCTGTAACGCTTATTTCTGGCTAACCTTGCTCGGCTGGGTATTGATTTTTCTTGTTTTGGTCCGAAAAAGAAAAGAGATACCGCTTGCGGCGTGGTTCCTTTTGCTGTGGGCCGCCCTCGAGATCGCTCCGGTATCACAAATATTCACCTCGATCGGGGTCGCCCCGGGGCGGATATCGGCCGCCGAGCATTTTCTTTATAATGTGTCGGTACCGATTTTGATTTTAACGGCTTTGATTTCGCGCAAGGCCTATTTATTTTTAGCCGAAAAGAAAAAGTTTTCAGCGGGATTTTTAAATTCTTTTGCCGGCGTATATCTGGTATTTTTTATGCTGACCACCTTAAAGCAAAGCTATATAAATAGCGACCCCGTCCTTTTGCTTGAAAATTCAATCCGCAATAATCCAAGGAACGCGCGCGTTCTTACCTCTTTCGGGGCGGAATTAGGCATGCGTGGACGCTTTGCCCGGGCGGAAGAGTCTTTCCGACGGGCGCTGGCCGTCAACCCGTCGCAGGTCACAGCGGTTATCGGCTTAGGCAAGGCGCTTTCCGACCAGGGAAAATTACTGGAGGCGCTCGACGCGTACGATGCGATCGGCGACGCCGGAACGTGGAATAAGCTTGTTCGGGAAAACCGCGGCGTATTGATAGATAAAATAATCTCCCATTACCTCTCAATGCTGGCGAAAGATCCCGGCAACGAAAAAGCTTATTACAGTTTGGGCGTTTTATACATTAAGATAGACAATCACGATAAAGCACTCTATTATTTTACTCGGGCAGTTGATTTAAACCCTTCTTTTCAGGCAGCGGTCTTTAACCTGGCTTCGATAAACGATTCTTTGGGTAAGAAAGAGGGCGCTATTTTAAATTACAACAGGCTTTTAACCATTCCCGGGCTTAAAGAAGATTACAAAAATTTCGCCCTAAACAGGCTTAAGGCCCTGGAGGGAAAATAGGATGAAGATTGTGCAAATAAAAACTATCGAGTCCCCGGTCATTATAGCTTTTCTGATATTTCTGGCGGCTTTTTTAGCGCATGCTACCTCTTTAAGCGGCGGATTCAAGGCTATCGACGATAAAATATCGAAGGTGGAATAAGCTTGTTCGGGAAAACCGCGGCGTATTGATAGATAAAATAATCTCCCATTACCTCTCAATGCTGGCGAAAGATCCCGGCAACGAAAAAGCTTATTACAGTTTGGGCGTTTTATACATTAAGATAGACAATCACGATAAAGCACTCTATTATTTTACTCGGGCAGTTGATTTAAACCCTTCTTTTCAGGCAGCGGTCTTTAACCTGGCTTCGATAAACGATTCTTTGGGTAAGAAAGAGGGCGCTATTTTAAATTACAACAGGCTTTTAACCATACCCGGGCTTAAAGAAGATTACAAAAATTTCGCCCTAAACAGGCTTAAGGCCCTGGAGGGAAAATAGGATGAAGATTGTGCAAATAAAAACTATCGAGTCCCCGGTCATTATAGCTTTTCTGATATTTCTGGCGGCTTTTTTAGCGCATGCCACCTCTTTAAACGGCGGATTCAAGGCTATCGACGATAAAATATCGATAGTAGCTAATCCCGACCTGGACAGTTTTTCTTCCATCCCGAAAATATTTTCCGAGCCGTTTTTCGGAGTCGGCGGTTTTTACCGGCCGCTGGTCGCAGTGTCTTTTCTTTTAGAGAAAAAATTATTCGGGCTAAACCCGTTTTATTTTCTGCTTACGAATTTAATCCTGCACGCGTTTAATGCCGTTTTTGTTTATCTGATCGTGTCTAGCTTAACCAAAGAGCGGCGAGTGGGCTTTTTGACGGGCTTGGTTTTTGCCGTGCACCCGATACACTGGGAGGCGGTTTCGAATATTTCCGGGCGGGCTGTTTTGCTTTGCGCCTTCTGGTCTTTTTTAAGTTTTATTTTTTACTTAATTTCTACCCGGCGGAATTATTCCTGGGTTTTGCACGGCGTGTCTTTGCTCTTTTTTTCCCTGGCGCTTTTCAGCAAGGAAGAGGCGGTCATGCTTCCTTTTATAATAGTTTGCTTTGAGCTCTTTTACATGATGAAAGAAGATAATAAGATCGAAAGAGGCTTAAGCGCTTTGTCTTTTTTCGCTGTTTCCGCGATTTATATGGTCTTGCGCCAGGGCCTGGATATAACGGTTAACTGGTTTTGGCCGAAGCCGGAGATGGTTATCCTGGGGTTTCTAACATTTTTACGCGGGTTCCTGATATATCTTCGCCTGATAATTTTTCCGTCCGGATTTTATTTTGACCGGGCGATCCCATTTTTTAATTCTTTTTTCAATCTCGAGATTTTACTTACCTTGTTTTGCGCCTCGGCGGCCATTACCGCCGTTTATATTTACCGCGGGAAATTAAGGCGTTCTGTTTGTTTATTTTTAGCCTGGGGGACATTGGGTTTTTTGCCGGTATCCCAGTTGATCCCGCTTTCGGCTTATCCCGATCACGCGGCTTTGGCTGATCATTTTGCTTATATACCCTCGGTCGGATTATTTTTTGTCTTTATTTATTTTATCCTTTTTCTTTTTGGCCTATCGTGCGAAAGAAAGCTTTTGAGCCCAGGGTCGGCTAACTTTATCCTTGTTGTATATCTTGTTTTCTTGGCTTTGATGACAGCGGCCCTGGATCGCTGCTCGGCAAATGAGCTTTCGATGCTGCGCGAGTCATTAGCGAAGGACCCCAATAATACCCGGGTTCGCGGCAGCTACGGATTGGCCTTGATAGACGCAAAACAATATGCTTCGGCCGAGCAGGAATTCAGGAAAGTATTGAAAACGGAGCCGAATGACCCGAGGATGGGAATAAACCTGGCCAAAACCCTTATTGACCAGGGCAAGCTCCTCGAGGGCATAGAGGTTTATGAGAAAATTTCCTCTCCGGGGAAATTAGCTCCCCTTCTTAAAGAGAACCTGGAAAAAGCTTATATTCTCGTATTGGAGCGGTACAAGGCTAAGCTGATCGATAATTTAGACGATCCGCGGATTTATTACAGCATGGGAGTTATGTTCTCTAAGCAAGGGGAGGTAAAGAAAGCCATAGCGGAGTTTGAGAAAGCCCTGACTTTGAACCCGCATTATAAAAACGCGCTTTTTAATTTGGGGTCTTGCTATTATTACCTCGGCGAGCGGGATTTGTCCCTTAAATATTACGAGCAGATGGTTTCTTACAAGTTTGAAAAAGACGATTACGATTTATTGGCTTACCGCCGATTAGAGGAATTCTTCCGGGATTTAAAGGATTATAAAAAGGTTGAATTTTATAGCCGAAAGGCCGAGGAATTAGCTACAATATTAGGAAAATGAAGAAAGATTTATAGGCAATGATCAAATTCTTGACCGAAAAAAAGAACTCGAACTTTATGCGTTTGTGGTCCGCCCAGCTTATATCGCAATTCGGCGACCGCATACATCAGCTGGCTCTGGTCGGGCTTATCGCCGAGAGAAAAGGCGTTTCCGCGACCAGCCTGGCGAAATTATTGGCTTTTACCATCCTGCCTGTTTTTATCATTCAGCCTATCGCCGGAGTTTTCGTCGACCGCTGGGACAGGCGCACTACCCTTTTTGTCTGCGATCTCGCCCGGGGCTTGCTTGTTTTAAGCATCCCTTTGGTTTTTATGCATTTTGACGCGATGCTTCCTATTTATATCGTTGTTTTTCTGGCTTTTTGCTTCAGCCGTTTTTATGTTCCGGCGAAGATGTCGATAATCCCCGATATCGTCGAGCAGGAAAGCCTTATTACCGCGAACTCCATGGTCACATCGACGGGGATGATCGCTTTTGTCATGGGGTGCGCTTTGGGCGGCGTTCTGGTCGAGGGCCTCGGTTCCCGCGCCGGTTTTATCATCGACGCGCTGTCTTTTTTCCTCTCGGGGGGGATCGTCTATTCGATCGCGACCAAAAAACCGCTGAAAATCGATAAAGATGTAATCCTTAAAAAGGGCAAGGATCTCGTCGGGGAAATAAAACAATCGGTGTGGGCGGAATTCAAAGAGGGCTTCGCGTATTTGTTCAAAAACAAGGAGATACGTTTTATAGCTTCGATGCTCTTCGTCCTTTTGGCCGCGGCCGGGGCTATATACGTTGTTATTATCGTTTTCATTCAGCATTCTTTTAACAGCACAACGAAACATCTGGGGGTCCTGGCGGTATCTTTGGGGGTCGGATTATTTTTAGGCGTTATCCTATACGGCCGCTGGGGGAAAAAAAGCTCTTGGCAAAAAACAATTTTCTTCTGCCTGGTAGCGGGAGGGATAATGCTTATTCTCTTTTCAATCATCGTTAAGGCCTATCCGAATATTTGGATAGCGATGCTTCTGGCGTGTTTTTTGGGGATGATAGTCGGGCCGATATTTATAGTCTCTAACACAATGGTGCATGTGGTTAGCGATGATAGAATGCGGGGAAAGGTTTTTAGCTTCCTGGAGATTGTTATCCATTTTGCTTTCTTGACCACGATGCTTATAAGCTCCTGGCTGGCAAAATATGTCAGCGAGCAATCAATATTGATAACTACCGGGCTGGTATTTGCTTTTATCGGGACAATCGGCTATTTAAGGTTTACTAATCCGCTATTCCGGGGACGCGTACCTAATTAACAAAGTCGTCATTCTGAGTCCGAAGGACGAAGAATCTTAGAAGAGATCCTTCGCTTGCGCTCAGGATGACAGTTAACGTAATCCGGGGACGCGTACCTAATTATGAGGAAGGGCGCGGGTGTTCGATATAATTTACACCCCGCGCGAAGAGGAAGGGCGCGGGTGTTCGTTAACTACGAAGGAGTTTATCATTATGAAATTTTCAGTTTTTGCATCCGGTAACGGGACGAACTTGCAGGCGATAATCGATGCGGTAAAAACCGGAGAGATAAAAGCCGAACTAGGTTTGGTTTTTTCCGACAATAAGAAATCTTTAGCTTTAAAAAGGGCGGAGGAAGCCGGGATAAAAACCCTCTGCCTCGAGTATCGGAATTATACCAACAAACAGAGTTTCGATCGCGACATAGTGATCGCCCTCAAAGAGCACGAGATAGATTTTGTAGTCTTAGCCGGCTATATGCGCCTGCTGACGCCGTATTTTGTCGAGCAGTTCCCGAGAAGGATAATTAACATTCACCCGTCTTTGCTTCCTTCCTTTAAGGGGATACAGGGGATAAAAGACGCCTTTACCTACGGGGTTAAGACGACCGGCGTTACCGTACACTTTGTCGACGAGAAAATGGACCACGGGCCGATTATCCTGCAGGAATCGCTTAAGATACTCAGTAATGATACCCTCGAAAGCATCGAGGAGAAGATCCACAAGATAGAGCACCGCATTTACCCGAAGGCCGTACAGCTATTCGTTGAGGGAAGGCTGAGGATAAAGGGAAGGAAAGTAATCGTTCTCGACGAACCGCAGTTCTTTTAATTCCGTAATTCCGGGGACGCGTACCTAATTAACAAAGTCGTCATTCTGAGTCCGAAGG
>JADFZM010000105.1 GCA_015232535.1 Candidatus Omnitrophota bacterium
AATATGTGATGATCTATATCAATGTTTACGATACCAAGGCAACGGTTGTGAGGCTATCGAATATATACGGCCCGCGGGCCAGCATCCACAGCCCGGAATTTACCTTTAATAATTATTTTATCGGCTTGGCTTTGCAGGATAAGGATATTACTGTTTATGGCGACGGCAAACAGCTTAGGAACATTCTCTTCGTCGAGGATGCGATTGACGCGCTGGTAATGTCGGCGTCATCTAAGAAAGCCGACGGGAATATCTTTTTTGCGGTTGGGGATGAACATTATAGCGTTTGTGATATCGCAAAGCTGACGGCCAAACATATCGGCGGCGGAAAAGTAAAATTTATCGATTGGCCGCAAGGGAAAAAGAAAGCGGATGTGGGCGATGCATTGATCAGCAATAAAAAGATTAAGAAAATACTTGGCTGGTCTCCTCAATACACTTTGCCCGAGGGATTAAAGGAAACTAAAGAATATTACTTGAGGCACATGGATAAATATATCAAGGACAGGTAAAAGAAATTAGATAAATTTAGCGTTTTTGCGCTATTTATTAACAGTTAAAACAGGCGGCGGATATGATGAAAACTATTTTGATCCCGGTTTTTAATAGCGAATTGACAATTAATAGCCTTGTTGAAACCATAATCGGACAACTGGGAAATAAAGATTTGCAGGTAGTCTTAGTTAACGACGGAAGCAAAGACGGAAGTGATTCTATTTGCCTGAAGCTCTCGAAAAAGTACCCCTCGGTAATTACTTATATTAACCTAGCAAAAAACTTTGGAGAGCATAACGCGGTGATGGCCGGGCTTAATTACGCCCAAGGCGAAGCTGTTGTCATAATGGATGACGATTTTCAGAATCCGCCGGAAGAAGTAACCCGGCTTTTCGATGAGATGAGCAAAAACCAATACGACGTAATATACACTTATTCGGAAAAGAAGCAGCACAGCCTGTTTCGTAATTTAGGCAGTAAATTCAACGAGCTGGTGGCGAATTTTATGATCGATAAGCCAAAAGGGCTTTATCTTTCCAGCTTTAAGTGCTTAAACAGGATGCTGGTCAAAGAAATTATAAAATATAAAGGGCCGTTCCCATATATAGATGGGCTTGTTTTAAGGTGTACGAATAGAATAGGCCAGATCAGGGTGGAGCATAAAAGAAGGGACCAGGGAGAATCAGGCTATACTTTAAGGAAGCTTATAAGGTTGTGGCTTAATATGTTTTTTAATTTTTCTATCGGGCCTTTAAGGGTAAGTGTTTGCTTAGGGTTGTTTTTTACTTTTATCGGATTAATAGGCAGCATCCTTACCGTAATCGATAAGTTATTGCATCCGGGTATCGCTATCGGCTGGGCCTCGTTAATAATCGTGATAATGACTTTCTCCGGCGTACAGTTAATTATTTTAGGCCTCATAGGAGAATATTTGGGGCGCTTGTTCTTGACCGACAACGAGACACCGCAGTTTGTAATAAGAGAAGTGCATAAAGACGGAAAATAAGTTTGAACGCATTATGGAAATAAAAGAATACTGCCTTTTATACGATTTGGAAGAGACTTATTGGTGGTATGTCGCTTTAAGGGACATTGTTTTTTCTTATATCGGGAAGATCGCGAAAGGGAGAAATAGCTTAAAGTTTTTAGATGCCGGCTGCGGGACTGGGATACTCCTATCTCTTTTAAGCGGGCACAAGGCTTTTGGCTTTGATATCTCTGACGATGCGTTGCAATTTTGCCGAAAGCGTAACCTAACTTCGCTTGTTCAGGCCTCGGCTTGCAATATTCCTTACAAGGGAGGATCTTTTGATATAGTTAGCTCAATTGATGTTATCTATCATTTGCGGATCAAAAGCGACGAAGAGGCTTTGGCCGAGATCAATCGGGTCCTTAAAAAGGGCGGCTATTTGATCCTTCATGCCTCGGCATACGATTCTTTCCGGGGCAAGCATGACAGGGCTGTTCATACCCGTCATAAATATACTGCTAAAGAGGTAAAAGAAAAGGTGGAAAAGGCAGGTTTTGAGATAGAAAAGTTGACTTACAGGAATACTTTGTTGTTCCCGATGATACTTATTAAAAGATTGTTGGAAAGAATTGATTTTGGGCCGCAAAGGGAAAAAGAATCAGATCTAAAGGAAATCCCCGGGTTTATTAATAAAGTTTTTGCCGGGATAACAAAGGCCGAAAACAAATTATTAGGTTTTGTTGACTTTCCTTTTGGCTCATCGATATTTTGTGTGGCGCGAAAAATATAGAATTATAGTGTCAAAAGTTTTATGAAAACTGTAGGTAAAAGAGGACTGGCAATATTAAAGATTTCCCTCCCCGCGAAGCGTGGAGGGGGTAGGGGAGGGGCAATGAGAAGGGAAGCTTTAACGCCAATTGCTCAGGAATTGAGAAATAGTCCGACAGAAGCAGAAAAACATCTTTGGCGTATTCTTCGTAGCAAGAGTATGGGCGTTAAATTTCGCAGGCAAGCAGTTATTGGCCGATATATCGTAGATTTTGTATGTTTTGAAAAGAAATTGATCATAGAAGTTGATGGCGGACAACACAATCAGAATCAACAAGATGTCAAGCGAGACGACTGGCTTAAAAGACAAGGGTTTGAGGTTATAAGGCTTTGGAATCATGATGTTCTTGGAAATTTGGATGGAGTATTTAAGGCGATTGAGGAGCGTCTTAAATCCCCCACCCCTGCCCTCCCCACGTAAAAAGCACGGGGGAGGGGGTTTCAAAGGTCATAATATCTTTTAAATACAATAGTTACACAGCTTAGTAGTATAAGCTTTTGACAGGAACAATAGAATTACAGGGAGATATTCATGGGATTAAAACGGGTTATATTTGATGGTTTCATGAAAGTAGCGGTAAATATCTTATGCTTAAAAAGGGCGAATAAATTATCTTGCGGTATTGCCGAATACATCAACCCGGTTTATAGCGTTAAGAGAAACGGAATTGAATACCGGTTTTCGTGCCCGAATGAAGTCACATTATGGAGAGCCCAGACCTTCTTTACAAAAGAGCCGGAAACAATTGAATGGATAGATACTTTTAATGCGGGGGATACACTTTTTGATATCGGAGCTAATGTCGGATTATACAGTATTTACGCCGCTAAAAAAGGCGTCAAGGTGGTTGCTTTTGAGCCGGAATCGCAGAATTACGCGCTATTGAACAAGAATGTTTTTTTAAACGACTTACAGGATGCCTTTACTTGCCTCAACTTGGCTGTCGGGAGCAGGAAATCATTGGATTATATTTACCTTCCGTCATTTTTTGCCGGTTGCGCCATGAATACCTTCGGCAGTTCTAAAGATGAGGAAGGAAAGGAATTTAAACCCGCTCACAAGCAGGGCGTTATGGCTTATTCCCTGGATTTGTTCCTTGCTGAATTCAAAGATAAATTCCCAACGCATATCAAGATCGATGTTGATGGTTTAGAGCCGCAGATAATCCGAGGAGCCGATAACACTTTAAATGACCGAAGGTTGAAATCAATATCTCTTGAGTTGAACGAGGCAATTCCTGAGCATTTGAACCTTATCGGAGTTTTAAAGGAAAAAGGATTTAAGTTGTTGCATAAAAAGCACGCTCCAATGTTTGATAATACAAAATACCAAGATTACTACAACTATCTTTTTATAAGGGCCGAATGAAAGGGAGCAAGTGAACGTTATAAGGTTCATAAAAGAGATTCTGAATAAGTACCCTAAGCTGTTGATCTTAAATACAGTAATCGTTGTGCTTATCGGTTTCTTTGGCCTAGGGTCATTATTTGCCGTGGGCCCGTTAATCGATCTGTTTTTACACCCTGATATGAAAGGCTTATCTGATATAACCCTTAAGGGTTGTAAATTACTTTCTAATTTTAATATTCCCGCGACTTTTTCGTCCTGGGTGATCATTTTTCTTGTTTTAACAATTGTATCAGGCTTTTTGCAGCTTATCGGGCGTTATATCGTCCAATTAATAAAGTTTGAGATTTTAAAGGACATGATCAAAGGGACATTCGAAGATTTCTTTAATGCCCGATGGCTTTTTTTTAGTACGTCAAAAGAGGGGACTTTGCTAAACACTTTCCGTAGAGAAATGCCAATAGTCGGCGATGCTTTCGGTGCTATTTCCACGTTTTTCTCCGAGGCCATAAGGATTGCCTTATTGCTTTTTGCCCCTTTTTATATTTCATGGCAGGTGGCGTCGGTCAGCGTCACGGCGGCTTTTGTGTTTATAATCCCGTTCATTATGGCCGGTAAAATTAACTATATATGGGGTAAGGCTGACACTAGTGCCAACAATAAGCTGACATCGATTATTAACGAAAACTTTATCCTTTCAAAATTAATAATCGGCTTTGCCAACCAAAAAAAAGCGATAGAAAGCTTTTTAAATGCTTTTCACGTCCAGAGGAAGTACGCAATAAGGGTCCACATGCTTAACGCCTCGATACCCATTCTTTACAGGCCGTTCATAGTGATTATGGTCGTTATAGCTCTTTATTCTGCAAGAAAATTCGCGGTTCCTTTATCGGATTTTACGGTGCTCATATTATCTTTGATGCAAATAGCTTTAAGCATAGCTAATATCGCCTCGCAAAAAAACGTGCTGGATAATTTCTACCCAAGCTATGAGCAAATGAAGGAATTGAGGAAGAAATCTGCTGAAATGAAGCAGGTTTCGGGGGATAGGATCTTTACCTGCCTGAAAGAAGGGATTACAGTAAAGGATTTAAGCTTTGCTTACCCGAATAACCCTCCTGTCCTGCAGGATATAAATATTATCATTCCCAAAGGAAAGACGGCCGCATTCGTAGGTAAGTCCGGATACGGAAAATCGACTATAATTGATATTATCCTCGGTTTTCATGAGCCTGGGAAGGGCTGTGTTGAGTACGACAACATTAACTTGAAGGATTATGATATCAGCTCTATTCGTAAAAGGATCGGCTATGTGCCTCAGAACACTGTTTTGTTCAATACTTCGATAAGGGAGAATTTGCTTTGGGCTTATCCGGAAGCGGCAGAAGAAGAATTATTGAGGGTTTGCAAATTATGCCACGTAGATGAATTTATTAAGAATATGCCCGACGGGATTGAGACTATCGTCGGAGATAGGGGCACCCGGCTTTCGGGCGGGCAAATGCAGAGGATCTCATTGGCTAGGGCGCTTTTGAGGAAGCCGGATATCTTGATCTTAGATGAAGCCACATCAGCGCTCGATTCCCATTCCGAGGCGATGATCCAAGACGCGATAAATAATTTATCTAAAAACTTTACGATGATATTGGTCGCGCACCGATTATCTACGGTGCAGAATGCGGATAAGATATATGTATTGGAAAGGGGAAGAATAGTCGAGTCAGGAACGCATGATGAATTGATGGCCTTGAAAGGGCAATACCGTGCTTATTACGATATTCAGTCAAAGGCGATTGCCGATATATAGGTTTTAAGAAGGGAGTTTTAAATGATAAGTGCCTTATTGATCGGAAGAAAAGGAAGCGTAGGGTTTCCCGGGAAGAATACATATAAGGTTTTGGGAAAGCCGCTTTCTTTTTATCCGATGCGCTCGGCAAAAAAAGCTAAGAGCGTTGATAAGGTTTTTATTTCGACCGACTGCGAAAAGCTGATGGCGTTGGCCCGTAAAAACAAAGTGGAAATTATCCTAAGGCCTGATTATTTATGCACTAAATCCGCAAAAGGAGAAGATGCTTTTGTGCACGGCTATCAGGAAATAGTTAAGAGGGAAGGAAAGCAGGAGTTAATTGTCTTGCTTCATTGCAATTCAGCGACCGTAACCGAGAAAATGATCGAAGAAGGAATTAAAATATTAAAGGATAATCCCGAATATGACTCTGCGGTAAGTGTTTCAAAATACAACATGTGGTCGCCGCTACGCGCCCGCAAGATCGGCAGCGACGGGCTTTTGCACCCTTTTGTGCCTTTTGAAACATTCGGCGATTCAAAGAGTTTGAACTGTGACCGCGACTCGCAGGGAGATGTTTATTTCGCCGATATGAGCGTTTCTATTGTCCGGCCGAGATGTTTGGAGCATATTGAAGAGGGCTTATTGCCGCAGAAATGGATGGGGCAAAAGATTTACCCGCTTATCCAGGAAGCCGGGTTGGATATTGATTATGAGTGGCAAATGGGACAAACGGTTTGGTGGCTTAGAAATAACGGCTGCGGTAAAAAGAAAAATGATTATTAAAAGGCAATACGAAAAAAATCAGAGTTTCGAAGCTTTCAGGTCTTTGCTTAAGAGCGATATGCCGTTTCAAAAAGGCAGGGTTATTAAAGTTTTGTCGGCAATAAACAAGGATAAGTTGAACAATGTCCTTATTTCGGCATTGAAAGATTTAAATGACAGCGGTAAGGCAAGCCTTTTTAAAATTAATCAGTATATAAGCGACGAGCTTTCCCGAATAGAAGATAAAGAGATTGCCCGTTATATTTGTCACCGCTACCGCTATGATGTTTATCCGAAGATCAAAGGGCTTGACGAATTCCCTCCTTATTTGCAGATCGAGCCGGCATCCGTTTGCAATTACCGTTGCGTGTTTTGTTACCAGACTGATAAAAGTTTCAACTCCGCTAAGAGCGGGTATATGGGGTTTATGAGCTTTTCTTTATTCAAGAAGATTATCGGGCAAATTGAGGGGAATATCGAGTTTCTATCAATAGCCTCCCGCGGCGAGCCGATGTTATGTCCCGATGTAAATAAAATGCTGCTATTTTGCCGCGGGAAATTCCTGGGGCTTAAGCTTAACACCAACGGCTCAAAATTATCGGAAGAAAATTGCCACGCTATCTTATCCGGAGGCGTCAATACGGTTGTCTTCTCCGTCGATGCAGTGGATAAAAAATCGTACGAGAAATTCCGGGTAAACGGGGATTTTGAGAAGGTTCTTAATAATATAAAGCTTTTTAAGAAGATCAAAAAAAGTGATTATCCCAAGTCTAAAATAATTACGCGCATTTCCGGAGTCAGCTTTTCAAAAGACCAGAATATAGATGCCATGTCGGA
>JADFZM010000106.1 GCA_015232535.1 Candidatus Omnitrophota bacterium
TTAGGACATTTCTATTTTGGTAAAACTAGGACATTTCTATTTTGGCTTGACACCTATCAAGATTCAAGTTGCAATGGAAGCTGTCTTTCTATAAAATAAGTCACTAATATTAGGATTAATAGGAAAGCTTTATGGCTCAGGTCAGTTTACAAGGTGTCAGCAAGGTATATAAAAACGGTGTCCGGGCGGTAGACAATGTTACGCTCGCGATCGAGAACCGAGAGTTCATGGTTTTGGTCGGCCCCTCCGGATGCGGCAAGTCCACGACTTTAAGGATGGTTGCCGGGCTGGAAGAGATCACAGAAGGGAAGATCTGGATAGCCGAGAGGCTAATCAACGATGTCCCCGCAAAAGACCGTGATATCGCTATGGTCTTCCAAAATTACGCTCTTTACCCGCACATGACCGTTTATGAGAACATGTCATTCGGGTTGAAGCTTAAAGGTTATCCCAACTCCGAGATAGAAAAAAGGGTCGGCGAGGCCGCGGAAATATTAGGCATAAAAAAGCTTTTTGCCCGCCGGCCGAGGCAGCTTTCCGGAGGGGAGAGGCAGCGTGTCGCTTTAGGGCGGGCCATTGTCCGCAAGCCGCAGGTTTTCTTATTCGACGAGCCTTTGAGCAACCTCGACGCTAAATTGCGGGTACAGATGCGCTCCGAGATCCACAAGCTTCGCTTGCGGTTACAGGCCACTTTTCTTTATGTAACTCACGACCAGACCGAAGCCCTGACCTTAGGCGACAGGATCTGTGTAATGAAAGACGGATGCGTCCAGCAATGCGCGGATCCCATGACCATTTACGAAAAGCCGGAAAATAAATTCGTAGCCAGCTTTCTCGGCACGCCGCCGATCAGCCTGATGGACGGTCGGATCATAAGAAAAGAGAGAAAGTTTTATTTCGACGAGGGGAAATTCCAGGTTAAGATCGTCGAAGATATGTATAAACACCTCGATAAATACGAGGGGCAGATAGTTACGATGGGGATCCGGGCCGAAGATATATATGACAAATTATTCGTATCCGAGGCCTCGCCCGAGAATACAGTGCGAGCTGTTTGCGAGGTCGTCGAGCCCTTGGGATCGGAAGTGTATTTGTATCTTAATTCCGGCAAAAACCAGTTTATTGCCAAAGTTGCTCCGTATGACCTCCCGGAAGTGAACAGGGACATGGATTTGGTTTTTAACATGAGCAAGGTGCACTTCTTTGACCGAGAAACGGAAAAAACAATTATTTGATTCTGCTTTTTCTTTATCGCTTGCCATCTTTCTTCCATTAGCGAGCGCGTTTTTCTTAGCCGCTTTTATTTATCCTGCGCTTTTTCATCTTATATCGATAGGATTAGGGACAGTCTTGGCTTATTTGCTTGTTTTGAATCACCGCCAGAACCAGGAGGATTCGCTCCTGCAGCTTAGGTTGCAGTCGGTCGACGAGCAGGCTAACCTTATCGAAGATGAGATTATAAAGCAAGAAGCGGCGCTGGATTCTTTAAGCGAAAAGATAATCAACTTTTCCGAGCTTAAAGGGCTTACCGAGCACTTAAGCATGTGCCTCACCCTCGAGGACACCTCCCGCACTTTATCGGAGGAGGTCAACAAATTATTCGGCGATAAGGACACGACCATTATCCTTTATCTCTTCCATTCCAAAACCGGCGAGCTGGGGATATCCTCTTCTCAAAAAGGGCAGATGCGGGTGAACCTCAAGACGAAAAAAGGGGATATCTTCGACCAGTGGATCGTTAAGGCGATGCAGCCGCTTCTTGTCGAAGATACCCACCGGGATTACCGCTTTGACTTTGACAAGATAAAAAAAGACGAGCCCCGTCCCATAAGGTCCGTTATCAGCGTACCCTTAAAGGCCGGGCATAAAGCCCTTGGTATATTAAGGATAGACAGCCCAAGGGAAAAACGCTTCGTGACCGAAGACCTGCGTTTTTTAACAACTATCGCCGATCTTGGCGCTCTGGCTATAGAAAACGCCCAACTTTACGAGCGTATCGAGCAATTGGCGATAAAAGACGCCTTGACCGGCCTTTACCTGAAAAGATATCTTATGGAACGTTTGCAAGAGGAGATAAGCCGTCAGGGGAGGCGGAAAACAGAAATGTCTTTTTTAATGATCGATTTGGATTATTTCAAGCAATATAACGATAAATACGGCCATGTCGCCGGAGATATCGTTTTAAGGGCGGTCGGGTTCATCCTCGCGGAAAATTTCCGCGAGCCGGGTAATGTCGTCTGCCGTTACGGAGGTGAGGAGTTTGCGGTCCTTTTGCCGGATTGCCCGAGGGAAAAAGCTTTGGAGATGGCCGAGGCTGCCCGCCAGAGGATCGGCGAACAAACGGTAATCCTGCGCCGGATGAAGACCAGCATAACAGTCTCGATAGGTGTTGCGGCGTATCCTAAGGATGCCGATAATAAACAGGAATTCATCCATAAAGCCGACCAGGCTTTATACCGGGCTAAACAGGAAGGAAGAAACAAAGTTTGCGCGGCCTAATTTTAAAAAGGGTTTAAAAATGTTCTATGCGGTTTCAGCTTTAACTATAATTTACTTTATTTTTGCCGCTTTTTTGCTCAGGCGGCTCGTTGTCCGTATGCAGGATTTAGCAAAGCAAAAGGCCGAGGATCGTACCATAAAATTGGAGGAAAAGGCGGAAAGAAAAAAGAGGCTTAATGAAGAAAGAGCCGGTTTGGAGGATGACGCAGTAGAGATCTTTACCCTATATGAGATGACAAAGGAGATAACGTCAACTATTACCGACGATGATGCATTCAAGATATTTAAAACAAAGCTCAAAGAGCATGTTAATTTCAGGGAATGTCTTTTAAATGACCCATTGATCGAGGAGGATAAAGAGCTATGTCATAAAGAGGGCGTTTTCACAATGACGTTAAAGGACAAGAACCAAAAGCTGGGAATTTTGGTTATCGATGGGGTGGAGGAAAAAGACCGGGAAACCCTGACTATTCTTGCCAACCAATTCGCCCTGGCTCTGCGCCGGGTAAAACTTTACGAAGAGATCGAGAAGATCGCCGTAACTGACGGACTGACCGACCTCTCGACGCGCCGTTATTTCTTCGAGCGCTTCGCGGAGGAAATAGAGCGTTCAAAAAGCAAAAAAACGAAGCTCTCTTTTTTGATGATCGATGTCGATTTCTTCAAGAAATTCAACGACGACCACGGGCATTTGGCTGGCGATCAGATATTAAGGGAAGTGGCGATGATAATAAAAGAGAGCATCCGCGAGATCGATATCGCCGGCCGTTACGGAGGAGAGGAATTTTGCGTTGTTTTGCCCGAAACGGACAAAGACGGGGCTTATTTTGCCGCAGAACGTATCCGTGCCTCAACCGAAAAAACAAAGATCAAGGCCTATGATGTGACAGTAAACGCTACCCTTTCAATCGGAATCGCGACTTTTCCGGATGATAGCAAGACCCAGGAAGAATTGATAGATAAAGCCGATTGGGCCCTGTACCGGGCTAAGAAAAGAGGAAGGAACAGGGTTTGTTCTTTCGGGGTAATTGACTATAGATAATCTCTCCATGGAGTATCTCTCCGCATTATAAATATAAATATTAATAAGAATCCGGGCAAAAAAAACAATCAAAATAAAGCTTACTTAAGTTGAACTAATTCCTATTATCGTGTACAATAATCCAAATTTAAGCAAATTGAGTGTTTTTTTATGGTTTTTCCAGGGATAAAACTTAAAACGCGGCAACCCTTTAGGTAAATAATGAAGAAATATACAATCGGCATTGATATAGGCGGTACCAATATTAAACTCGGCCTGATTAAATCGGGAAAAGTTATCGACCGCAAATATCTTTCAACGGGCAAGTATTTAAGGAATAAAAACAGTCTGATAACGGCCCTTGTTTCCGCGGTTAACGAGTTGACCGGCATAAATAAAGTGAATGCTCCAGAAATACAGGGGATAGGTATCGGTTTGCCGGGTTTGATCGATAATAAAAACGGAATAGTTATTTTCCTGCCCAATATTCCCGGATGGCATAATGTCCCGCTTAAAAAGATCATGGAAAATAATTTAAAAATACCCGTGTTTTTGGATAATGACGTGAATATGATAGCATTAGGGGAATGGAAATACGGCGCAGGAAAAGGAGTCTCCGATATGATCTGTATAACCCTAGGTACGGGAGTAGGCGGCGGGCTTATTTTAAATAATGCTCTATACCGGGGGAAAGGATTTGCCGCGGGAGAGGTCGGGCATATCCCTTTAAACGAAAAAGGGCAGCGCTGCAATTGCGGAGGTTACGGGTGCCTGGAAACATATGTCGGCAAGAACTTCCTTGATGCTAAGTCAGCGAAGATCTTTAAAAGGAAGGGGATAGATTTAAAAGAGGTATCCCAATTGGCAGAAGCAGGAAACTCTCGCGCGAAGGATTTCTGGACGCAAACGGCTGTCCATTTAGGAAACGGATTGGTAGGGGTTGTTAATTTGTTAAATCCCCAGCTTTTGGTCCTGGGAGGAGGAGTTTCCAACAGCTATTTTTTCCTGAAACCTGCGTTATTAAAAGTCCTAAAGACAAGGACGATGAAAGTCCAGTCGAGGATGCTAAAAGTCTCTAAATGCAAGCTGGGTGATGATGCCGGAATTATCGGAGCCGATGTTTTAGTGCGAAGTGAGCTAGATTGAAAAAAAATAAACCTAAAAAAACCGCAGTATTTATATTTCTAGCCGGAATATTGTTATTTCTCGGGAAACCTCTTTTTTCCGCGGAGGACACATCCGGAGGGCAGGTCGAGCTTAACGGAGATACCGTTGAGTATTCAATCGACGGGAACAAGATAAACGCAAAGGGAAATGTTGTTGTCATATACAATAATGCCAGGCTTTCCTGCGATGAGGTAGAATTCTTAAGGAATGAAAAACTTGCTTTTGCCAAGGGCGATGTTGTCTTATCGACTGAAGGAGGGACGATCAAAGGGAGAAACATTATATTTAACTTCGAATCGATGACGGGCGAGTTCTACAACGCCAAGTTTTATTCTTATCCTTATTACGGAGAAGCCCGCAAGGTATCGCGCCTGGCCGACAAACATCTGGTTTTGGAGAATGGGTATGTGACAACCTCGGATTATGACGATCCCGGATACCGGCTGCGCTCGCGGAAGATCGATATCTTTCCCGGAGAACGGATGACCGCCCGCGGGGTAAAGACGATTATGGGAAGGGTGCCGGTAATGTATTTCCCTAAGGTTTCTCAGAACCTCCGTGATAGTAAGGCCGGGTTTTCCGCAGTCCCGGGTTATGACAAAGAATGGGGCATGTTCATCCTGACTAAAAAGCGGTATTTCTTCAACGAGGGATTTAAAGGCGCGGTTCGTTTTGACGCGAGGGAAAAAAAGGACCTCGCCTGGGGGGTGGATGTTGATTACAAAACACCGCAAACGGGCGAAGGATTAGTCCGCACTTACTATATGAACGAGAGGAGCATTACCTCCAACCGGTTTTATCAGGAGCGCCCCTCACCGACCATAGAAAGAGAGCGCTTTAAAGCGGAATGGCGGCATAAATGGAAGCTGGACGAGAAGACAAGCGCTATCATGCAGTACTATAAAATAAGCGATGCGACATTCCTAAAAGATTATTTCGAACGGCATTATCAAAGCGATTCATCGCCAAACACCTATTTTCTTTTGACCCGGCCTCTGCCTCAGGGCTTGGCTTCGTTGCGGGTCGATTCAAAGGTCAACCGTTTTAATAGCGAGGTGGAAAGGCTCCCGGAACTTCGCTATGACCTCCCTGACTATAAAATAGCAAGCTCCAATTTTTACTATAAGAATACCAGCATTTATTCCAACTTGGTCAACCGCCTCGCTTCTCCGACTGAGGTTAGGCCCGAAACACGCAGGTTTGATACTGATAATGAGATAGCGTACCCTTTTAAATTTTCTTTCCTTGAGTTTCGTCCTTATGTCGCAGAGCGCTACACTTATTACAGCCGGACATTGAATCCCGAAGATTATAACTCGGTGAGGTCGATTTTCCGGACAGGCTCTAGCTTGAGCACTAAATTTTACAGGATCTATGATGTTTATTCCGAAAACCTCGGCATTGAGATTAACCGCCTGCGCCATATAGTCACACCTTCCGTATCATACCAGTATATTCACGAGCCGACACTCTCCTCTAACCAGATAGATTATTTTGATGAGATCGACAGTAAAACCCGGGGGCACGCCGTTACTTTTGCCCTTGAGAATAAGCTGCAGACCAAAAGAAACGAGCAGACCGTAGAATTGTTAAGGGTTTTAACCAGCAGCCCATTTAATCTTAAAGAAAATCCCGGGGCGGGAAGCTTTCAGAACATAACCAACGAGATAGATTTTAAGCCGAACGATCTTTTTACCTTTTACTTTGATTCGCTTTACGACAGCCAGAGAGACCATTTAAGCACGGCGAATTTTGACATGTATATAAACGGCAAGGATAAATGGAGCATAGGCGTTGGTAAAAGATGGGACCGGGACGTCGACGATCAGATCACGACTAATGTTTTCTACCGGTTTAACCCTAAATGGGCGGTTAAGGCCTATCAGCGTTATGACCTTAAAAACGGCATATTAAAAGAGCAGGATTATGTCTTAACGCGAGATCTTCATTCCTGGGAGATGAATATTGATTTTAACCAAACCAGAGGCGAAGGAAGCGAGATCCTGCTTTTATTTACCCTTAAAGGATTCCCGGATATCGGCATTGAAGCGGGAAGCAGTTTCAATCGGAAAAAAGCGGGGTCGCAATCAGGAGAAGGAATATAAAATGAAAATTGCAATAATCGGCTGCGGTTATGTGGGGCTGGT
>JADFZM010000107.1 GCA_015232535.1 Candidatus Omnitrophota bacterium
TGATTTTGAACATGGGTGGTACAACCGTGTTGGTTACCGCTTAACTATTCTTCGTACCTGCCTGTCGCTTATCCCCAAATATCCCGCCGCTTCTTGCTGATTAATACTTCGCTCCAACACTTTGTTGACCATCTGATAACGCTTTAATTCTTCCGGCTTTATCATGATTATGTCCTCTTTTTTATCCATAACGCCTCCTTTTTGCGTTATGGAAAGTTTACCAGATTAGGACATTTTCATTTTGGTCATTTAGGACATTACCATTTTGGTGTTACAAGAACAAAAAAGAGCTTCAAATTAATAAGTTAACAACCCCACTCCATAAGCTTTGATAATAACCAAGAATTGACCTGTCTCCTATAAAAATGCCTGTCACCTATTTTTTCAATACTGCATACACCTAATATTAAAAACATGTATTATTATCCAGTCGTAAAAAAGCAGAGTAAGCGTTATAATTAAAATGATTATGCCATCACTAGAACAAGAAATAAAAGAAACACATATGGGGGCTCCTCATATTGTTATCCTTGGGGCTGGCGCTAGTTTAGCTGCATGCCCCAAAGGAGACAAAGAAGGGAATCCTCTTCCATTAATGAACAATTTAATAAGCATACTCAACCTAAAAAAAATTCTTAACGACTACAAAATTGATTACTCATCAAATAATTTTGAAGAGATTTACAGCAATATTTGCGAAGATTATAAACATGCGGAATTGGTTACTATTATAGAAAATAGGGTAAAAAATTATTTTGCCAGATTATCTCTTCCCAACTACCCGACAATATATGACCACTTAGTGCTATCCCTGCGAAATAAAGATGTAATAGCAACTTTTAACTGGGACCCTTTTCTTTACACTGCATGGAGAAGAAATTTTAAAATTGCATCTTTGCCACATATCCTGCATTTGCACGGAAGCATAGCAATGGGTTACTGTCCCAAGGATAGAATGAAAGGGTATCTTTACGGTAGGTGTAGTAAATGTGGCGAGAGATATGTCCCCTCTCAACTATTATTTCCAATCAAAAAAAAGAATTACACAGATAACGTTTTTATTTCTTCCGAGTGGGAAACATTAAAAAACTGCCTTAAACATGCGTATATACTAACAATCTTTGGATACAGCGCACCTGCCTCTGATATAGAAGCTATTAGCCTCATGAAAGAGGGCTGGGGTCCTGCTCCAAACAGGAGTTTAGAGGAAATAGAAATAATCGATATAAAAAGCAGCCCTATTCTGGCTGAAGCTTGGAAAGATTTTATCTGTAGCCATCATTACAGGACAACAAATAATTTTTATAATTCATACATAACGCAACATCCCAGACGGACATGCGAAGCAATGTGGTCTTCTTTAATGATGTGTGACCCCTACAACGATAATTACATTCCCAAAAACTTTACATTTGAAGAACTTTATAAATGGTATGACCCTTTGATAAAAGCTGAAATAAAGAAAACTTAACCTGCCAAATATTACCTCAAATTAACCATGAAATATTTCCTTGATTTCCCATTACTATCTGAAGTATTTTTATTTGTAACAAAAGTTTTGTTAGACAGGTGTTAGACAGAAGGGTTTTCGCTGAGAAACAAAAAAGCCAGCTAATGACGTAAATCACTAACTGGCTTCATGTTACGCTGGTTGCGGGGACACGATTTGAACGTGCGACCTTCAGGTTATGAGCCTGACGAGCTACCAGACTGCTCCACCCCGCGATATTTCTAAATTAAAATCTTGGTAATCGCGGGACGCTCAGCTGCCCTCGCAGCCCCACGATATTTCTAAATTAAAATCTTGGTAATCGCGGGACGCTAAAAAATGTTTCACGTTTCGCGCATCCCAGCGAACCCTATAAAATTATCGCCCTTTTTGCTCCGGATCGATCGGCTTTATCTTGTAAATCACTTCGCCCTCTTTGGCCACCCCCATTTTATCCCTGGCCACTTCCTCGAGATACGCCGGGTCGCTCCTCAACCGCTTTAATTCCAGATTTAACCTGGCATTCTGCCTTTTCAGATCATTTATCTGTTTTTCATCTTGGCGCAACTTCTCCTTCATGTCCTGGATGCGGGCAAAAGACGGCAAAAAAACAATCAAAAGAACGATTACTACAATATTGGCAATTATAAACTTTTTCATTAGAGCCGGGTGAAACTTACTTTAGATCGTTCGCTACGCTCAGGATGACGCTTAAAAGTTACTCCCTCGCAAAAGAGCTCGGGACGGTTCGCTCTGCTTAAAATATTTTACCCCAGAGATGAGGAAGTTCCTCGCAAAAAGCGCTCGGAATGGTTCCTTGTGGCCTAATAGATCTTTCCCCACAATGAACCAGCATACACCGCTTTGTCCTTCAATTCCTCTTCGATGCGCAGAAGCTCGTTATACTTGCAAAGCCTGTCCGTCCTCGATAAAGAGCCGGTCTTGATCTGCCCGACGCCGGTCGCAACAGCGATATGGGCGATGGTCGTGTCTTCCGTCTCGCCGGAGCGGTGCGAAATTATCGAAGTATATTTGTTTTTCTTGGCTAAATTGATCGCGTCCAAGGTTTCGGATAAACTGCCGATCTGGTTTACCTTAATAAGTATCGAATTCGCCACCTGCTCGTTTATACCGCGCTGTAATTTCTTGACATTGGTGACGAAAAGATCATCCCCGACAAGCTGTACGCTTTCGCCTAATTTAGCGGTCAGTTCTTTCCAGCCTTCCCAATCGTTTTCGTCGAGCCCGTCCTCGATAGAGATAAGCGGGTACTCCTTAAGCATCTTCGCGTAAACATCGACCATCTCGGAGGCGCTCAGCTTGCCGCCGCCGTAAAGGTATTTTCCGTCTTCGTTGAATTCGGATGAGGCCGCGTCAAGGGCGATAAAAACATCCTTATCCGGTTTGTACCCGGCTTTTTCGATTGCGCCTAAAATATATTTTACCGCCTCCTCGTTGCTCTTTAAATTCGGGGCAAAACCGCCTTCGTCGCCTATCGAGGTTGAAAGCCCGTCTTTTTTCAAAAGGGACTTTAAATTATGGAAAACTTCGCAGGCCATTCGGATAGCTTCGGAGAATGTCGGAGCGCCTAAGGGGGCGATCATAAATTCCTGGATATCCAAGTTATTGTCAGCGTGTGAGCCGCCGTTAACTATATTCATTAAAGGAACGGGGAGGATCTTCGAATCCGGCCCGCCTAAGAATTTAAAAAGCGATACCTTTTTATCCGCTGCAGCCGCCTTGGCCACCGCCAAGGAAACGCCCAAAATCGCGTTCGCGCCCAGTTTTGACTTGTTTTCCGTGCCGTCTAATCCTAAAGAGATCTTATCAATAGCCACAAAATCAGGCTCTTTTCCGACTACTGCCTGGGCGATTAAGGTATTAACATTATTTACCGCCTTTAATACTCCCTTGCCTAAATATTTGGATTTATCATTGTCCCTTAACTCAATTGCTTCATGCTCGCCGGTTGAGGCGCCCGAAGGGACTGCCGCGCGGCCTAATACGCCGTTATCTAAAATACAATCGACTTCAACCGTCGGATTCCCGCGGGAATCGATTATCTGCCGTGCTTTAATGGATGATATTTTACTCATTACATGCTCCTTCGTAGTTAACGAACACCCGCGCCATTCCTCTTCGCGCGGTGTGTCAATTATATTGAACACCCGCGCCCTTCCTCTTCGCGCGGGGTGTCTGCGAATTTATCCCCTAAAACGCTCTGGCGTTTTATGGGGATTCTTAATTGTCAACTTTCCCCCGCATTCTGCGGGGCGAAAGAACGAACAACCGCCCCCTAAATCTTTAACGCGGGGTGTAAATTATATCGAACAACCGCCCAATCACTCTTTGCGCATGGCGTAAAAAATAACAGTAATTTGAATATCCGACAAAATAACACAATTCCACTCTTAAGTCAAGCAATAGCTATTTTTACCCTCCACACGGTGTGAGGCCGCCTGACCTGCATACATTCAGGCAGGCTCCCCTCAAGGGGTAGGGAAATATAGTTCAAAATAATTAAGTACGCGTCCCCGAAATACATGGTATACTTTTTATTGCGGTTGTGATAATTTATAATCTTTTAACAAATAAGTGAGGCCGATAATTTATGCGTAAACTGATAGTTTTCATGAAACTCCACTGGTTAACCATTATTGTTGCCTTAGTCGTTATCGCTTCTTTGATCGGTTCCTTCTTTTTCCTCCGTTACAGCTTCTTAAGCTTCATGGCGCTTGAGTCCTTCAGCAAAAAACAAATGGCCGGGAATATGGCCATGTTTTTCCCCGTTTTGGTCATCACCCAGCTTCTTACCATTCCTTTAATGATATTCATGCAGTTCTACATGCTCCAGGGCGGATTTGTTAAAATGTTCCAAACAAGGATCGACACCGCCAAAGTACATATCAAATGGGACGAAGTTATCGGCATGGAGGGCGCCAAGAAAGAAGCCTGGGAAATCGTCAAGCTGCTTAAAGACCGGCATCTGATAAAGGCGATCGGCGGAAAAATCATTAAAGGAACAATGATGATCGGCCCGCCGGGTTGCGGAAAAACGTACCTGGCGAAAGCCATCGCCTCCGAATGCGGGCTTCCATTCTTACCGGCGGTCGGAAGCGATTTTGTGGGCATGTTCGTCGGGCAGGGCGCGGCCCAGATGCGGACTCTTTTTAAGCAGGCAAGGGCGCTCGCCAAGCTCGAAGGCGGCTGTATCATTTTTATCGACGAAATCGATTCATTCGCCCGGCCCCGCCAGGAAGAAAGAGGCTTCGGCGGCGCGACCAGCCATAATGCCACGATCAACCAGTTTTTAACCGAAATGGACGGGCTCAGGCAGACCGAAAATAATATCGTCGTCCTGGCGGCCACCAACGTCAGCGAATACGACCTTGACACGGCGGTTATGCGCTCGGGAAGGTTCGATAGAAAAATTTATATTTCCCGCCCGAATTTGAAAGAAAGAAAACAACTTTTTGATTTCTACCTTAAAAAGTTCAAAGTGGGAGAAAATGTTAATCCCGAGATCCTGGCAAAGAAATGTTTGTGGTTCTCGCCGGCCGATATCGAGAACATGATAAGGGAAAGCAGCCTTATCGCCACCCGCGACAAAAGGGACACCCTGGTCATGAAAGACTTATCCGAAGCTTACGACCGTATAATTTTCGGGATGAAATCGAATATCCAATTAAGCGAGAAAGAAAGGATCCAAACCGCTTATCACGAGGCCGGCCACGCGATAATCGGTTATATTTTGCACCCCACTGATGACATCATTAAAGCGACTATTATTCCCCGGCGCGGCGCTTTAGGGATGGTATCGCACCGGCCCTCCGAGGAACAATATTGCCCCGATAAAAACAAGCTCCTTGCCGACATTAAAGTCGCGGTGGCATCTTACGCCGCCGAGAAAATAAAGTTCGGCATAACAACCCATGGTGTCGGCGGAAGCCCGGGATCGGATTTCGGCCAAGCCATGAATACCGCTCGCACCATGGTCTGGAGCTTAGGGATGGGGAAAACCGGTTTGGTCGGGGATTTTGATCTCGTCGCCAATTACTGGGGCGGCTTGACCCTGTCGGATAAAACAAAAGAGGTTTTGGATAATGACGTGCAGGATATACTCCAAGGCTGTATTAAGGAAGTGGATGAAATACTAAGAAGCAAAAAAGAGGTCCTCGAAGAATTCGCCCAGGAACTGCTTAAGAAAGAAGAACTCGAATACGACGAGATCGAGGCTATCTTTAAAAAACACGGCATTGAGCCGGCAACCCGCAAACCTCAATCCGTATAAAATGCAAAGATATTTCTTACCAAAATCCATTATTTTTTTGCTGGCTGTTTTTTTTGCCTTTGCCTGCAATCCGTCTTCAAACAAAACAAAAGCGCCTGTTTCCCCGCAGGAAAAACTATCCGGCATATTAAAAGACGAGCTTAAGCTCGAGATGGTCATTAAGCAAGCCGGCAAAACCCTCTGGCTTTATTACCCGAGGGAAGAAAGCTTTATCATCTTATCCGCCGGGGACGAGGAAGCTTCCGTCTCAAAAGAATACAAAGAATCGCTCAGCGTGAACTTTCTCGATACAACTTTCGACGGAAAAACATTTAAGGTCGACTATGACATCGGCTCCGTCAAGGCTTACGAAAAAAATTACGGTTATACGACCGGCTACCAGGAAAGTTTCCGGCAGGAACAGCAAAATATCCTAAGCTCCGTATACCGCAGTTTTGCCGATGAAAAAACCAAGCCGGATTTCGTTGTCCTCGTCGTAACCGATATCACCCTCGGGCTGGAGATGACGACATATATGGCGTTTAACGACCTTTTGAGGGCCTTTCAGGACATGTCCTTCGGCGAGGAATATACCCGGCGGATCGTCATGGAAACGCCTAAGGGGAGCAAATCATTCATCGGCGATAAAAAAGGCCGGCATCTCGATTTTCGCGAATTAACCTGGGGAGAATTTTTAGCCAAACAGATAACCTACCGCGTCCAGTATAAATATACCCGAAGCGCCTTCCGTCCGGGGCCGGATACGGAGAAGGAATTATTGAATATAATCATAGAAGCTATCAGCGCCTATGATTATATCGGATTTTCGGAAGTAGTGCTCTCTGATTTGGCCTCGAAGCTCTCGAAGTCTTTTCCGCAGCAGGACATCCTTAAACGCAGCGCCGATCTAAAGAAAAACCCGCCGGGAAGATATATCGAATTGAAGTTTATGTAGAATTCCGGAATTACGTTAACTGTCATCCTGAGCGCAAGCGAAGGATCTCTTCTGAGATTCTTCGTCCTTCGGACTCAGAATGACGACTTTGTTAATTAGGTACGCGTCC
>JADFZM010000108.1 GCA_015232535.1 Candidatus Omnitrophota bacterium
ATATAAAGCTAATAAGCAAGAATTTGACAGTAATGGTAGAATTATATTTCAAAATTTAACTCGGATTATTAGGTTGTCAAAAGAGTTATCTATAAAATGAGAGACCAAGGGTATCCAAAAAAAATAGGCCTGTACGACCCCCAAAACGAGCATGATAGTTGCGGGGTTGGGTTTGTTGCCAATATTGACGGGAATAAATCGCACGATATTATTACCAAAGGCATTGAGGTGTTGGTTAATCTTCTGCATCGTGGCGCGACGGGAGGCGATAATAAGACCGGTGATGGGGCTGGAATGCTGGTACAGCTCCCGGATAAGTTTTTCCGCAGGATCGCAGATGAGCTTAAAATAAAACTTCCCGAATTCGGGCGTTACGGCGTTGCGATGATTTTCTTGCCTCAGGATAAAAGGCTCAAAGAGCGATGCCGCAAACTAATCGAAGAAGTTATCGCCCAGGAAGGTCTTTCTGTTTTAGGCTGGAGGGCAGTTCCCTTTGATGATAATGACCTCGGGGAGATCTCCAAAGACGCTCAGCCGGCGATCGAGCAAATATTTGTTTCTTCGGATAAGTTGCACCATATTGCCTTAGAGCGCAAGCTTTATGTCGTTAGAAAATTGATCGAACGCAAAATAGAAGAAACAATGCGCTTGGGTGACAGTGTTTATATCCCCAGTTTTTCTTCCCGGACTATTGTCTATAAGGGAATGCTCATGGGGACTCAGCTTATAAACTATTATAAAGATTTGGCAGCTTATGATTTTGAAAGCGCTTTGGCCGTAATTCATCAGCGGTACAGCACCAATACTTTCCCGTCGTGGAAACTGGCCCATCCTTTTAGGTATCTGGCGCATAACGGAGAGATCAATACCCTAAGAGGCAATAAGAATCAGATGAGCTCCAGGGAAAGGCTTCTTGAGTCGGATCTTTTCGGCGAGGAGATTAAAAAACTTCTGCCTGTGATCGATGAAAGCGGAAGCGATTCGGCTTGCTTGGATAATGCCCTGGAACTTTTAACCGCATCGGGGAGGGATATCGCTCATTCGATGTTAATGCTAATCCCTCAAGCTTGGGGAGTAAAATACCCTATCGGCCCTGATTTGAGGGGATTTTTTGAGTATCACGCCGGTATGATGGAGCCGTGGGACGGGCCGGCCGCGGTCGCTTTTACCGATAGCAATGTCGTGGGAGCGCTTTTGGACAGAAACGGGCTTCGGCCGATACGTTATACTGTGACGCGGGATAATTTTATTGTCCTTTCCTCGGAAGCGGGTGTCCTTGATTTCTCACCCCAAAACGTTAAGGAAAAAGGGGCGCTCAGGCCGGGCGAGATCATTTTAGTCGACCTCAAAGAAAAAAGAGTTATTAAAGATAAAGAGTTGAAGAAGTATTATTCCCGCCGTCAGCCTTACCGAAGATGGGTGGAGGAAAATAAAATCCTTTTGCACGGGTTATTCAGCCCGATAGGCGAGATCGAGCCGCACGAAGAAACCCTTATTTTCCGGCAGAGGTTATTTGGCTTTACGCGGGAAGATTTGCGGATGATATTGAATCCGATGGCCGCAAACGGCGATGAGCCCGTCGGGTCTATGGGCTGCGATACGCCCTTAGCGGTCCTCTCCGAGAAGCCGCAATTGCTTTATATGTATTTTAAGCAGTTATTCGCCCAGATAACAAATCCCGCGATCGACCCTATAAGAGAAGAATTGGTAATGTCATTAATGACTTTTATGGGCAATGCGGCCAATATTTTAAAAGAGGTCCCGGAGAATGCCCGTCTCATTAAACTGCAACACCCGATCTTGACAAATGAAGACTTGGAGCGGATAAGGAAATTGAAAGTTAAAAAATTTAGTTCCGCAGATATAAAAATAGGTTTTAAGGCCGCCGGTGACGGCAAGGATCTGGAATCTGCCTTAAAGGATATTTTTATAAGGGCGGAAGAAGCTATTAAAAACGGCTCAAATATCCTTATCCTCAGCGACAAGAATCTGGATAAAGGGTTAACCCCTATCCCGGCTTTGTTGGCTGTATCGGCCTTAAATCAGCACCTTATAAGGGAAGGGAACCGGACCCAATCGGCGATTATTTTAGAAACAGGGGAAGCACGTGAGGTGCATCATATGGCTTTGCTTCTGGGCTTCGGAGCCACAGCTGTTAACCCTTATTTGGCTTTTGAATCGATCGCTGATATGGCCGAGCGGGGTATGCTCGAAAAAGACCTCTCCACTACGAAAGCTATAGAGAATTATATCAAGTCAATTTGCAAAGGCCTTTTGAAGATAATGTCTAAAATGGGGATCTCTACCCTTAGAAGCTACCGCAGCGCCAAGATCTTTGAGGCAGTTGGCATAAATAATGGAGTCGTAGAAAAATATTTTACCGGCATTTCATCAAAGGTTGAGGGGATCGGATTGGATGAGATAGCTAAAGAAGCCAACGCCCGTTATTACACGGCGACAAACCCTCAGACCATAGGGGATAATGAGCTTGTTAGCGGCGGGCAATATCGTTACCGAAAAGACGACGAGAGGCATCTTTGGACACCGGAAACGATCAGTAAACTGCAATTCGCGACCCGGACGAACAATTATCAGGTTTACAAAGAATACGCCTGTCTAATAAATGAACAGTCGAAGAAACAATCGACATTACGTGGCCTTTTTAAATTTACAGACGGGAAAAGTATTCCGATCGAGGAAGTTGAACCGGCGTCAGAGATCATAAAAAGGTTTGTCACATCAGCGATGTCTTTTGGTTCGATAAGTCGCGAGGCTCATGAAGCGATGGCTGTTGCCATGAACAGGATGGGAGCCCAAAGTAATAGCGGAGAAGGCGGAGAAGACCCCGCGCGTTATAAACTCCTTCCAAACGGTGATAACCGCTGCAGCATGGTCAAGCAAGTCGCATCGGGAAGATTCGGGGTAACGGCAGAATATTTAGTAAATTGCCGGGAAATGCAGATCAAGATAGCCCAAGGGGCAAAGCCGGGAGAAGGCGGACAACTCCCCGGGCACAAAGTAAATGAAGAGATAGCCCGGGTCAGGCATTCTACTCCGGGTGTAAGTTTGATCTCGCCCCCTCCTCATCATGATATATATTCGATAGAAGATATTAAGCAATTGATCTTTGATCTTAGAAACGTTAATCCGCAAGGGCGGGTTTCGGTCAAATTGGTAAGCGAGGTTGGGGTCGGGACTATCGCGGCGGGTGTTTCTAAGGCCAACGCCGATATGGTTTTGATCAGCGGTTACGACGGAGGGACCGGCGCGTCGCCTTTATCCTCGATAAAACATGCCGGCGCTCCCTGGGAATTAGGGCTTTCCGAGACCCAGCAGACGCTTGTCTTAAACCGTTTGCGCGACCGTATCCGCGTTCAAACCGACGGGCAGATGAAGACAGGCCGTGATATTGTCATCGCTTCACTTCTAGGGGCGGAAGAATTCGGATTTGGGACGACACCGCTGGTAGTTTTGGGCTGCGTTATGATGCGTAAATGCCATTTAAATACTTGTCCGGTCGGGGTTGCTACGCAAGACCCTAAACTGCGCGGCCTCTTTACGGGAAGGCCAGAGCACTTGATCAATTTCTTCAACTTTATCGCCCAGGAAATAAGGGAAATTATGGCGCAATTAGGTTTCCGGACTATGAGAGAGATGACCGGCAGGGTCGATATGCTCAAGATGAATGAGGCGATAGATTTTTATAAGGCGAAGGGTTTGGATTTTTCCCGCCTGCTCTTTGATGTATCCGAAAAAATAGACCATCCGAAGGTGTTCGTCAAGCCCGTAGACAAAGGCACGGATAAAGTTTTGGATAGAAAGCTTATCGAGCTTTGCCGTGAAGCGCTTGATAATAAGAAGCCAATAAAGATAGAGCTCCCGATCAGGAACACCAATTTAACGACGGGCGCGATGCTTTCGGGCGAGATAGCAAAAAGGTACGGGCACGCCGGATTGCCGGAGGACACCATAACCTGTAAATTTACCGGCGCGGCCGGGCAAAGCTTCGGGGCCTGGGCGGCAAAAGGTTTGACGCTGGTTTTAGAGGGGGAAGCGAACGATTATCTGGCTAAAGGTCTAAGCGGCGGTAAAGTAATCCTAAAGCCCTATCCCGGGACCCCGGATGATTATGAAACCGATAAGAATATTATTGCCGGGAACGTTATTCTATACGGAGCAACCGAAGGAGAATTGTATATCAACGGATGTGCGGGTGAGCGTTTCGCGATAAGAAATAGCGGTGTGAATGCGGTTGTTGAAGGTATTGGTGACCACGGTTGCGAATATATGACCGGGGGAAGGGTTGTGATCTTAGGGGGAACGGGGGTAAATTTCGCGGCCGGGATGAGCGGGGGGATCGCTTATGTTTATGACCCGCTAAATCAGCTCGACGGAAAATGTAATCTCGATATGGTCGATCTGGAGCTGGTTCGCTACAAGTCCGATATGGATTTGATCAGATCGATGATCGAGAAGCATTTTTTCCATACGAATAGCAAAAAGGCCAGGCTAATTTTAGATAATTGGCAGGAAGAGATCCATTCTTTCGTCAAAGTTTTCCCGATGGAATACCGCAAGGTTTTGGGAGAGATGATGAAAGAAGATGAAGATATTGAAAGAGAAGAAGAGGTCTTTAAGTAGTATATAGTATGTGGGATATAGCATATGGAAAGTGAAAAAATAAAAAGTTATAAAGAATTAAAAATATGGCAAGGCGGCATCGAGATCGTAAAGGAGATATATATACTAACAAATAAGTTTCCAGAATATGAATTATATAATTTAACTTCTCAAATAAGGAAGTCTGCGATATCTATACCTTCGAATATAGCCGAAGGCTTTAAGCGGTACCATAATAAGGAATATAAGCAATTTTTATTTATTAGCCTAGGTTCTATTGCCGAACTAGAGACGCAACTGATCATTGCCAAAGACATCGGGTATTTATAAACTACCATTTTAGATAAGTTAACACAGCAGCTGACAGTTATCTCTAAGATGACTATGGCTTTAATAAAGAAGTTATGACAGTTTTTATTTTTATTATTTTCCATACACTATATACCAAATACTAACGACTATATACTAAACAATGGGTGATACTACAGGTTTTCTAAAATACGAAAGAAAAGAATTCGGCAAAGAGACTGTTGCCGAGCGGCTGAGGCATTACTGTGAATTTGTTAAGTATCCGCCGGAGGTGGAGATGCAAACTCAGGGTGCCCGATGCATGGAGTGCGGCATTCCTTTTTGCCATTGGGGATGCCCGATAAGCAATCTCATTCCCGATTGGAACGACCTTGTCTACAAAGGCAAGTGGCAGGAAGCGGTCAAATATTTGCAGGAGACGAATAATTTTCCTGAATTCACGGGGCGTATCTGCCCGGCGCCCTGCGAGAATTCATGCGTGCTTTCGATAAATGCTCCGGCTGTAGCAATAAAGAATATCGAGGTTGCAATTATCGAAAAGGCCTTCAAAGAAGGCTGGATAAAGCCGAATCTCCCTAAGGTAAGAACCGGCAAGGCCGTTGCTGTTGTTGGCTCCGGCCCCGCGGGGTTGGCTTGCGCGGACCAGTTGAATAAAGCCGGCCATACGGTAACTGTTTATGAAAAAAATGAAGATATCGGCGGATTGCTTAGGCTCGGCATCCCGGATTTCAAGCTTGATAAGAAAATTGTCCAGCGCCGGGTTGATATTATGGCGGCTGAGGGGGTGGTCTTTAAGCCCAATACGCATGTCGGGGTTGATATAAAAGCGCAATATTTAAGGAAGAATCACGACGCGGTCGTTTTATCCGGCGGAGCGGAACTTCCGAGGGATTTAGCTGTCCCGGGAAGAGAATTAAAAGGTATTTACTTTGCGATGGATTATCTTACCCAGCAAAACCGCGTTAATAAGGGCAAACAGTTTACTGCCGAGAGAATAGACGCTAGGGGTAAGAATGTTGTTGTTATCGGAGGAGGAGACACCGGCTCCGATTGTGTCGGGACAGCCAACCGGCAGGGCGCAAAATCCGTTAAACAGTTTGAGCTTCTTCCCGAACCTCCCGTTGAACGGGAATGGGATAATCCTTGGCCGCATTGGGCTTTTATCAAAAGGACTTCCACCTCTCACGAAGAAGGTTGCGAAAGGCATTATGCCGTATTGACCAAGGCTTTTACCGGCGAAGGCGGACAAGTCAAAAGACTTGAGGGAATAAAATTAGAATTCGGGCAGAAAGATCATTCCGGCCGCCGGCCGATGAAGGAAATCGCCGGTTCTGAATTCTCTGTTAACTGCGATTTGGTATTCCTGGCAATGGGATTTTTAGGCCCGGCAAAAAACGGAATGTTGGAAGAGTTGGGGGTGGAAATCGAAAAATCGGGAAATGTAAAATCCGATTCGAATTATATGACAAATGTGCCGGGAGTTTTTGCCTGCGGAGATTTGCGCCGTGGACAATCTTTGGTTGTTTGGGCGATAAATGAAGGCAGGACGGCGGCTTTATCGATAGACCGCTGGCTTATGGGTCAATAATCTTTTAACCCGATATGACCTGTGTTTAATTTTATCGTCTAGCAATATAACATTTAAAACAAGTTTATTTTATATTCTTTAATTTTTTTCATACTTTTTAATTATTAATGCAATAATAAAAGAAAGAACAATACTTGCCCCTAAATTTATCAAGAGCATATTAAAGAAGAATATATTGATTTGGGCTGGGTGTATAAAAACACTAATTGAATAAACCAA
>JADFZM010000109.1 GCA_015232535.1 Candidatus Omnitrophota bacterium
GGCCTGGGAGAGGTGCCCGCCGATATCGTCGAAATGGCATTCACTTTACGAGATTTAAAAGTTGATTCAATACCGGTAAACTTTTTTATTCCGATCGAAGGCGCGCGGCTTAAAAACAAACCTGATTTATCGCCTGAATCCTGTTTAAGGATTTTATGCCTTTTCCGTTTACTGAACCCAAAAGCAGATATACGCATTTCAGCCGGGAGGGAAATTTACCTAAGAAACATGGAAACACTGGCCTTTTACCCGGCCACATCGCTATTCATTGACGGGTATTTAAACGCTAAAGGAGATCGGAGCCTTAAAACACTTTGCTCCCTTAATGACGCCGGATTTACCGTAAAAAGCGATTTTCCCCTTGAGGAATTAATAGAAAAAGAATTTGCACAAATAAAGATTGAAGATAATAATACAACTAAAGAAATTAGGTTAAAGAAAGAAACGGATTTACGGCCTATGGCCGGATTAAAACTATGGAAAATATAATTATAATCGGTTCCGGGCCGGCAGCGCATACTGCGGCAATTTATACCTCGCGGGCAAAATTTGATCCTCTTTTATTTGAAGGCCTTATGGCCGGAGGGGTTGCCGCCGGTGGCCAGCTCACAACAACAACCGAAGTCGAGAACTTCCCCGGCTTTCCAAACGGTATAAGCGGGCCGGAGTTGATGGACAATATTCGCGCCCAATCCGTAAAATGCGGGACAAGAATAAAGACTTTAACAGTAAATAGAGTCGATCTTAACAAGAAACCGTTTAAGGTTTATACCGATGAAGGCGAATTTGCGGCTAAAGCACTGATAGTCGCAACCGGCGCAACCGCCAAAAGATTAAATATCACAGGAGAAGAGACTTTCTGGCAAAGAGGCATTAGCGCCTGCGCTGTATGCGACGGAGCGCTTCCCATTTATCGAAATAAAATCCTTGCGGTAATCGGAGGAGGGGACACCGCGATAGAAGAAGCTACCCACCTTACAAAATACGCGAGCAAAGTGCTTTTAATCGTCCGCCGGGACGTTTTACGCGCCTCAAAAGCGATGCAGGAAAAAGCGATGACGAATAAAAAGATCGAAATGATCTGGAATTCAAATGTGCTTGAGGCTATCGGAGATAAATCTTTAAGTAAAATCAAAGTATTAAACAACAAAACAAATCAGGAGAAAATTTTCGAAGTCGGAGGGCTTTTTTACGCCGTAGGGCATACCCCCAATACCGCCTTTTTGGATAATCAATTAAAACTGGACGAATTCGGATACATAATAACCAAGCCCGGCACGACCGATACATCCGTCTGTGGGGTTTTCGCCTGCGGAGACGTTCAGGACAAAAAATACCGCCAAGCCATAACCGCCGCCGGGTCGGGCTGCATGGCCGCTTTAGATGCCGAAAAATATTTATCAGAAGCAAAATAAGTCCTGATGAAGATGAGTAATTTCCTCTCCTTAGTTAACCGTTTATTCTCTAAAACATTCTGGATATTCGTCTCGCCGGTCATAATCGGAACATTAATGGCCTTCGGCGACGGTATTCATAATTGGCCGATCGCTTTATGGTTTTTAGCGGGTTTCCTGGCGGCATATTTTGTTTTTGATTACATATTGAAGCTAGGAAAATCCGTAGTTTCCCTCAAGAACTCCGCCATTTTGGAGACGATGATGTTTGTTTTACTGGGGCCATTCGCCGTTTGCGGGAGCTATTACGCCCAATCTCACGAAATGAATACGGCGGTAATACTTGCTTCCTTGCCTCCGGGACTATTTACGATTTCATGTTTGACGGCCCTTAGTTTTAAAAGAGGAGAAGGAAGCGGCAAGAATTATTTCGTCATTGGAAAATATTTTTTTACGCTTTATACGGCAGCCATTTTGCCTGTATTCATTTATGCCTACACAAACGACAATCTTTTTACAATATTCACCACTTGCATCTGCCTTTATTCGATCCCCGTAATTTTGAAAATACGCGGAATCGAAGAAAACTCCTCGCATGATCTTATCTTCAAATCCACGATAAAGATGTATTTGATTTATACCGCAATTTTTTCTTTGGGATGGATTTTGTAATACAGGTTTTTTGCAAAACAAGAAACCACTTCATTACAAGAAAAATGGCAAAACAAAAGACATGGAATGTAAGACAGAAGGGATATTACGTCGAGTCCCGGCCTTTGGCAATAACCAGCTTACCCGAGCGCACCAACTCAACTACATTATATTTCTTCAGTATGGCCTCGAGTTCATCAAGCTGGGCGGTAGTGCCGAGGTGTTCGATGATCAAAAAGCTTTCCTCTTCCGATATTAGCTTCGCCTTGAATTTTTCCGCCTGTTTCAAAATGATCGGCTTGGTCGAGGGGGTATGCTTTAGCTTTATTAATGCCAGCTCACGATGAATGGTTTCTTTTTCGCTATGCTCCTCGGCGCGGATGACATCGATGAGCTTGCTGGTCTGCTTGATTATCTGCTCGAGAGTCTCCGGAGAGCCCTGAGCGGTGATGGTCATGCGCGAGAACTTAGCGTTGGTCGTGGGGGAGACGACCAAAGAATCGATATTAAAACCTCGCTTGGCAAAAGCCAGGGCGACCCTGACTAAAACGCCCGGTTTATTCGCCACTAAAAAGCTTATTGTGTGTATGTCTTTTTTATCAGTATTTGCCATAAAATAATCCTTAACGCAATTTATTTCTTCGCTTTCGGAGGGTCGATCATCATATGAAAAGCTGATTTACCCGCCGGTATCATCGGAAAAACATTATACTCTTTATGCACTTCGCAGTGGATCAAAACCGGCCCTTTATAGTCCAGCGCTTCTTTGATCCTGGCTCGGGCATGCTTAACATCGTTTATATTTATACCTTTAATTCCGTAACCTTCGGCGACTTTCACAAAATCAGGGTTTCCCAAAAGGTCAACGCCCGAAAGGCGGTTATCGAAAAAGAGTTCCTGCCACTGCCGGACCATTCCTAAATATTTATTGTCCATGACAAAGACCTTTACCGGGAGCTTATGGATGGCCATAGTCGACAGCTCCTGAATGGTCATCTGGAATCCGCCGTCGCCGCATATGGCGACGACAATATCCTTAGGCCGGCCGAACTGCGCGCCCACTGCCGCCGGAAATCCGCAACCCATAGTACCAGCCCCGCCGGAAGAATACCAGTCTTTCCCGTCATCGATCTTGTAAAACTGAGCCGACCACATCTGGTTCTGCCCGACATCGGTGCAAACGATTGCCTTGCCCTTGGTAAGATGGTAAATCTCATCGATAATATAGGGAATTGTCAATCCCTTAGAGTTATCATATTTAAGGGGGAATTGTTTCTTATAATATTCGCACTCCTTAAGCCATTCGGAAGTGTCCAAAGGTTCGATAAGCTTGATCAAATCCCGCAAAACGAGTTTAGCGTCGCCTACAACATAACTATCGGCCTTAACGATCTTTCCGATCTCCGCTTCATCAATATCAATATGCAGCTTTTTAGCGCCGATGCAGAACTCCTCGGTATTGCCGTTGATCCTATCGTCCCAGCGGGACCCGATAGAAAGGATAAGATCGCAATTTATCAAGGCTTTATTAGCATAAGCGGTGCCGTGCATACCGAGCATACCAAGCGATAAGTCGTGGCTCTCGGGAAAACCGCCTTTACCCAATAATGTGCTAACAACCGGAGCGCGCAATTTCTCGGCCAAAGCCTTAACTTCTTTTTCCGCTGAGGATATTACCGAGCCGTGACCGACCAAAAGAAGCGGCTTTTTCGAGCCCTTTAATATGCCGGCCATTCTTTCAATATCTTTTTTATCGCCTTTGGCGGGTACTTTGTACCCGGGGATGTCCATTTCCTGGTCCATGTCTGCGGCAAAGATATCAGTAGAAACATCTTTTGGTATATCCACTAGAACCGGGCCCGGACGGCCGGTTGAGGCAATATAAAAAGCCTCTTTTATAATGCGAGGAATATCATTTACATTCTTTACAAGATAACTGTGCTTCACTATAGGCATCGTAATGCCGATTATATCCGCTTCCTGAAAGGCATCCTTACCTAAAAGGGGAGTGACTACCTGACCCGTTATAATGACAATTGGAATCGAATCCATATGCGCGGTCATAATCCCGGTAACAAGATTTGTCGCGCCTGGGCCGCTGGTTGCGATAGCAACACCCGGCTTACCTGTGACCCTGGCATAACCGTCAGCCATATGAATGGCACCCTGCTCGTGGCGTGTCAAAATAAATTTTATTTTGGAATTGACTAATTTGTCAAAAATAGGGATGAGGACGCCTCCGGGAATTCCAAAGGCATACTCAACCTCCTGGTTTTCCAGGCACTTTATCAGTACTTCCGACCCTGTAATTTGTTTCTTCTGTTTATCTGTCATACTGTTTTCTTTCCTTGGAGAATGCATATTAGCATAACTCAGCAAAAAAAATCAAGCTATTTTAGTACAAATATTAATATAAAATTTTCCAATAAATTCTAGAAATTTACTTTCTTTGTTATAACATACATCTGATGAATACTAATATAAACAATTTGCGAAGAATATGAATAGTAATATAAAAGCAGTCGGGCTTCTTTCCGGCGGATTGGATAGCATGCTCGCCGCCGCATTAGTTAAAAACCAGGGAATCGAAGTATTAGGCATGTTCTTTTCCATGCCCTGGGGCTGCGGTGACGAAGAAAGGGTTAAAAAGATCGCCGAGATCATTGGGATCAAACTGGTCCTATTTAGACTAGACGAGGATTACCTCGAGATCGTAAAAAATCCCCTGCACGGAAGAGGCGCGGCATTAAACCCCTGTATCGACTGTAAAATATACATGCTTAAAAAAGCCAATAAATATATGTCGGAAATTAAAGCTGACTTCGTATTTACGGGAGAAGTTATTGGGCAAAGGCCGATGTCGCAGCTGAAGCATTCCCTTAGGGCTATTGAAAAACGCTCTCAACTGGAAGGAAAACTCCTACGGCCATTAAGCGCAAAATTATTTCCTCCGACTATTGCCGAGGAGAATAAATGGATCGACCGGGAAAAACTATTAAATATATCAGGGCGCTCCCGGAAAGAGCAGTTCGCGCTGGCGAAACAATTCGCAATAAGCGGATTCACCCAGCCGGCAGGAGGATGCCTTTTAACCGATAAAAATTTCTCAAACCGGCTCAAAGACCTATGGAAACACGGCTTTCGCGATCTTAACGATATTACTTCTTTGCGCTGGGGAAGGCATTTCCGGCTCGCGGATAAGCACAAAGCTATAGTCGGAAGGGATGAAAAAGAGAATGATTTGCTTCTAAAATATGCTAATCCCGACGATATCATATTGGACCTGCCCGGAGATATCGGGCCGACCGTGGTGATTACAGGGAATGGCCCGGATGAGCGAACGATTGCTTTAGCCGCAGGGCTGGCTAAACGCTTCTCAAAAAAAAGAGGCCAAAATGACCTCGAAGCGGAATACCGAAAGAAATCTGATTTAAACAAAATCTATACCGTAAATGTTCAAAGCATTGAAGAAAGCTTAATAAACAAATTGAAACTTTAACGATAATTATTAATGACGGTTAAAACTTCAATCTCCTTTAAAGCTACAGCGCTTCTTATCCTCTTTTCCGGCTTATTATTACCCCAAAATATTTCTCGTGCTCAAGAATTCAACCGGCACGATTTTCATTTTATGGAAGACCAGGTAATAGTGGTCAATGCCCAAAACCGTTACGAAATGCCTCCCGACAATGGAAATAAAACCACCTACAGCTACGGCAATGCCGCCTTCTTCGACGGTAAGCAAAATGTCCCGATCAATGAATTTTCCGAGCCCGAGATAGTCAAAACCGATATCCTGCTTGAGGAATTGCCGGATGAGTTATCCGGCGAATCTAAGGCATTTTTAATGGGAACTTATAAGCTTCATGCCGGAATAAAATTCAAGATTGAAGAGGGTAAGCTCGTTTTTTACGATCATAAAGAGGTGGTGCTGCAAATATTGGATAAGCCTTTTTCGTACGACCGAAAAGGCAAGTTGATTGACTGCGTTTATCAGGTCGTCCAAAAGCCGTTAAATGAAATTGATATCTACATTGTTGTTCCTGTCGATTGGCTTAAAAACGCCGATTATCCTGTCATGGTCGACCCGACCACATCTTATATTCCGGACTCAACAAATAACCAGAGCTTCGGCACCGGTTATGCCGGCGCAACCGACTCACAAACTCCCGATGCCCAAGGAATAGGAACATCCGGCGGAACTGAAATCGATGCCGCTTTTGACATGGAATACAGCGATATAAGGATCGACGATGCTAATGAAGGGTATGTAAACAAAGATGTCGTCGGAAGCGCTCTCGCTAGAAGCTGGTTACGCATGGATTTTGTCCTTAGCGAAACTGAGACCTCAATTTCAAAATTGGCTTTTACTTTTAAAGGTTGGGGTACATGTAAAACCGGCATTGCTGATTCTGCCAGAAGAACTAAATTTTACGTTTGGAATTACAATTCTGGCGCTTGGGATAATCTGGGTGATGATATCAATGCAACCTCATCAGACACTCACAGCTCAACAGTAACCGATACCAGCGCAATACAAAATTACATTGACGGCACGGGTAATTTACATTTTTTGGCTTACATGTACCGGGCTAATGTATGCTCGGCTGCTGTAGCCCAGTACTTCCGAGTCTGGGCACAGTATGCCGCTTTGGATGTATCA
>JADFZM010000010.1 GCA_015232535.1 Candidatus Omnitrophota bacterium
AAAAGCAAGCGTAAATGTATTTGATGATCGATAATTATGATTCCTTTACCTATAATCTCGTCCAGTATTTTGCCGAGTTGGGGGCTGATTTTAAGGTTTTCCGTAACGATGAGATAACCATTGAAGAAATTAAGCAGTTTAAACCCCGAAAAATAGTGATTTCTCCCGGGCCCGGAAACCCGCAGTCCGCCGGTATATCCGTTGAAGTAATAAAAGAATTTTCCGGGATAGTGCCTATTTTGGGGGTTTGTTTAGGCCATCAGGCAATAGGCTATGCGTTCGGTTCAAGGATAATCCGCGCAAAGAATTTAATGCACGGAAAAACATCAAAGATTTCTCATAACGGAAAAGATATTTTTAAAGCCCTACCGAATCCTTTTGACGCGACGCGATACCATTCATTGGTCGTCGATAGAAACACTTTAAATCCTTGCCTCGAAGTCACCGCCGAGAGCGAGGATGGCGAGATAATGGCCCTGAGGCATAAGAACTTTTCGTTGTGGGGTATACAATTCCATCCAGAATCTATCCTTACCAAGCACGGCAAGGATTTACTTAAGAACTTTCTTAATCAGGCTTAATAAAAGAGGATAGTATGGAAAATATTATTGCTAAGCTCAAGCAAAAAATTGGCCTTACTCAGGATGAAATGCAAGATGCTATGCAGGAGATAATGCAGGGAAAGGCGAGTGAGCTTGATATCGAAAACTTTCTTTTGCTTTTAAGGGATAAGGGTTTAACGAGAGACGAGATAACGGGGGCGGCTTTGACATTAAGGCGTTTTATGGTCCCGGTTACAACTAAGCACAAAATACTCCTGGATACCTGCGGAACTGGCGGTGATAAAAAAGGGACTTTTAATATTTCGACTATTTCGGCATTTGTCGTTGCCGGATGCGGTGTCGCGGTTGCCAAGCACGGTAATCGTTCGATATCCAGTAAATGCGGAAGCGCCTGCATCCTTGAAGCTTTGGGTGTGAATCTCGACCTTAAAGATGAACATTTAAGCGCCTGCCTAGATGATGTGGGGATCGTCTTTTTATTCGCGCAAAAGTTGCATCCTTCGATGCGCATAGTCGCTCCGATTAGAAAGAAACTCAAAGTTGAGACCATTTTTAATATTCTCGGGCCTTTATCTAACCCGGCCAAAGCGACCCATCAAATAATGGGAGTATATAGCCGCGATTACGTTGAGGCTCTCGCCGATGTATTAAAGAATTTAGGCCTGAAGAAGGCAATGGTTGTTCACGGCAGCGACGGGCTTGATGAGATAACCACGACCGGAAAGACATTTATCGCCGAATATAACGGAGAGGAAGTTATCTCCTATGATATTACCCCGGATGAGTTGGGTTTTGATTTCGCGAAGCCGGCCGATCTATTGGGCGGAGACATAGAAGAAAACTTAAAAATATTTAAAAGTATTTTGTCCGGAACACCCGGCCCTAAAAGGGATATTGTTTTAATCAATGCCGCCTATGCCCTTTATATCGCTGAGAAGGCTAAAACGCTAAACGAAGGCTTGGAAATGGCTAAAGAATCAATTGATTCGGGAAAGGCGGCGATGAAGCTGCAGCAGCTTATCGAATTCACAAACCGCATAGAAAAAGTTAATTCAAAGGTGTTTGATAAGGGAAATGCTGTAAATGAGTAATTTTCTCGGTGATATCCTGGATTATAAAAGGGCGTTGAATAAAAAGAAGCACGGGGTTTATTCGTCAATAATTAAATCATTGAGCAAGGCCGGAAATACTCCGTACCGTATTTTTAAAAAGAGCATTTCTTCCTCCGGCAAGATAAACCTTATCGCCGAGATCAAGAAAGCCTCTCCCTCGAAGGGGATTATTAGGGAAAACTTCGATATTGCTAAAATCGCCAAGGTTTATTCCGAAAACGGGGCGGCGGCGATATCAGTGCTTACCGAGGACAAGTATTTCTTAGGCGCTCCGAGCCACATCCGTAAGGCCGCTGATAATACGGGAGTACCTTTGCTGGCTAAAGATTTCTTTATCGAGGAGGGCCAGATATATGAGGCCGCATATAACGGGGCGAGCGCTGTATTGCTTATCGCTGCTATATTGAATGATCAACAGATCATGAAGTTATATAATGTAGCTTGTGGCCTTGACCTTGATTGCTTGTTTGAGGTCCATTCGATGGAAGAGTTAAAGCGTATATTGGATTTTGGGGCTGAAATTATCGGAATAAACAGCCGGGATTTAACTTCGTTCAAGGTAGATTTAAAAGTTTTTGAAAAGATAAAAAATAATATTCCCGAGGGAAAGATCATTGTCGCTGAAAGCGGGATAAAATCGCGTAAGGATGTATTGGCCCTGGAGGAAATGGGGATAAACGCGATTCTCGTTGGTGAAACTTTTATGGAATCTTCGGATATCGCATCAAAAATCAAGGAGATAATGAATGGCTAGGATTAAAATTTGCGGGATAACCAATGTTGAAGACGCAATAAAGGCCGCGTTCTACGGAGCATATGCGGTAGGTTTTATTTTTTACAAAAAAAGCCCTAGGTACATTTCGCCGAGTAAAGCTGAGAAAATAATATCTGCTTTGCCGCCGTTTGTTACTCCTGTCGGGATTTTTGTCAACCATAATGAAAGAGCGCTAAACGACATCTGCCGGTTTACCGGGATTAAAACAATTCAATTGCACGGGGATGAAAAACCGGACTATTTCCGTCGGCTCACTAATTACAAAACTATAAAAGCGTTCCGTGTGGATAAGTTTTTTAATGTTAAGAAGGCCTTTGAATATAAGGTTGATGCTTATTTGTTTGATGCTTATTCAGAGAATGAATACGGAGGAACCGGAGAAGTTTTTAACTGGGAATTGATAAAGGGCGTAACTTTCCCAAAGCCGTTTATCTTATCGGGGGGAATAGGCCCGGAGAATATTAAATCCGCTATTGAAGAAGTAAAGCCCTTTGCAGTGGATGTTAGCAGTTCTGTTGAACGACTTCCGGGGATAAAAGATCACAAGATTCTTAAATCACTATTTGATGCTGTTTCCGGACTATAGTGTTTTAAAATAGGTACTTGAAATTCCGCCAAAGTAATATATACTAACAATAGGTTTAAAGCCACGGAAACAAGTTGTTTTCGTGGCTTTATTTTTTTTAGCTTCTGTCACGATATATTTCATAAGGCTAAAGAAGGAAACAATTTATGAATAGAGTTTACGAGACAGATAGGCGCAGATTTCAAAGGCTCAAAGTAAATTTATCAGTTTTTTACCGTCTTTTCGAAGCCCCTTGGGATATTTGCCAAGAAGTAGGCACTCAAGAATTTGAGGGTTCAGCTTTAGATTTATCAGAACTTGGCATGGGGATAGCTTGTCAGCATTCCTTTCCGGCAGATGTGAGGCTCAAGATCAGTTTTATATTAAGTCGATGTGATGATGAGGGAATAATCAGCTTCAAAGACCCTGTCGAAGTAAAAGCCAGGGTTTGTTATTGCTTGCCTAACGATAATGGTCAATTTCGATTAGGCGTTTCTTTTCTAGAAATAACCACAAAAGAAAGATATTCTCTCGCCAGTTTCATTTATTCAACAAGGTCTCCTAAGACATTTATATAATATTATAATATATATTATTCCTTTACGCTTATAAAATATTGATTACCAATAGTTTACAAGCTTGACACGCTTTGCATATGTGGTATATTTGAAATAGGCCGATAAAGGTAAACTCGGAGAAATCCGGGGACGCAAAACCTACAGACCTAAATTGTCAAAGACCGGAAAGGCCCGATCAGGATTCGTTCCGGGGCACATAAATACGGTAAACGGGGTTGTTAGACAATATGGTGGCTGGGTTGCCGAAGCATAGAGTGAGGGAGACATCCTCATCTTTATCGGCTTTCTCTATTTATAATTCAAACTCATATCCCCTAAATGGGGATTTTTTATTTTATCTGTATTTATTTTTATTTGAATCAAAAATGGTTCTCATTGTGCTTGTTTTATTCTTTTTGCGCATGTTTATTTTGAGAAAAATTCGGGATGTTTTAAGTCGTTTGATTTCAATCGTTTAAACTTTATAAAAAAACTTGACAAGCCTTGCATTATAAATACAATATGATATACTTTCAAAAAACCCCTAAGGAAAACGCTTTCTTTAACGCGAATTCCTGATAAAACACGCCACGGAAGTATCAGTCTAACTAAATTTGGTTTCTTCTATTTCTAACCTTTTTATTTCTCTATGCGGAAATAAGAAAACGGAGGGATGGAACATGTCAAACTTTTTTACAGGGAAAAACTTCAGATTAACCCGCAAAGTCACCTCGCTCATCATCGCCATAAGTTTTATCTTTACATCGGTCGTGAGCCCGTCCTATGCTCAGGTGATAAGCCAAAGTATTGCCAATTTACCTCTTCCGGGTTCAATGGTCACGGTTAGCGGCGGTTTTGAGCCAACTATTATTAAGGGTTTGACCATTCACCCCGAGAATCCATTGATGTTTGATTTTATCATTGACCCGGGGGAATCGGGATTATATGGAGAAGATTTTAAGGCTGAGTCGACAAAATTAGTAAAATATTTTTTAGCCGCTTTAACTGTTCCCGCAGATGAATTATGGGTCAACCTTTCCCCCTATGAAAAAGATAGGATTGTTCCGGATGGATTTGGCAACACCGGAATGGGCCGCGACCTTTTAGCCCAAGATTATATTTTAAAGCAATTAACTTCCACCCTGGTTTATCCGGAAACTGATTTGGGCAAAAAGTTTTGGGATAGGGTATATGAAAAATCAAAGAAACTTTATAACACAACCGAGGTCCCTCTCAATACATTCAATAAAATCTGGATAGTTCCGGAGAAAGCCGTTGTATTCGAGAGCAATAATAATGCCTTTGTCATAGATAGTCATCTTAAAGTAATGCTGGAGGAAGATTACGTAGCTTTAAATAAGAATTTGAATGTTAAAAAGTTCGGGTTAGACGGGATCGATAAAAGACAAGCCGAAGCTTATAGCGCAACAACTACTCAAATGATCAAGGATGTTTTAATACCGGAAATTGAGCAAGAAGTTAATACCGGGGAGAATTTCGCTGCTTTAAGGCAAGTTTACAATTCTGTAATATTAGCTTCTTGGTATAAAGATAATCTTAAAAATAGTTTATTGGGTCAAATTTATGCCGATAAAAATAAAATTGCCGGCATTGATTTAAAAGACAAAACGGAGAAAGAGCAAATTTATAATCGCTACGTCGATGCTTTTAATAAGGGTGTATACAATTATATAAGGGAAGATTATGACTCATCAACTAAGACGATAATCCCTCGCAAGTATTTCTCGGGCGGTACTAATATAGATGTAACCGGGGTAAGGCGCGATGTAACCAACAGAAACATTTCAAGTGCTGACCGGCAAAAAGCTGATAAGGCAATGGTTTCATCTTCCGGAGCTTCCAGAGTACAGATAAGTTTATTGGACGTAGGAAGAAACCCGTCAAGCGGTGCTCAAGAAACGCTCAATCTAAAAGCTAGAGGAGTCAGAGGACCGGAATCTGGAATGAGCAGGGCCGATGCAATGATGTTATCAGCTCTAAATAATAAAGCTGATATAAAAATAAATGAAGGAAGGACAACTGTTAACTTGGGCCATGGCGATTTAGCCCTTATAGAAAATAAGGGAGGAATTTTATTTGCTAACGCGGTCACGAATCATCCGACTCAATATAAAAAAGCTTTGTTAGATTTTATGCATCAGACGGCATTAGAGACAAACAGAATGACGGTTTTATCTGAAAAAAATAAAGCATTGGAATTAGAGGCTTTATTAAGAGGGAACCAAGGCTCCTATGAGACAATAAAAGGGATTCCCAATGCAAAAGGTTATACGGAGGCCTTAGGTGATTTGATTTTAACCAGACGCATTTTAGGCCTAGGACAAGAAAAGGTTTTTCAGTTAGAGATAAATAGAAAAGGAGAAAACGGAACAAGCGTTTTAACCATAAAGGAAAATAAGGACGGGACCACAGCCTTTAGAGTGTTGCCCAAAAAGACCGTTCTTGCTTATGGATATGGATTAGTTAATTCCCGCGTAACACAACAATTGCTTAAGCTGGGTTTAAATGTAATTGCTGCCAATTCCTTGGCTGATAATAACGCCCGAAGAGCAATAAATCAAGGTGTAAAAATTGTTCCGTTAGATGCAGCCTCGGTCAAATCCCATGTTGTTGCAGGGGAGGCAGGGGCTGGATTTATCAATGCAGCAGAGGCCGTAACTGCGTTAGATTATTTAAAGGGTAATAAAGGTCTTGAGAAAATTGATTTGGTTCTTGTTGATCTTCAAGAGCCGGCCGCGTCTGTTGTTGTTGACAATAATGGTTCGCTCGTTTTAGAGGGAGGTAAAGTCTTAACTGCCTTACCTATGGACGCAAAGGCAAGAGGCCTTAAATTAGTTAAGAAAGCCATACCCCAATCTGTTGTTCACCAAGCTGAAATTCTCGAACAATATGATGTCCCTGTAGTGATTACTCAAGTAGAAAATCAAAATTTGATACCTGGGGCTATAATTGAAACCGGGACAATGCAAACGGCAAATGCCAGCATTTCGGGTTTGAATCTTAAAACCGTTTTACTTCCTAATAGCGATGCAACAGCCCAGTCGGCACTTTTATCGCACCTCTTCGGTATCGAAGGATTAGCTGACAAAGGCACTAAAATTGATTTTACAAATATGCGCACCGGGGCAGAAAATGCTGATGGGAAATATAGAATTTCTCCCAGCGGCTTTGCCGATTATATCCCTTCAACTGCGATTGCAAATAACGTCATTGCCAATTGGAGTCAAACCCCGGTTACTAGGAATTGGCTGGGTAAGTTTATGCCTTCCCAAAATCCAAGTGCTGTCGCGTATGCTTATGACACGGATATTACTTATGGAGCCGAATCTGAATTTGATATCATAATTGGTTCAATAACATCCGCTAAGGCGGATGGAAGTTTTGTGAAAGCAAAAGAATTAAAAGATCGGTTAGCTGCTGATAGAAGATTTGCGGTGATCGGCCCGAAAGCGGGAAAGAAATTCACTCCCGCCCATGTGGTTGAAGTTCTGCAAAGAGAAAAAGAAAAAGTCCAGACCGGAGTTGTCCCTGTATGGTTAGATGATACGGAAACCGGCATTGGAGTTGTCGCTTTAGTTTCTCCTTTATTGGTTGAAGTGCCTAACGCTGTATCCGCAACAGCTTTGATGCTAGGATTACTTGAAGATGTAAATTCCGCTAATGAGGAAGCTGACAGTTTAATGGATTTATCTACTGAAAGATTTGTTTTGAGGCAGTCTTTGCCGGACAGCGATACAAAAGACATCGCAATGTTGAGTAATGGCAGTTTGCAATCGAGGGATTATGGTAATTTGATCGAGCTTTCTTACGCCGCAGATGGACAAACTCGAAGAAGCCCGGTAGTTGCGTCGATAAATAAGCAGGACGATACGACATTCCTAGCTAGCCCCGGGGATACTATCGATGAAATGGATTTGAATTTGTCATTACGTAAGTCGTATTATAAAACCTTAATAGAGTTCCTTTATGAGCAGTCGCTAAAAACAGGAGAGATGATAACCTTAAAAGATTCATTTGATCCAAATTTCTTTAGGTATTTTTTGCAGGGTCAAGATAGCGATTATAAAACTATAAAAGGTATTCCATATGCAAAAGAATCTAAGTTTGATTTTGGTAATATTGAAGGACGGCGGTTATTGCGCGGCTTAGGTATGGAAAATCAGCCGCCGCTGTTTAGTTTTGAATTTAAGAAAAAAGGGGAAGACAAGACATTTGTCCTTACTTTTAAAAAGATGGAAGACGGCTCAACGGCTTTTAGGGTTATTCCCAAGAAAACAGTTATGGCCTTTGGTTATGGAACAATATCTTCCCAAGGTGTTTGGGAATTAGCCAAAATGGGCTTTGAAGTTATAGCTGCTAATCGTAGTGCCAACACAAATGCTCAATTGGCAATACCGCAAGGATTTAAGGTTGTTCCTTTAAACAAAGATGGCATACAAGCTTTCGTGAATAAAGGTTGGTTAGATGCCGAAGATCCTAAAACCGCGATAGATTATTTAGAGGAAGGGAATATTGATTTGATCGTTGAAGGCCTCGATGGTAAAGCCGAACAGGTTGTTGTGGATTCTAAAAAAAGGCCGGTTTTAGGCCCGGACGGAAAAGTTTTAACCGAACTTCCGGCAGAAAATCCGAATGGATGGACTTTGTCAAGGAAGAAAACGACTATCTCTGCAGTTTATCAAGCGGAAGTCTTTAAGAAATATGGAGTTCCGGTACTGTTCCAGGGGTCAAATGACTCAAAAGTTGTTGCTGATGGTTTTATCTCAGAAACTTATATGATGGAATTAGCCGGTGACACTTTTGAGGCTTTTTCCAACCAACAGTTTATTCATATAATATCTTGTAACACCACTAAAGAAGCATATTTAAGAGCAACCTTACTCGATATGCCTGACCTTGATGATCAAAAATCAGATATCAGGCTAATATCGTTAAGAAGAGCGGGTGACCCAGGCAAGCAAGGCAGCAAATTAGCTCAGGGCGGTTATGCCGCTGAAATCGAAGCTGCTTACCATCACAATAGGGATTTAGCCGCGTTTCTAAAACAACCATATTTGAAGGCCAGTCGTTGGTTGAAGAAATTAACCGCAGCTAAGACCCCGAAGAGTGTGGAAGTTGCCTATTCAACCGGAGCATTAATGGGACCGCACGCAAAATTTCATGAGGGCTTAGAAACAAGCTCACTTGTAAAGAAAGACGGTACCTTTTATACTGCCGATGAGGTAAAAGCCTATTTGGAGAAAAATAATAGGATGGCGGTTGTTGGCCCGGAACCGGGGAAGAATTTTAACGCAGAAGATGTTTTAAACGTGTTGGCCAACAGGATGCAGCAAGTTCAAACGCAAGTACCTATTGTATACGTATTCCAAAAGGCAACAGGTGTTGGCATTATATCCTTAACGCCCCAGGAATCAAACGTAGAGCCAAACATTGTCGCAACTGGCCTCTTAAGGACGGGTGTAATTAAGGATGTTAAACGCGCTAACAATGAAACCAATTTATCCATGAACATCGCTTGGCAGAAACGAATGTATGAACAATTTATGCCGGATGCGGAAGTCGTAAGAGTGCGTGAGCTGGAAGCCCAAAAGGCGAAAGAAAAGGCCTTTCCCAAAGCAACGCTTGCCAGCTTGCCGGATAACTGGTATAGGGGAAAGGTAATTGCTATACGAGTTGATTATAATGTGCCGATGGAAGGAAATACTATTATGGATGATACGAGAATTAGTGCGTCTCTTCCAAGTATCAAATATGCCACCTCCCGCGGCGCAAAAGTTGTTGTAATGTCGCATTTAGGCCGGCCGAAGGGCAAAGTAGTCCAGAAATTATCATTAGCTCCTGTAGCTAGCCGGTTAAGTGAATTAATTGACGAAAAAGTCACATTTGTCAGTATAACTACCATGTTTGATGCCGATTCGGAAATCGAAAAGATGAGAAATGGAGAAGTAATTGTTTTGGAGAACACCCGTTTTAATGCAGATGATGAAATTTTGGCAAAGGCTGAAGATAATCTTGCCGCTGCAAGAAATTCGGGTGTCGGTGTCGTAGAGGCGCAGGCGGCATATGATTATGCACTGTCTAGAAGCGCGGTTCTTTCTCGACGATTATTCGCAGGCGCGGATGGCTATGTCTTCGATGGTTTTAGCGTTGGTCACCGGGCCGATGCCGATGTCATCGGAGCATCTTATCTTAATATTCCGCGTGTTGCCGGATTTTTGGTTTTGGAAGAATTTGGCAATCTTAATGTTAGCATGGAGAATTCTGATACAGTTTTTATGGGGGGCAAAAAAGTATCTGATAAAATACGGATCCTTAGAAACCTTCTTTCTAAAGATAGAGTTAAAAAAATTCCATTAGGCGGAGCTATGATTAATGCCTTTTTCGCTGCCGATGGTATTGTTTTGGATCAAAGAAACTTAGGGATTGACGACGGGGATATCGCTATAGCCCGGGAATTGAGGCAAGACACAAGGATAATGGATAAAATAGTGTTGCCGGTTGATGTTGTTGTCGCCAGCAGCCTGGAAGAGGGAGCAGTATTTAAAGTTGTAAAAATCAGTGATATACCCAATGATATGATAGTCGTTGACATTGGGCCAGAAACAGTTGCTATGTATAAGAAAATAGCTCAAGAGTCAGAATATATTTTCTGGCAAGGTCCGATGGGGGTATTTGAACTTTCCTTCGCCGGGGAAGGAACAAGAGGGCTCGGTGAGGCAATTGTTGAATCAAATGCATATAAAGCCGCTGGGGGTGGAGATACAATGGCGGCTATCAAGAAATTTGGCTTAAAAGAAGAATTTGACTATGTTTCAAAAGCCGGAGGGGCCGCTACCGAGTATATGGAAGGCAAGGTATTACCGGGTATTTCGGTGCTAACCGATGCGGCTATGTTATCAAGCTTGGGAGGTACAAAGCTTGCCAAATTCGAAGCTTCCGAAACCATGGATTCGAGGGATAATCCGACGATCCGTCAGGTTGTTATTCTCGGTGACGGTACTATCGGAGAAGCCAGTATTCCTTCCGGAGCATCAACTGGAATACATGAAGCTTTGGAATTGCGCGACGGAGATAAGTCGTACAAGAACGGCAAAGGCGTCTTTACCGCAATAAAAAATGCAAATGAAGTTCTCGCGCCTATAGTCGCAGGAATGGACGCGACTAGCCCGACATTCCAGAAGGATTTGGATGCGAAGTTGCTGGAAGCGGATGGCACGCCCAATAAGAGTAAATTAGGCGCTAATGCCATATTGGGTATTTCAATGGCTTCTGCTGTTGCCGCGGCAAAAGCGCAAGGGATACCTCTTTATCAATATCTTAACAATGAAATGGGCAAGCATGGGCAGAAAGTGCAAATGACTTTGCCTGTTCCGATGTTCAACGTATTGAATGCCGGTTCTCACGTCCAAGTTCCCAAAGGGCAGCCGAAACCGGATATTCAGGAATTCATGATCATGCCCGTCGGAGCACAATCTTTCGCTCAAGCTTTTGAGTGGGGAAAAAAGGTATTTGCGATATTGGGAGTGGTCTTGAATGAAAAAGGTTTGGGGCCGACCGGTGAATTCGATTATGGAAATGAAAAGGGTTATAAGCCGGCTTTTAGATCGAACAAAGAAGCCCTGGAAGCTGTTATAGAAGCGGTTCAAAGAGCGGGAATACCTCTAGGCAAGGACGGAATAGTTATCGCGCTTGACCTTGCCGCGAGCGAATATTACAACAAAGACGGAATTGAAGACGATACTTATTATTGGGAAGGAAGAAGGGTTCCCGGAGACGAATATTTGGATATAATTATCGGCATGGCCAAAGAATATTCGCAAATATTCTCCTTCGAGGATGCTTTCTCGCAGGATGATTGGTCAAGATGGCAGAAATTCACCGAAGCCGTAGGCAAGCAAAATCAAATAGTCGGTGACGATATATACGTAACAAATCCGGAGAGATTGGCCCGCGGAATTCAGGAAGGGGCTTCAAACTCGATACTGATCAAGTTAAATCAAATAGGGTCAGTTTCCGAAACGATACAGACAATTGCTGATGCCAATAAAGCCGGTTATACAAATGTCATCTCGCATCGCTCCGGCGAAACGGAGGATTCTTTTATCGCTGATTTGGCTGTAGGGACAGGTACCAATATGATCAAAACCGGCGGTTTGGCAAATTGGAAAAAAGGGCCAAAAGGCGAAACCGGAATGGAGAGAATGGCGAAGTATTCGCGGCTTGTTGAAATTGAAGAAGAATTAGGCGAAGCGGCAGTATACGCCGGTAAATTCTTCCGCGAAGGCCAAGGTTTACAAGCCAAGAAGGTTGATTTTGCGGTACTATCGGATCGGCAAAAAAGACAAATTAATAATATGTCAAGATTTGAAGAAATTCTTACTCGGTTGCGCCCTTCACTCCCTAATTCCGCATCTGGAGAGAGAAGGGACATAGATTTAGCTGAAGGTAATCTAAAAAGACTTTATAATTTTTGGACATCTCTACAAGAAGACTTGCAATTGGCATTAGATAAAGAAAATGATCTTCGAAAAGGTGGTTATATTGTTAATCCTGAGTATCAACTGACTTATTACGAGCAAAGCATACTAAATCCTTTACGGGAAGATCAGGCCCATTATAGGGGTTTAATTGAACGTATCGAGAATTTGATTAGGCCTTGGGTTATACAAAATCAAGATAAAAGCTATTTCTTTTATACAATTCGGGATCAACTGTATTTTTTCAAATCTTTATTGCCGCAAACCGATCCGGCAATGATGGGAGGTAAAGGGCAAGAGAGAAACGTCGGTGGTATAAACTTAAACCCGGCATTATTGGACATGCAGATTAAAAGAGACGGCAATGGTGTTCCCTTGCCGATTAATATGCAGCAGATCCAAAACATGCAGATAGAAGGGTTTATTCCGGTTATTATCAACATTATGCCGGTTCAAAACTTGCCTTTGCTTTTGGGGTTAGAAAAAGGCAATTCACTCAAGGATTTCTCAAGAGTGGAAAAAACAATGCCGCGGGAGAAGATAGATAAACTATCATATTCGATCAATTAATTATTGATTGAATATTTGGTCTTTAAAAAGCCCGTATCTTAATTGATACGGGCTTTTTATTTCTTTATGTAAAAAGTTCCTTCAAGTCAACCAGCCCAATATTTTTCTCAAACCAAGCCCAAAGGCGAATTTGTTTATCCTGCTAAACCCCGTCGACAAAAGCTAATAATCGACGAAATTCAAGAAACCGTTTTCGCAAAATGGCCCCAAGGCTCTTATTTCATTCGATAGATATGGTATCTTTCAAGTAGGAATTGAAAAAGGCAAACCTATTGAAAGATAGGGACGCAAAGCTTCGGGTCTAAAGGTAAAGAGATTGAAATCGCCTATGATCGCCGGGCCGTTCGAAGTAGAATTCGGATAGACCGAAACAAAAAAGAAGTAGTGATTTCTTGCTAATGACAGCCGAGCCGCCAAAGACATGATATTTGGTGGCTCGGTTTTTTTAATTTCTTATTTGTTAAGAAGAAAGGAGCGGCAAATGAAAACAATTATGAAAGCCCAATTAAAACCAACCAGAACAAAAGAGGGAATTGTTTATTTGGAAGATGATTCTATTCAAATTTTTGCAGGATTTACTCAATCATCTGGAAATAAAATTAGAGTCGAGAATTGCGGAGGAGGATCAGCGCCTTCAGACAGCACAAGAGTGGTCATTTGTTTGGATAAACCATAAGCGTGTCACAAACAAAATAAAATTAAAACCGTTATAAATGCTAGATTAAAGCCAGCGAGAACAAAAAAAGGAATTGTGTAATTATAAGAGTATTCTCTTAAAATTGCAGCCGGATGATTTCAGTCCGCCAAAGCAAAGTCTAGAGTTGAGCAAATGTTGAGGGTGGTTCTGCGCTAAAAGATAGCACAAGAGTTGTAATCTGCATTTAAAGTTTGGCAATAGTTCCGTGGTTTTATCAGAATTATTTATTTGTTATAAGACCATGGGTTCATTTAAACATGAAAGCTTCACAATTTAATATAGCGATACCTCATTATGGGAGCACATTGCTTTTTAACACTTTAACAATGGCTCTCGCGGAGTTTCGTCCGGAAGAATATTGCCGGATAGAATCTTTGTCTTCCAATAGCCGATGCGATGATTGCGGTAAAGAAGAATGGATTAAGGAGCTTTGGGGCCAGGGATTTATAATAGATGATGACTTTAGCGAGATAGAGTATTTAAGAAATAAGTTTGAAAAAGCAAAACAGGATTCCGAAACACTCGCGATGGTCATATGTCCTACGCTTGAGTGTAACTTTTCTTGTCTTTATTGTTACGAGTGCCATTGTCCTGCAGAAATGAATCAAGAAACGGAAGAGTCTATAATACGTTTTATTGATCAGCATGTTCAACAATATAAACGTTTAGATGTAACTTGGTTTGGTGGCGAACCTTTATTAAATTTTCCAACAATTGAAAGATTGTCCTTTCTCTTAATGGAAATATGCAGAAAAAATAACGTTAAATATTCTGCTATTCTAATAACAAACGGATTCTTGCTTGAAAAGCCTATTCGCGATAAATTATCTTCGCTTTGCATAAAAGGAGTTCAATTTAGCATAGACGGACCCGCTGAAATTCATGATAAAAGGCGCTTCTTAAAGGATGGGCAACCCACGTTTTATAAAGTCTTTAATAACTTTGTTGATTTTGTTAATTTAACAGAAGGGATAAGTGTTGGACTGCGCATTAACGTTGACAAAAGGAATCTAAACCGCGTTGGAGATTTGGAACCTTTATTCGATTTGATTAATAGCAGGATTCTTCCGGACAAAATAAAGAATACTTTGCTCAACGTGTGCTTTGGCCTGGTTACTCCGACGAACAATAAACCGGACTCTCGGGGTAACAACTATTACAGTTATGAGGAATTTCTCCGATTAATCTTGGCGGTTCAACATAAGTATAACAATAAGTATTTCTTTATTCTAAAGCCACAACTTGGAATTTTGCCTGGGAGAATGATCCCTTGTGGTGTTATCAAAGAAAATGTGTTTATTGTTGACGGGAAGGGTGATTTATACAAATGTCTGGATCATTGTGGAATGAAGTCCGAAGTTGTCGGGAACATTATTCCCCGGGGTTCGGTTAATGAAAGGATTTCGCAATGGGATAACTACAGCCCTTTTGAAAACACGGATTGCGTTGAATGCAAAATTCTGCCTTTATGTATGGGGGGGTGTCCCAAAAAGAATATGGAAATGAAAAGAGGCAAGAAGAATGCGTCTTGCTTGCCGCAACTGAACCAAATCAGAGATCAAATTGAACAGTTATATCAACACTACAAAATGAGCCCACAGAGACAAGAAACAAATGCTCCCCTGCCGGACTGTCCATTGTAATTGTCTAATCAGTAAAAATAAAAAAAATAAAGTTCAAAAGCCATTGATGGTATAATTATTATCTGTGCGAAAAATAGTAAAAAGTCTATGCCAAAAACATTAACGAAGATAAAGAAACATATTTTGTATCTTAAATATCTTTTTTTAAGACGCTATCCTTGCATTTTGCAAAGCGACGAGAATGATTGTGGCGCGGCCTGTTTTGCGACTATTGCCCGGCATTATGGATATTATATGAATTTGGAACAGGCCAACGAGCTTGTCCAAGTGCATCAAATGGGGCAAAGCGTCTGGGACTTAAAAGCGGCTGCCTTGGAAATCGGGTTAGATGGATATCCGGCCAAAGCCGTTTATTCTGCTTTGAAAGAAATAGAATGGCCGTTTATTGCTCATTATGGCGGTGAAATTGCCCATTTTGTTGTTGTTTATGAAGTCTATGATGGTTTTATTGTTATCGGAGATCCAGCTCGCGGAATAGAAGTCCAAAGCAAAGAGGAGTTTCAGGAAAAATGGAGCGGATATTTAGTGGAATTTATGCCAACGCAAGCGTTCAAAAAGGCTGTTGTGACTATTCCCGCTTATCGTTTATTTTGCCGGATTATTTTGGAATATCTTCCTTTGCTTCGTTGGATTCTTGTTTTGTCTGTTTTCTTGTCTTTGGCAGGGATGGCTTCATCCTATTTTGTTAAGGTTGTCATTGATAATATTATTCCCCAAGAAACGGTCTCTGCGCTAACCGCTTTAACTTATTTGCTTATTTCAATATATTTCTTTCAGTTTATTTTAATCATCTTCCGAGGATGGATTCAAAGTCACATTGGTCGCGAGATCGAAGAAAATAATCTCTTTAAATATTTTGACCATATTTTTAGGCTACCGCTCAAGTTTCATGAGGTTCGCTCAACAGGGAATCTTTACAACAGGATGCTTGATATCCAGAGGATTCGGATTGCAATTAGCGAAAGCCTAGTTTCCCTGTTTAGTGATTTTATTTTTATGATAGCGGCTTTTACCGTAATGTTTTTTTATAATGCTCAGTTGGCAATGTGGGTCCTTTCATTTATTCCTGTCCTAATTCTTGTGATTTTTGTTTTCAGTCTTCCTATCCGCCGACAACAAGGGATTTATATGGGGAAAACGGGAGAGGCTGCGAGTTCTTTTATTGATGCTCTAAATGGAATTTCCGAACTCAAAATATTCTCAGCAGAAGAACATTTTATTTCACGATTGAAAAAGAAAACGCAGGAATATATCCAAAGTAATTTCAATTTAAATATTCTCTTAACAGTGTCTTCAGCAATGAGCTTGCTGGGAGTGTCTCTTCTTACAGTTTTCTTGCTTTCCCATGGCGCCATGCTTGTTTCCGGAGGCAAAATAACTCTGGGAGAAATGATGTTTTTCTTTAGCTTGGTCGCGTTTGTCGTAAGCCCGATTCAGCGAAGCTCCAATGTCTTTTTTCTGGTTCAAGACGCTTTGGTTGCGATTGAACGAATATATGCTATTTGTGAAATCAAGTTAGAAAATAAGGCATTTTGTGGTCAGAAAATAGTAGAAGAGATGAAAGGAAAGATCGAATTTAAAGATGTTAGTTTTGGCTATCGCAAGAAGAGAAATATTTTAGAAAATATAAATTTCATCGTTAATCCGGGAGAAATTCTTGCTATAGTTGGGGAAACGGGTGTTGGGAAAAGCACTTTGACTAAACTTATTTGCGGGTTTTATATGATCGACAGCGGGGATATTCTTTTTGATGATGTTTCTCTCAAAGAGCTTGACATGCTGTCTCTGCGAAAAAATATCTCGGCAGTCTTTCAAAGGCCGCATCTTTTTAACGAGAGTATCTTTCATAACATAACCATGGGAGGGCCTTTCCCTCTGGAGCAAGTGGAAAAAATGTTTCAGCAGAAAAAAGCATTTCAGTTTATTGATAACTTGCCCCAGAAGTATTTGGCGAATGTCTTTTCGGGGGGAAGCAACTTCTCGGAAGGGCAAATTCAGCGAATTGCTATTTTACGGGCATTGGCGCGAAACAGCCCTGTTCTTATTTTCGATGAGGCAACAAGCAATCTTGACAGTCAAACTGAAGAAACGATTTTAGAAATACTTAGAAAAGAAAGAAAAAATAAAACAACAATTATTGTAGGGCATCGCCTTAGCACAATTTCCTTGGCTGATAATATTATTGTTTTAAAAGATGGCAAGATTGCCGAATCAGGAAGCTTAAAAAGATTGATGGAGAAAAAAGAATATTTTTACCGCTTATTTCACGCACAGCTGGAAGAAAAAGGTCAAAGCTAAAGATATTTGCGACAAGTTTATTTCCCCCGAAGAGCAAAGATAATTTGTCATCCTCCTAGACCCCGTCGATAGAAACTAATAATCAGCGAAATCTAAGAAACCTCCTTTATGCGCATGCGAAAAGACCTGGGGAACGGGTAAAATAATCCGTAACATTATTCTTGAGCAATAGGCTAAAGTTGAAAGTCAACGAAGCCAAGAGTGCTGTTGGCCGGCCATGGGAGAGGAAGTTCTTGGGATATACCATGACGATGGACAAGGAGCCGAGATTGAGGGCATCGATACAGTCCATTGGAAAGTTAAAGGATATGCTAAGGGCGATATTCCGACGTGGGCGGGGGCGTAACATAGGACGACTCATAACAGAGGAACTGAATCCGGTCATACGAGGCTGGAGTAATTACTTTAGCTTCACGAGGGTTAAGAAGATTCTGGAAGAGTTGGACTATTGGATACGGCGGAAGTTGCGTTGTATTCTATGGCGTCAGATGAAGCGTGCAAAGACACGAGGCAAGCGGCTGATGCAACAAGGACTCGATAAACAACGAGCCTGGGAATCCGCAACGAACGGACGAGGGGCATGGGGGAACGCCGGAGCATCGCATATGAATCATGCGTATCCGATAACTTACTTCAACAAACTTGGATTAGTAAACCTCATGACGAAACTGGGGGACTCTTAAAACCTTTATGAACCGCCGTATACGGAACCGTACGTACGGTGGTGTAAAAGGACAGCAGGAGTAATCTTGCTTCCTATTTTAATTTTCCATGTTAAATAGTAAACACAAAAACATTAAAAAGATGATGAAGCTAAGCAAAAAGCTTCGTGATATGAAAAATTTTAAGGAAGAAGTAAAGATCCTCCAAAATGTTCTCCGTATTGATCCTAAACATATAGATGCTTTATGGTCTCTTGGTAATGCATACTTAAAATTAAATTGTATTTCAGAATCAATAAATTCTTTTAAAAGTTGCTTAAAGTTAAATTCTGAATATTCTTTCGCATATCATGGCCTTGCGGTTAGTTACTATCATTTACATCGATATAACGATACTATTTGGGCATTAAACCAGGCAAAGAAGATTGACCCTTTGTTTGTTGAAGAGGCGTGTTCTATGTGGGCGGATTCATATTCTTCTATAGGGCAAGAGGAAGATGCTTTGGAATTATTAAAAAAGATAATAAAAAGATGGCCTAACCATAAAGAAGCTTATGGGAAAATGGGATTTTCATATTTCGGCTTGAAGAAATTCAATAGAGCAATTTTAGCATGGGAAAAGGCAATCGAGATGGGTTTAACAGATAACGCTTGTTATAAAATTTTAGGTTTTACATATATTATACTCAAACGATACAAAGATGCTATTTTACGGTTAAAAAAAGCTTTAAAAATAGACTCTAATGATGCGGATTCACATTTTTTTATTGGACTTGCCCATGGATATGAAGGACGATTAGAAGACGAAATAATTTGTTGTAAGAAGGCTATTGAACTTGACTCAGATTATATTAATGCGTATAACAGATTAGGATGTATTTACCAAAAATTAGGAAACAAAGAAGAAGCTGAAAAATATTTTGCTAAAGGAAAAGCTTTATCCTTAGAAGAATAGGAATTATTCCGTGAGAGTTAAGGCAACGTTGCTTTTAATCACTGATTCAACGCTATTGATTTGAGCAACAATAATAATTAAGGAAGATGCTTAATGAAATTTAGAGGAGGAGATATGTTTTCAAAAGTTGTTAAAATATTTTTGATTTTTAGCTCATTATGTTTCTTGATTACATTTTTTTGTTATGCAGGCAATTCTACGAAGAAAGATGTAAAAGAAACAGGGTTAAAGGCTCCAGAATTTATTATTCAAGAACAGGATTTAACATATGATAGTTTCAAAGACGCTTTAAAGTTTTTACGGGATGCAGTTGAAAGATTGGATAAGGGCGAAAAATATGACCCCAATTCGGAGGAAAACTACATTGGTATTCCTAATAGTCTTTTGCGATTAGAGGGTTACGGACTTAAATTACAGAGGGATAATATCAAGCTCGAATTAAAAAATGCAAAGTTAATTGGATCGCCGAAAGAAAAGATGGGCAATTTAGAATCTAAACTTAAAGAGTCAGAGAAGCAGCTACAATATTTTCTTGAACATAATCTTTGGAATGATTAAATGATAAATATTGTTAGATTTAGTTTTGTTAATAAGTCGTGTGTCGCGGGTGAAATCCCAGAAATTAAAAAGTAAAACCTTCGTGGTCGTAATACTGCGGAGGTTTTTTATTTTATGGATAAAAAACAACACCCAAAACGATTTATTAAAGTTAGTATAAGAAAGCAACGACTATGCCTGCGGGAAGGCGGCCGAATCATTAAAGAGTATCCTATTTCGACATCAAAATATGGAATTGGAAATAAGTCCGGAAGCAATAAAACGCCTTTGGGATCGCATAGAATTATCAGCAAGATCGGTCGAAATGCGGACTCGGGATGTCGATAAAGAAGGAAGAGTTTAAAGAAAATATTAAAATACAGGAGCAGAAAATGAAGAATATCTTAAAGCAGAAATGGGTTTGGATCACGGTGCTATTTGCGGCCATCAATATCGCCGGATTAATGAAGATCAGCTTAATCGTCGAGGGCAGAGGAGATGCAAGCTTATTTAAAATTGTTCAGCAGAAAATTGCCGGATTCACACTGCCTTTCCTTAAGATGGGGAAGTCTGTGCAGAATTATGTCGAGCAATTGGGATTCGCGGTAAATAAGATTGAGCCTACGGTTTCTGGTGCTGAGGCCGGAATTTCTATAGAGCTTAATAAATCCGTTGATCCAGCAGCAATTAAGGGGTATGTCGAGGTTAAGCCGGAGACGAATTTTTTTATAGAGACTGATTATTCTGGGATCAAGCTCAAAGGAGATTTTAAGCCCGGCAACACTTATACGGTGACGGTTTTAAAAGGAATGCCTTCTACGGAGGGTGGCAAGTTGGGCGAAGATTATGAACAGACCGTTACGATCTCTGATTATGATCCGACTGCTTATTTTAAGACGCCAGGCATGTATATGTCGCTTAAAGGCCAACAGACTATTCCTGTTGAATATGTGAATTTAGATAAATTGAAATTCAAGGCGCATAAAGTTTATGATAACAATGTTGTCTACATGCTAAACAATATGAACGAATACAGATTCCCAGATGATCTTGGGGTGGATGTATTTGAAAAAGAGTTTTCTCTCACAACAAAAGAGCCAAATCAGATCAAAGAAACATTTATTAACCTTAAGGAGCTTTTGCCGACGGAATCAAGAGGCCTTTATTATTTAACTATTGCTAATGCAGACACAAATTATTACGGTGAATCTTCCAAGTTGATCTTAGCGACTGATATCGGCATTGTTGCTAAACAATCGGATTCTGAACTTTTAGTGTGGCTTAGTTCATTAGCCGACACATCGCCAATTTCAAATACGACGGTTAAAGTGTTCAGTAAAACCAATCAGCTTCTTTATCAAGGCGTCACGGATGAGAAGGGAATCGTTCAATTTAAGGATGTGGATTTTTCGGGAAATAAGAAGCCGTTTGTTATTACGGCTTCCAATGATAAGGATAGTTCATTTTTAGAGATTGAGAAGAATGTTCTTACGGAAACTGCTTTTGATATACAAGGCCGGCCATATCTTTCTAGCGGTTATGAAGCGTTTTTGTATACAGACCGTGGCATATATCGTCCTGGTGAGAAAATTCATTTGCGCGCAATTATAAGAGGAAAGGGAGTTACCCTTCCTGAAAGTTTCCCGGTTTCGGTTGTAATTATGCGCCCGGATGATAAAGAATTCAAGAAGTTGTCGGGAGTATTATCGAAGTTTGGAACGATTGATCTGGATATCGATATCCCTGATTACGCGTTAACCGGGGCGTACGAAGCGAATGTTTTATTACCGGGCAATGATAAGTCGCTTGGTTCTATGAAATTTAACGTTGAGGAATTTATTCCGGATAATCTCAAAGTGGTTGTCAAAACTTCGCAGGATCGTTTTAAGATTTCTGAAGCCATACCTCTTACAGTTAAAGTACAGGAATCTTTTGGTGCACCGGCTGTGGGACGAAACGTTTCAGTTTCTTATAAACTGAAGCCAATTAACTTTGAACCAAAAGGTTATAAAGATTTTTCTTTTACCGATGATACAAAAGAATATACGCCCAAGACTATTGAGGTTGGAGAAAGCGTCACGGATAAAGATGGGCAGGCTCTTTTTACAGTTAATCTTCCTAAAGATATTAGTGTCCCATCATCGACGGAAGTTGCGATTAAGACAGTTGTTAAAGAATTTGGTGGACGGGCAGTAACCAATTATGAGGTAAAGAAAGTTGATCCTTATCCTTATTATATTGGCATTCGCCAAGAGAAGGAAGGTTTTGGTTTAGCTAATGAGCCTATGAAATTTGATTATGTCGCGCTTTCTTCTGATGAAAGCCAGATTGTTTCAGGTGATCTTAAAGTTAAGGTGTGTAAGATCGTTTGGAATACTATCCTTAAGAAAGATGAAAACGGAAAGTTTAATTACATCACGGAGAGCAAAGAAGAACCCTTGTCAGAAGAAACAATTAAGTCTAACGGCGAGAAAGGTTCATATAGCTTTACGCCAAAGGATTATGGCGATTTCATCGTTCGAATAAGCGGCGTTGATGCTTCTTCACATACCGTGAGTTTAAAGTTTTATGTTTCGGACCCTACATCGTCTCAGCCTTGGGCGATGGAGCGACCGGATAGAATAGAATTAAAGTTTGATAGAGAAAAATATGCTGTGGGTGATACTGCTAAGCTTTTAATCAAGTCACCGTTTATGGGAAAAGCCTTGATCACTTGTTCAACAGATAAGCAGGTTTATATAAATTCAATCGATCTTACCAGCCTCACTCAAGAAATCTCTATTCCTGTCGATGTAACCTTTCAGCCAAACGCTTATTGCGCCGTTTCTGTTATCCGGCCGGTAGCGTATGAAGACCGCTGGAGCGCGCATCGTGGTTTTGGGATAGCGCCTTTGATGATGGATAATTCATCAAACGAGGTAAAAATTGCTGTAGATGTTCCAGAAAAGGTTGAGCCCGGGCAGAAGATCAAGCTCAATATTTCAGGATCTGGTACGACGGAGCCAATGGAATTATCCGTTGCTTTGGTCGATGATGGCATATTACGTTTGACTGGATTTAAAACCCCGAAGCCGTTTGATTTCTTTTATGGTAAAAAGGCCAATGGATTTTTAACCGCGGATATTTATTCGCTTCTTGTTCCGGAGTTTACGGATAAGAAAGTCGGGGCTGACTCATCACCTAGCGGTGATAAATCGGGTTATGATGCGAAGCATGTCAATCCTATTAATGCCAAGAGAGTCAATCCTATTTCTCTATGGCAAAGCAATGTGGTGACGGATGCAGAAGGTAAAGCATCGGTTGAGTTTACGATCCCGGATTTTACCGGAACACTTAAATACATGGTCGTTGCCGCAGGGGATTCAAAATTCGGTAACGCAGAAGGAGATGTGAAGTCTGTTTCACCGATCATGCTTGTGCCAACTTTATCGCGATTTTTATCAATGAATGATCAATTTATTTTACCAGTCGAAATTTTTAATACCACCGGTCAAGATGGAAAAGTTTCCGTTTCTGTTGAAACATCGGCTGGTTTTGAGATTCAAGGAGAAAAGACAGTTGACGTGGATGTAAAGAACGCCGGACAAAGCCTGGTATCGTTTCGTCTTAAATCACCAGTTGTGCCGCAAAAAGGAGAGATCAAGATTTCAGCTATGATGGGTGATAAAAAAGTTATGCGGTCATTTGAAATTCCTATAAGACCGCCGGTTTCATGGACGTCTACTTCAGGAGTTGGAGAAGTCAAAGCCGGAAACCAAGCTTCTTTTAAAGTCCCGGGGAATTGGATTGTTGGGACAGGGAAATATAACTTGTCTATTCAGCCTTTGCCGACGCTAAAGCTTGCTGGAGGGCTTAAATTCCTTTTACAGTATCCTTACGGCTGTGTTGAGCAAGCAACCTCGACGGCTTATCCATTGCTTTATTTAAAGAATCTCGCCGCTAAGGTTGATTCCTTAAAGTATAAACCCGAAGCCATAACAAATATTATTAATTCGGGTATTGAACGTGTTTTATCTATGCAGACATCAAGGGGTGGTTTTGCGTGGTGGCCGGGAGAAAGGGCAGAATATCTATGGGGAAGCGCTTATGCTATGGATTTTTTAGTTGAGGCTGATAAGGCTGGTTACGCGGTTCCTTACATTGCTAAAACAGCCGGACTCAATTATCTTGAGACTATTTTATCTGGATCAAAAGATGATTTTACTTTAGAAGCAAAAGCATATAGCGTTTATGTTCTTGCAAAGGCAGGACGCGTTAAATCGTCATGGATTCGTAAACTTCAAGAGAAAATTAACGACCTTCCTGAATATTCACGTTTTCATATTGCAGGTGCGTTAGCGATTATGGGGGACAGGAAATCTGTCGATGAAATTCTAGCTCAAGGATTGGATGATTCAAAAGTCGAGAATGATCAAAGCGGCAATCTTAATTCCTATGTCCGCGAACAGGCTTTGGCTTTGTCTATTTATTTGGATACGGCGCCGAATAGTCCGTTTGTTCCGGTTCTTATTAAGCGCATTGAAGATTCTATGAAGGACGGGCGATGGGGAACAACTCAAGAAAACGGTATGGCGCTTATTGCGCTTGGCAAATATGCTAAGTTGATGGAAGACAAAGAAGTTGATTTTAAAGGATCAATATTTGTAGATGGTAACAAGGTTATGGATTTTGATAATAAGTCGAATGCGGATTTAACTGATTTGGATTTAGGCGGAAAAGAAATCCGTATTGATGTTTTAGGGAAAGGCAGCGCCTATTATTATTGGAGCGCTGAAGGAGTTCCTGTTTCTGATAAAGTTGAGGAGAAAGATTACGGTCTGGTCGTCAGAAGAACGTTCCTTTATAAAGACGGCAAGCCGGTTGATATGATGAATCTCAAGCAAGGGGATGTTTTGATGGTGGATATTGCAATTCAAACAAATAATGAGTTAAAGAATCTAGTTATTGAAGATCTTCTGCCTGCGGGTTTTGAGATCGAGAATCCTCGAATCAGCACAGCTGAGAAAATTGATTGGCCTCAAGGGAGCATAATTGAGCCCGATCACATGGATATTCGTGATGATCGTCTAGTGCTTTTTACCGACGCTAATGGGAAGTGCCATTTCCGCTATGTTGTCAGAGCGGTCAATAAGGGCGAGTTCATTTTGCCAGCTATTAAAGCGGAGTTGATGTATAACCCGAAGGTTTACAGCATAAGCGGACAAGGAAATATAAAAATTGGGGAGTAATGAAAACAATATTCTTAAATAATAAAGTATCTTTTACTCTTAAGGTGACGGGGGCAGTTGTTTTATCAAGTATTCTGCTTTACGTTGGGATATTAGCTGCGTTCCCGTTTCCATATGACACTATTAAGAACATTCATTACTCCACGATTGTCTATGATAAAGATGGAGAGACGTTGCATGCTTTCACAAATGTTGACGGTCGATGGCTTCTGCCTGTCCAATTAAATGAAATCAATCCGTCTTTTATTAATGCGACAATCGCTGCGGAGGATAGGGATTTTAAAAAACATCATGGTGTTGATTTAAGTGCGATTTTTCGCGCGGTCTGGCAGAACATTTCTAATCGCAGGGTTATTTCTGGGGCATCAACTTTAAGCATGCAAACAATTAGGCTTTTAGAAAACCGCCATAGAAATTATCTCAATAAATTGATTGAAACTGTTCACGCCATACGTTTAGAAACGTTGTACTCAAAAGATGAAATTCTTAAGATGTATTTTGAGCTCGCGCCTTATGGTGGCAATGTTCATGGTATTAAAGCAGCAGCTAGGAAGTATTTTAATAAAAGCCCAAAAGATTTAACTCTTTCTGAGAGTGCACTACTGGCTGGCTTGCCGCAATCACCATCACGTTTAAGGCCGGATCGTTACCCACAGAGAGCACAAAAGCGACGAGATATGGTTCTTTTATGCATGCTTCAAACAGGATATATCGACCAGAAACATTATGATCTAGCAAAAGCAGATCCTGTTGTTAAAACTTCGTATTCGTTTCCGTTTGAAACTCCTCATTTCGCCTATATAGCGAAGAAAGCTTCTGACAATTCTGAAATTACCACTACCATTGATTCTAAAATTCAGCATTTTGCAGAGGGCGTGCTTAAGTCTTCTGTAGATAAATTGCGGGACAGTGGCGTTACTAACGGCGCAATCGTTATTATTGAAAACGCTACTGGAAAAGTCCGGGCTTACGTCGGATCTGCGGATTTCTTTTCCAAAAATGATTTTGGTCAGGTGGACGGAGCTTTAAGCGGGAGAAGTCCGGGATCAGCGTTAAAGCCTTTTACTTACGCTTTGGGATTTGATAGTAGGATGTATTCAACCGAAACACAGATTGATGATTCAGCGTCTCGTTATTCTGAGTATTTGCCACGAAATTATGATAAAAAATTTCGAGGGATGGTAAGCGTGCGTGATGCCTTGGTTGATTCCTTGAATATCCCGGCGGTTGAAGTTTTAGATAATGTTGGATATGTGAAGCTTTATGATTTGCTAAAAGAGGATGGACTTACCACCTTAAAGAAGAATCCTGAAGCGTATGGGCTTTCTTTAACATTAGGATCGCCGGAAGTAAAACTTTTAGAGTTAACAAATGCTTATGCGTCTTTGGCCAGGCTTGGGGTTTATAAGCCATATAAGATTGTTGAAGAAAATAGCATTGATGTCGGCCGTCGAGTTGTTTCTGAAGGCGCTGCATATCTGATCGCCGATATTTTATCAGATTCATCTCGATTAGAAAGTGTTGGGCTTTATCGCAATGAAAAAGTAACGCCTAAGGTTGTTTTTAAAACAGGAACATCTTATGGGCAGAGAGATGCATGGACGTTTGCCTATAATCCAGAGTTTACAATTGGTGTATGGTTGGGCAATTTTTCAGGACGTTCTTCAAAAGCATTGGTCGGGTTAGAATCGGCAACGCCGGTTGCATTTAAGATCTTTGATTGGATGTATGCGAATAAGAAGGCGCCGTGGTTTGATATGCCGCAAACAGTGAAAGTTCGCAGTGGCAAAGATTTGTTTGTTAAGAATTCCCATGCGCCTGAAACGAAATCTTTAACACCAAGAGAACAAGATAAACCTAATATTGTTTCGCCTGCGGGCGGAGCAGAGTATTTTATTTCTGGACCTCAAAATATTGTTCCCGAGCTTCCCTTTAGCGCAAAGCCGGGTATGGGCGCCAGCGAGCTTTATTGGTTTTTAAATGGTCAATTCTTGAGCAAGGTTTTGCCCGGAGAGAAGTTCTTCTGGGAAATGCACCCCGGGCAATATCAGTTGACCTGCGCGGATAATTTAGGGCGCAGTACGGGCGTAAGCTTTTATGTCAGATAAAAGAATGAAAATGTGTATTCTATGAAAACCTTTGTTATCTCAGATATTCACGGTGCTTATAAAGCATTTTTGCAATGCTTAGAGAAAGCGGCTTTTGATAAAGAACAGGATAGGTTGATTTGCCTTGGTGATGTTTGCGACCGAGGGGAAAAAGTTAAGGAATGTATCGACGAATTGTTAACAATAAAGAATCTTGTATATATATTGGGGAATCATGACGCCTGGACGTTGGATTGGGCTATCAATGGAAATCCCGTCAAAGAATGGATGGAGCAAGGGGGAGCTGAAACAGCTTTTTCTTATAAAGGCATTGGGATGCCGAAGGATCATATTAGATTGCTTGCTAAAGCGCCTTTATGGTTTATAGAAAATAATCGGTTATTTCTTCATGCCGGGTTTGATACCGATCGCGGCGTAAAAGAAACTCCGAATGAAATGTTATTCTGGGATCGTGCGCTGGTGATTGCCGCGAGAGGACTTCATAGAACATGCCCGGAGTGGAAGTTCGGCGGGTATGAAGAAATATTTGTCGGGCATACCCCAACCACGATTTATTGCAAAAAGACGCCGATCAGGTTTTGTAATGTCTGGATGATCGACACGGGCGCCGGATTTGGTGAATATTTAACCATAATGGATATTGATACCAAAGAATTTTGGCAGGTGAAATAGTTTTAAATGAGAGATAAGGATATTCTTTAATTTTAATCTGATGCCGTATGTTTTTGTTGATTAATGAATTTTTAATATCTAAAATAAGGGCATGCAAATGAGGAATAATAGAAAAACATCTGATATATGAATAGTTAATATTAGGAGCAATATTATATGGTCGACATAGCTGAACTAAAAAAACTGTTTGATGAATATATTGCATCCTGCGATTTGGAGAAATCTCGGGAAATTTGGGAGAGACAAAGTGCGAAGTTCAGAGATTTTTGGAAAAACAAGATTATGGATGGCACGGGGGATCTTACTGAAGAAGTGATGTCGCCAATCATCATGATTCTTGATTCACAAGCAAAAGGCATTAAAGGTTCTGGAGTTGAGCCTGTTTGCAAACCCATGGGCATTACCCAAAATAGATGGTATAGGCTTATTAGAGATATAAAAAATGATAATCTTCTAAAGGGGCTTTTGGACAAATTATTCAATACCATTTCCGAGAAAGAACAAATAAAAAAAATTAATGAAATATATGAAAGTTATCACAACCCTCTTACAGGTAAAACAGGTTCGATATTGAACGATTTACTTTTTGCTTATAATCCCCTAGAAAATCTTAGTGTTGTATCTTTAAATCATAGATTCATGATTATTGAAGCCTTTGAATTGGGCAATGTAACAGAACTCCAAAAGCTATCTTTCGGCGAGCAAGTAATTCAATCCAGAAATTTGATATTGAGTTTGAAATCAAAGTTGGGATTAAGTATTAGCAACAGAATATTTTCAAAAGCATTTTATAGGGCTAATCCTAAAGCCGAGCCCATTCATGCAATTTGGTATAGCAAGAAAGAAGATGCCTCTCCTAAAGAGAGAAAGCGCAAGGACTCTAAGCAGGGCACAGCTAAGAATGGCGGGGATGCACAATTATCTTTAGAGATTGAAGAAGATGACGCACCAATAGAGATTGATTTGAAAGATAAGAGAGTATATTCAGATAAAGGCGATCCATCTATCTATGAATTAGCACGACAAAATAAAAGAGGAAATCTTAAGCTAGACCCAGAGTTTCAAAGATTTTATATATGGGATGACATAACAGCAAGCCGTTTAATCGAGTCTATCTTTCTAGAAGTTCCAATCCCAATAATTTATTTAGCGGAAGAGCAAGGAGAAACTTATTCAGTTATTGATGGGCAGCAAAGACTAAAATCATTATTTAGATTTTTAGACAATGAGTTAGAGTTAACCGGCTTACAGATTTTTAAGGAATTAAATAGCAAGAAGTTTCAGAATCTGAGTGCAAAATTGCAGAATGAGTTTGAGAATTATACAATCAGGGTTATTAAAATAGAGAAGCAATCTCATCCGGCAGTAAAGTTTGAGATATTTGAACGATTGAACAGAGGTTCGTTTAAATTGAATGATCAGGAATTGAGGAATTGTATCTATCGGGGGAAATACAACAGCTTGCTAAAAGATTTGGCTGAAGATAAAGACTTTATGTTCTTATTAGGATTGACGGAGCCTCACAACAGGATGTTTGATCGAGAACTAGTACTTAGATTCTTGTCATTTTATCACAATACCTATCTGAATTATGTACCTCCCATGAAGCAATTCTTTAATTTAGACATGGAGAAATACAGGGATTTAACTCCAGAACATGAGAAGGAATTACGTGTTGTATTTAAGAAATCAGTACAATTAACAAAAACAGTATTCGGGCGCAATGCTTTTAAGAGATTTATGCCGGGCACAGAGAAAGATTTAAATGGGCTTTGGGAAGAACGCAGGATTAACCAAGCTTTATGTGATGTTATTATGTTTGGTTTTACGAAATATGCCCAGAATCAGGTTGTGCCTTTGGCTGATGCGATAAGAGAGGAGCTAATTTGGCTGATGACTCATGATCAGGAGTTTATTGATTCAATTCTGATAAGCACAAGCAGTCGGGAAAAAGTATACACTCGCTTTGAGAAATGGATTCATTCATTAAAAGAAGTCCTAGGTGCGCCTAATAGAGAGGGTAGAAATTTTAGTATTTCATTGAAGGAACAGCTTTTTAAAGCAAACTCTACTTGTGCTATCCCCAGTTGTAATCAGCGGATTTTAACTGTTGATGATTCCGAAGTGGATCATATAGAATTTTATTGGAGAGGGGGGAAAACCGTAGCTTCCAATGCTCGATTAGTTCATAGGTATTGCAATAGGGCGCGCGGAGGACGCGAATAAGCAATCTGGCTTGAGTAAAAAGCAAAGATAGTTAATATAACCCTGATTATGATAAGAAGAAGAATATCAAGAGAGGAAAGTCAAAACGATGTCTTTACAAAATTTATTTTAACACATTAACCTTCCTTACCCCTATATCGGGTGAGGATTATACCAGGAGGTGTTATGAAGAAGCGCATTCTTATTTTAATCCTGTTATCTGTAAGTCTTGTGTTTTCTCCGGATCGTATTTTAAAGGCTGAGCAAAGTTCCAATGAATTGCAGGAAGGCAGATTTATTATTATAATGCAGAACGGTAGAGCAATAAAAAACACAAGGATTCCAGCTATTGTTTTAGATAGTTATAGAGGTATAATATGGACTTGTCAGAATCTACAGGATGGGATTCCATTATGGGTAATGGTTGATTTGGGGAAGAACGGAAATAAGCCTATGACCAAAAAGAAATATATAGCCAGAATGTTAGAGTGGCAAGATGCTGATTTGAGAATGCCTGCCATGGTTCTGGATATTGAAGAAGGGATAGTTTGGAATTGTCCTAATATTATTGATGGTAAAGCAACTTGGATAGAAAAGAAACTTAATGAAGAATTGTTTAGGGCTAGTAATGAATAGGTTATTTTATTTCTATATTAGTAGCTTTCTTTTTTTCTCTTTAATGACGACAGGCTGTTCTTCCGGTTACCATAGAGATGCCTCTGGGATTTTAAAAACAGGAACGAGAACAGATATCGGTAATTATAAAGGGGACAACTGATTTCGCTTCCGTAATTTCAGGAAGGGAATTCCGGGAAGATTCTGGCACGAGGATAATCCCGGGGTTATTTTACGATGTGAATAGAGCAAATTTATTGTGACTAATTCTAGAGACAAGCTCAACGAAGCTAAATTATTTTAGGAGAAATGAGGAGGGCATTCTTCGGATATTGACACTGCGTTTCAGTTATGATACACTAATGTCATAAATATGAAAAGCAAGAAAAACTTATTAGAACAATTAAAGCTTTTACCCCACTTTAGCAAAGACAGCTTGTATCAGCTTGGTAAGCAATTAGGGCTTGCAGACGCTACGGTAGATACTTATATTAGCCGATTTCTAAAGTATAAAGAAATCTATCAGCTTAAAAATGGGCTATACGTATCAACCGATTTCTTCAACAAAAACAGAACTGATATTTCTTATTCTTTTTACTTGGCGAACATTATACGCACACCTTCATATGTCAGTTCATGGTCTGCTTTACAATTTTACAATCTTACTACAGAAGCTATCCGCAGCGTTATCTCCGTTACCCCAAAAGTGACAAGGAATTATAAGACAAAAGCTGGAAATTTCGACTATCAGTCCATAAACAAGAATCTTTTTGGTAATTTTATTTTAAAACGAGGGAAAATTGCATCGGTTGAATTGCCTCTATTATCGGAATCGAAAGTGAGGTTTGATTTTTTTATTGCTTCACCAGCAAAAGCTTTGTTTGATTTACTCTATTTCCGGACTCGCCAATTCCGAGGAGTTGAATTGAAAAACATTAAAGACGTTATTGACGACTTGAGGATAGATTTTGATGAAATGGACAATAAAGAACGGGACCAATTCCATATAATGATTAAAAGGCATATTAACAATGAGTGAACAAATTATTGCTATATTAAAAAGAAAGCTTGATGATCTGTCCCCACAGGGCAGATTGGATGCCGAGACCCTTCGAAATGCCCTTAAAGAAGAGCTTCAGTTTTATGTCCTTAATTTTATTTATCATCATACCGAATATAACAAATGGATTATGTATGGTGGTTCTGCTCTTCGAATTATCCATGGCCTAGATCGCATGTCGGTTGATTTGGACTTCGAGGTTTCCGAGGAAATAACCAAGAATTTCTTGGAAGAGCTCAAAACAAACATCGAAGATCATTTTGCTCATACGTATAACACTGATGCGGATTTCTTGAAAGCTAAAATTGTTGCAGAGAGAGGCGTGCTTCTTAAATTTAATGCTGGCAAAGATCTAAGCCTTGGGCATTCTTCAAATCAAGTACATATTAAAATAGACCTTAATTATTTCAACGCTCCAAAACACGCGATAGAACGCCAGCCTATCAACCATGATCAGCTTTCCTTTGTTATTGTGACTTATAATATGTCAACGCTGATGGCCAGCAAAGTTGCCGCGATTTTTTTGCGAGGGACAAGAGGCGTAGGTAAAGCTATTTATGAAGAAAAGGGCAGGGATATCTATGACCTTTTATGGTATATGAACAATAAAATAGTTCCCGACCTTGATTATCTATTAGCTAAAGGGGTGAAGGAAGCAAAAGATATACGTACAATTTTTGATAAATTAACATTAAAGATGAACAAAGTGAATGATGAAAATCTTAAGCAGGATTTACTGCCTCTTTTTCTAAATAGGGGATACATTGAAATGTGGCTTAAAAATTGGCTTAATAGGTATTTTCAATTAATCAAGGAATATAAAGTTACTACTGTTACCCTATTGGAAAGAATTCAAGTGCATGAGCATTTTGATACAGATA
>JADFZM010000110.1 GCA_015232535.1 Candidatus Omnitrophota bacterium
CCAGATAAACATTATTGAATATAGCTTTCAGCCGCTGATAGACTTCGATTATAATTTCCTCTTCTTGTGGATGCGTGCTGCCGGCTACAAAAACAATATCCCTCTCGGAAAATCCCAGTGTTCTTTTATCGATCGGCTCGGAAGAAATATCAGCATCAAACTTAAGGTTTCCTAAAACAACTACCCTTTTTTCCTCTGCCCCCAGATCCCTTACCCTTTTCGCGTCAAGTTCTGTCTGCATACTGAAAGACAAAACATTCTCCAAAGATTCACGGATAAATTTTTTAACCCGCATATAGTTTTTAAACGTCCGATCCGAAATACGGCCGTTAATAAGCAAAATCGGAACTCCTTTTTTATTAACGTATCGATACAAATTCGGCCAGATTTCGGTCTCAGCCGATATGTATATTACCGGGTTGATGGCCCTTATATACCTATTTACCGATAAACTGAAATCTAACGGAGAATACAAAATAAAAGCCGAATCCTTAAGCGTCTCTTTTGCGATATTAAATCCTGTTTTTGTGACCGTCGTACAGACAATATTGAACTGCGGGAATTTATCTTTCAAGCTTTTTATAAGCCCGGAGACAGCTAGGACCTCTCCCACGCTTACAGCATGCACCCATATATTTCTTTTACTAAGTAAAGAAATTTTTGTAAACTTGTTTATAAATCCAAGCCTCTGAAATAACCCTAGATGGAATTTGCGCTTAACGACAAGAACAGGGATATAGAATATAAATAGGAATATTAATATTAATTCGTAAATAACGATCAAAGAAACTCCTTTAGTGATAGCGAAGCCGTAACAGGGATTAATTTAAAACAGCGGTTGTATTATACTCCCGATTAAAAACTTTTACTAACTTATAATATATTAATTCGTCAGGCTCTGGGATGGGCCTTATCGTACACCTTTTTTAGGCGGTCGGTGGTGATATGGGTATAGATTTGAGTCGTCGATAAATTCACGTGCCCGAGAAGCTCCTGGACGGAGCGCAGGTCAGCTCCGCGGTCCAAAAGATGGGTCGCGAATGAATGGCGCATAACATGGGGGGAAACTTTCTGCTGAATGCTTGCTTCAACAATATGTTTGTTGATTATGTTTCTTATGCTCCGGTCGGTCAATCTTCCTCCGCGGCTGTTTAAGAAAAGCGCTCTTGACTTTTCTTTGCGGCTATCTAGATAATCCTTAACCGCACTAACTGCATTCTCGCCGACCGGGATTATCCTTTCTTTCTTCCCCTTTCCGTAAACCTTGGCAATATTGCTAATCAGGTCTATGTTATCAACATCCATCCCCACAAGCTCGCTGACGCGTATACCGGTAGAATATAAAGTTTCGAGGATCGCCCGGTCCCTCTTACCTGCATATTTCAATAGGTCAGGCGCCTCGACCAGCTTTGAGGCGTCCTCCTCGCTGAGGAACTTGGGTAAGGATTTGCCTATTTTTGTGGACATAAGAAGTGTCGTCGGGTTGCTCTTGACAAAATTCTCACGGTATAAAAATCTGAACAAACTGCGCAGCGAGGAAACTTTTCTTGCCATTGTCCGAGGTTTATGATTTTTAGCCCTCAAGCTGGCCAAATATCTACGCAAAAAAAGGTAGTCAATCAGCTCAATTGGGGTTTTATCTACGAAAAGGAAGAATTCTTCGAGGTCGAGGCGGTAATTTAAAACCGTATGTTTGGAATAATTCTTCTCAACTTCCAAATACGAAACGAACTTCTCAACGTAACGGTTCATATCCATTACACAGGTTTAGGAAGCTCATTGGCGATAAATTTACAATCGGGATAGCGGGTACAACCGTAAAACATCTGCCCTCGGCCGGACCTCCTTTCGACCAGTTCACCCGTGCAATTCTCCGACGGGCATTTTACTCCGGTTGTGATAGCTTGGGCATGCTTGCATTTGGGGAAACCGCTGCAACTTAAGAATTTTCCCCTCCGGCCCCATTTAACAACCAGCTGGCGGGAACACAGTGGGCATTTTTTATCGACAAAATCTTCTTGTTTCTCAATATTCGCTTCCGCAAAAGCCAGCTCCTCCCTGAAGGGCAGATAGAATTCATGAAGAAGCTCGGAGGATGATAGCTTTCCTTCCTCCACCAAATCGAGGTTTTCTTCCATATGAGCTGTAAAACCTATATCCATTACTTTCTTGAAATATTCTACCAAAAGCTGGCAGATAAGTGTCCCCAGTTCAGAGGGAAAGAAATAACCCTTGTCGCGCCGGACATAATTACGGAATACCAAAGTCTGGATGATTGAAGCATATGTGCTCGGCCGTCCGATTCCGGCTTCTTCCAAGGCCCGCACTAAACTAGCGTCGGAATACCTTGCCGGGGGCTTGGTAAAATGCTGGGAAGGTTTTATATCGATAAGCTTTAGATTATCGCCTGTCTCATAATGGGAAAGGTCGGCTTTAATTTCTTCTTCCTCGTTATCGTTATACAACGATAAAAATCCGTCGAATATCAAAGTGGAGCCTGAGGCGACAAACTGCGCTTTTCCCGATTCTATTTCGATACGCTTATATTCAAAACGCGCCGGGTTCATTTGGGAGGCGACAAACCTTCTCCAAATCAACTCGTACAATTTATACTGGTCTTCATCCAAGCATTTTCTGACGTCCTTGGGGTCGATCAAGACACTAGCCGGGCGAATAGCCTCATGTGCTTCCTGAGCGCTTTTTTTAGATTTATATTTATTCGGTTCTTCGGGAAGGTATTTCTCCCCGTAATTACCCTTAATAAACTGGCGAAGCTTCAAAAGCGCTTCCTGAGAGACATTGACGGAATCGGTGCGCATATATGTAATAAGACCGGTCGTCTCTCCGTCTCCGAGCTCGATGCCTTCGTACAACTGCTGGGCGATCATCATTGTCTTATTGGCGTTGAACCGCAGCTTATTAAAAGCCTCCTGCTGAAGAGTAGAGGTAATAAAAGGCGGGTTGGGATTCCGTTTAACTTCCCGCTTTGAAACATCGCTTATAGAATAACTGTTTGTCCTAAGCTGCGAGATAATTCCCTCGGCCTGCGCCTGATTAGTGATATCGACTTTTTCGCCGTTAATTTTTTCAAGGCTGGCCGATAATATCTCTTCATATCCCTCCTTCTTAAGCTCGGCGGTAATTTGCCAATACTCCTGAGGAATAAAACGCTTTATCTCCTCTTCCCGCTCGACAATAATGCGCAAGGCTACCGACTGCACCCGCCCGGCGGATAAACGGGATCCGACTTTTTTCCACAATATCGGGCTTATTTTATAACCCACAATCCTATCCAAAATCCGTCTGGAAACCTGGGCGTTGATCAAAGCCTTGTCAAAGTCTCGCGGAGTGCGAAAAGCCCGTTCAACCGCGTCTTTTGTGATCTCCTGAAAAGTCACCCTAAAGATCTTTTTACCCTCGCCCAAATGCGGTATTAAATTCCAGCCTATCGCCTCTCCCTCCCTGTCGGGGTCGGTGGCAAAGTAAATTTCCTTGGCACCTTCGACGTCCTTCTTTAGCTTCGTAAGAATTTTGGATTTATCCCTAAGCACGATAAATTTCGGCTCAAAATCATTTTCAATATCAACGCCGATTATCGATTTAGGAAGGTCGATAAGATGCCCCATGGAAGAAAGGACTTTAAAATCTTTCCCCAATATCTTATTTATCGTTTTAACTTTAGCCGGGGACTCAACGATTACTACTTTCTTGCTCATAATTTACCTTACAAACATTTTGCCCGGCATTTGCTTGATCATTTTCTTAAGCTCCAAATTAAGCAATGCCGCCGAAGTTTCGGATAAATTCAGTTTTGCCGCCTCCGACACATTCTCAAAACGTATCGGATCAGTGGATATGACGTTAAAAACAGCTATTTCGCTCTCTGATAAATTATCTAAAATTACAGGGCTTGTAAACCCTTTAATTTCTTTTTTATCCGTTGCGGTTAAATTGACCAAAGGCACCTTTAGCTCATGAATGATATCTTCAACACAGGTTATAAGTTTCGCTCCCTGTTTAATTAACTCATTCACCCCTTTTGCCGTCGGATTGTCTATCTTCCCGGGGATAGCAAAAACATCTCTGCCCTGCTCAAGAGCGAAATCGGCGGTTATAAGCGCCCCGCTTCTTAACGCGGCTTCTACGATTAAAACACCCAAAGAAAGGCCGCTTATTATCCTGTTTCTTCTGGGGAAATTATACGGCTGCGGAGTTGCCGCCATAGGAAATTCGGAGAAAACACAACCCTGCTCACTGATCCTTTCGAACAAATCTTTGTTTTCGGGCGGGTATATCACATTTAAACCGCTTCCCAAGACCGCTACAGTCGTTCCTCCGGAATTTATTACGCCCCAATGCGCGGATGAATCAATCCCGCGGGCCATTCCCGAGATAACTACGAATCCCAATTCCGCCAACCTTGAGCTGAATTCCTTAGCTAAGCTAAGCCCGTAAAAAGAAGCGCTTCTTGAGCCGACTACGGCCAAAGACATATCTATAGTTTCGGGGATTATTCCCTTAAAATAAATCACCGCCGGTTTATCGGGTATATTATTCAGATTTCCGGGATAACCATGATCGCCTATAACGACAAAATCAGCTTCGGCTTTGGCTAAAAGCTGAAACTCTTTCTTGATAAAGCTATCCGCGTCAAAACTTAATAAATTACCGATGACCTCATCCGTAATTATCCCGGATGCCTCTATATCTTGCCTTTTTAACCGAAAGATAGTCTGCGCCGATCCAAAAACTTCTATCAATTTCCGAATCCTGGCGTTCCCCAAGCCGCAAACAGCGTTCAAAGCAACAATCGCCTCTCTCTCATCCATTCTTTATGATCCTTATTATTTCATCAGCGACCTGTTCAAAAGTTTTATCGTCAACTAAAATCGTATGATCGGCCTTAGAATAAAGAGGTTCCCTTAACAATAAAAGTTCCCTGATTTTTGCCATCGGGTCCTTAACCTTAAGAAGCGGCCTTTTATCATCCAGCTTCGCCCTTTCGTAAATCAGCTCAGGAGATGCCTTAAGATAAAAAACTTTGCCTCGGGATTTAAGATCGTAGATATTTCTCTCATCCAAGATTATCCCTCCGCCGCAATCGAAAATGCATCCCTCTTTAGACGATATTTCCCGAACCAATTCTCTTTCGAGTCCCCGGAAATATTCCTCTCCTTGCTTAGCGAAAATATCGCTTATAGACATCTCTTCCCTCCGGGAAATAATATCATCGGTTGCGATTACATCCATTTTGAGCTTACGCGCAATAATTGCCGAAACGCTAGTTTTACCGGCGGCCATAAACCCGGTTAAGACTATATTTCTTTTTTTCATTTTTTTATGCTTTCTTTGTAAGCTTTGCGGGGAAATTCTAACACAAACGGGGTCTTGTTGTCAATTTGGGGAAATCGGAACTGTTTTAAATATACAACCTAATCTCTCTTTACGCAAATTTATATTGCGCGCCGCTTCTTAATTTAATCCATGACAGCATTTTTAATGGATGAACTTAATTTTCCGGCCAAAATCATTTGCGAAGAGTTTTGGCATTGCGGCACAGGCATCGAAACGCCCTTTGATCCCTTCAAGTATTTTGCGGATACTATTTTACCCTTCTTTTTGTTCCAAACCGTATAGTGTTTGCTTTTGCTCATCAGCTATATAAGCCCGCCGTATCCGCTTAAAATAAAATTGATTATTTTCTCTCCCCAAAACAAGCTTACCAAAGCTCCCAATGCCAAAAAAGGGCCGTAAGCTATAGCGCTTTCTTTTGTCCTGATCTTTTCTATAATTCCGAAAATGGCTCCGAAGAAAGGGGCGATAAAAAATGTAAGTATAGCTAGCTTCCATCCTAAAAAGGCACCGATCATCGCCATCAATTTTACATCCCCTCCGCCCATCGATTCTTTCTTGAAAACAATATCGCCGATAGTGCCCATCAAATAAATGATCCCGCCGCCGACCAAAACCCCGAAAAAAGATAAGCCAAAGGATTTAAGATGCGTAAGGATAAAGCCCTCATTCCCGGAAATTACATTGTGCAAATTAGGGATAAACAGGCTGAAGATTAACCCCGCAATCATCCCTCCGACGCTGACCTCATCCGGGATGATCTTGTGTTCAAAATCTACAAAAGTCGCGACGATAAAACAGGACATCATAAACAGATACGGGAGCAATAAATTATCCAAACCGAAATATAAATAAAACCCGGCAAAAGAAAGCCCGGTTATGAATTCAACCAGTATATAACGGGAAGATATTGGCTCTTTGCAATTTCGGCATTTACCTCCAAGCAATATATAACTAATAAAGGGAATGTTATCAAACCAAGGAATGGTATTCTTGCATTTAACGCAATGCGAGCGCGGTGTAACAACAGACTTCTCCTGCGGCATCCTGACTATACAGACATTCAGAAAGCTTCCGATTATCGAACCAAGAATAAAGAATAAAAACGCTAAGATATTTTGCGGTATCACTTTCTATTTAACCCTTCCTCTAGGGCTTTTCGCATTTCCTTCTTCACGCGAATAGGCAATTCGCCTTGAGCCCAATGTTCAAATGCCAAAATTCCCTGAAAGTAAAGCATTCCCAGGCCGTTCGCCGATTTTGCCTTATTTTCTTCCGCCATTTTTAACAAAAGAGTTTTCTGCGGATTATATATTAGGTCATAGACAAACATATCGGCGTG
>JADFZM010000111.1 GCA_015232535.1 Candidatus Omnitrophota bacterium
AGATTAGGACATTTTCATTTTGGTCATTTAGGACATTACCATTTTGGTGTTACAAAATTTTAATCCCATTAATCCCATTAATGCTTAATAAAGAAATATTCTTGCAAATGAAAAAATTTACGTTTAGGATAATGCGGAATGAAAAAGACAAAAGTTGCCATAGTAAATCCATCATACGGAGCTGATTTTGTCCGGGTAGCCCGCTGGGCGGCAAAATCACGCGGGAGAGTACAGCGCCATCCCGAGTATCTCTTGATAGCAGCGCAGGTTTTAAGGGATGCCGGGCATGAAGTTATTTTTGTGGAAGCGGCCGCACGCAATTTATCTCCGGAGGAAACCTATAAGATAGTCGAAGATTTTAAGCCCGAGTTGTCCGTTATCCATGCGACAACCCCTTCCATCTTTAACGATATTGAACATGCTAAGGCGCTTAAAGAAAAAACCGGCTGCAAAATAGCTTTTGTCGGACAGCATGTTACCGCGGAAACGGATGATACTTTTAATATTTCCGGAGGCGCGGTTGATTATATTTTGCGCCGCGAGTACGATTATACTTTGCTTGACCTAGCTAATAAAGTAGAAGCTAAGAATATTCCCGGTATGTCCTGGACGGATGGTATAAATATTATCCATAATCCGCCGCGTCACGATTTAGATGTAAATGTGCTCCCCTTTCCTGCCTGGGATTTGATAAAACCCGAGTGGTATCCGGATGCCGGTAAAAAGTTTCCTTTTTTGACCTTGTTTTCGGGCCGAGGGTGCAACAATGCTTGCACCTTTTGCCGCGACCCGCAGACCATGTACGGGTATAAACTGCGCATGCGCGACGCGAAATTAGTTTGTGATGAGATGGAATATGATTTAAAGATTCATCCGCAGATACGGGAGATAATGTTTGAAACAGATACTTTCGCCGCCAACAAAGATCATGTAATTGCCGTTTGCAATGAAATAATTAGACGAGGATTGAACAAAAAAGTCTCTTGGTCTTGCAATATGCGGATAAATACTGACCTTGAACTCCTCCCTTTAATGAAGCAGGCCGGATGCCGTATGCTAATGGTCGGATTTGAGTTCGGCTATGACGAGGCTTTAAGAGCGGTAAAAAAAGGCGGTGTTTCGGTTGAGATGGCGAGAAAATTCGCTTTTCGCGCGGAAGAATTGGGTTTCACCGTCCACGGCTGTTTTATGATCGGCGCTCCCGGCGAGACAAAAGAGACTGCCAGGAAAACAATTGATTTCGCTAAATCCATCCCCATGGATACGGTTCAAATAACGGGAATCGCTGTTTATCCGGGGACTGAAATGTACCGATGGGCAAAGGAAAACGGATACTTGATTGCTAAAGACTGGCGGGAATGGCTTACCCTGGAGCGGGAGCAGAAAACCCTTCTTTCCTATCCTCAATTAAGCAATGCTGACATCGACCGGTTGATTGACGAAGGATTGAAGGAATTTTATCTTCGCCCCAAGCAAATGTGGAAAATGCTTCTTTCAATCCGAAGCTTGGGCGATGTTTTGCGAAAGCTCTATGGCCTAAAAGCGTTTCTTGGATATTTTATTGATAAGAATAAAAACAAATAAAAAAGGGCGATCAAATGACCGCCCTTTTATGATTTTCTTAATTGTTATTTCGAGCCTTTAAAGTTTATTCCTCCCGCACCGGCGCGAGAGTCTAAAGTATTTGTTTGTTCGACGAGTTGAATGAATTCTTCCCTGTAGCCGAATTTATCCTCGCCTTTGGAATCCTTGGCGGCTTTTAGCACATTTTCATATGAGCTTAGGCCTTTAAATTTAGAATTCCTAAGCAAAAGCCCGTATTCAGCGACCGCGGAGGCGAATTTGAAATCACCCGAAGGCTCGTCTTTTATATCCTGTTTGTTAATTGTTTGTTGCAACAATTTGCTTGTATCTCCCTCGGGATCTTTATAGCGCAGTTTTACCGTCATCGTTTCATCGCTATTTATGACTTTTTTCTCCTGATACTTTAAGTCGTCGACTTTGGCAAACTGTTCGCCGGAATCGCTTCTGACGATTTCATAAATAGCGGTTACGGTATGCCCCGCGCCGAGCTCTCCGGCGTCTTTGGTGTCATTGTTAAAATCTTCTTTCTTAAGCATGCGGTTTTCGTAGCCGATTAAACGATAAGCTTTTACTTGAGAAGGATTGAATTCAATCTGAATTTTTACATCTTTAGCAATTGTGAATAATGTCGAGCCGAGCTCGTTCACCAGTACTTTTTTCGCTTCTTTCAATGTGTCTATATAATAGTAATTCCCGTTTCCTTTGTCGGCCAATTCCTGCATCCGGCCGTCTTTATAGTTTCCGTCCCCGAATCCCAGGATGGTAAGGAATATTCCGTCTTTTCTTTTTTCTTCGATCATCCGGGACAGTTCGCTGGTCGAGGAAACGCCCACATTAAAATCACCGTCGGTTGCGAGTATTACACGATTGTTCCCTCCGGCGATAAAATTTTCCTTAGCGATTGTGTAAGCCAATTGAATGCCGGCATTCCCGGCGGTTGACCCTCCGGCATAAAGCCTATTTATGGCTTCAAGGATTGATTGTTTATCGCTTCCGGATGTGGAATCTAACACCTTACCGGCGGAGCCGGCATAAGTGACGATGGCGACCTTCTCTTTATCACCGAGCTGGTTGACCATCATGCTGAAGGCTGATATTAAAAGCGGTAATTTATTGGGCTGGTTCATCGATCCCGATGTGTCAATCAGGAATACAAGGTTGCTGTTAGGAGTTTCTTTCGGGACCTTCCCTTGCAAACCGACCAAAAACAGGTCATGATCCTTATTCCATGGGCATTGGGCAGCCTTTGTTGTGATAGAAAAAGGCTCATCCCCCTCGGGCTTGGGATAATCGTAAGTGAAATAATTTACCATCTCCTCGATTCTTATCGCGTCGACAGGCGGAAGCTGATTTGAATTGATGTAACGGCGGACATTGCTGTAACTGGCGGTATCGACATCGATTGAGAAAGTCGATAAAGGGTTTTCCGAGACGGTAAGAAATTCGTTCTCGACAATAGAACTGTATTCTTCAGTGTTAAAATCCTCTCTTTGGAACGGGGCCGGGTAAGGCATATTTGTTCGAAGGACTTCGTCCCTTTCCCTTGATACTGTTATCATCCATACTTTAGCGCTGGTCAAGGATGAATCTATTAGTTCACGTTCTGTTGCATACCCCTTGCCTGATTTATCGGCAGTTTTGCTTATATCGTATGCCTTACCGAGATAGGATCCCTCGTATCGGGCGGTATCCGATTGTGATTGTGAGCTTTTTTCGACTTTGACTAATTCGTCGGTTTTATGATCAGTAGTGGATAATGATTGATATGCTTTTTTAATTGTTGCCTTTTTTGTACCGGAAACATTTGATGAGGGAGCCCTATTTGTGTTTCCTGGGGAGTATTGCTCTCCGATATTATCTGCGGCGTTTTTTAACTTTCCGGCCATTTGTCTTTTCGTGAAGGTTTGAAGGGTTACGCTTCCGATAAGGATTAAAGCGGCGATTATTATCGCAACTTCTCCGGCTAAGACCGGCTTTAAATAATGATCTAACTTTGTTTTTGTTTCTGCGGTTTTCATTTTATTCTCCTTTTTTGAATTTAGTTTAAGTTCAAAATCAGGAGAAAGGGTGCTTTCGGGATACAGCTTTAGAGATGAGGAGATTTGGGAGAAATTATTAAACTCGCGAGCGCAGTCCTTGCAATCTTTAATGTGGCGCTCGATTATTTCTTTTTCTTCGGTTGTCGCTTCCCCGTCGAAATAAACGGATAACAATTCTTGTATTTTATTATGCTCAATCATGGTTTCCTCCCTCTAATATTGAAGGAAGGTTTGCTTTAAGGTTCTCCCTGGCGCGGAAGATCAGTATCTTTACCTGCTCGAGGGTGCAATTGAGAATTTGGGAGATCTGTAGATAACTAAAACCCTGGTATTCCCTAAGGACCAGGGCTTCTTTTAGATCAGCCGGGAGATTTTGCACGGCTTTTTTTACTTGCGATATCGTTTCTTGTTTTTGCATTTCATCCGGGGCAAGATTTGATTTGTCGGGGATTTCCCATTCCTTGTCTTCGTTTGTTCCGTCTTTTTTATTGAACCATAAAGGAAGCATTCTTCGTTTGTTCCTTATTTTATCCAAACACTGGTTTCTGGCGATCGTGAAAAGCCAGGTGGAGAATTTTGCTTTGGGGGTATAAAGGTCTTTTTTTATATGGAGAGTGATGAACACATCCGATGTCACGTCCTCCGCATCGGCGCGGTTTTCCAGCATCCTAAGCGAAAAGTTAAAGATGCGGTTTTTGAAGCGTTCAAAGAGCTCTTCAAAGCTTTTGGTGTTTCCTTCCTGATATTCAAATATCAGTTGTTCGTCCGACTTCTCCATAATCTCTTCTCTTTACCCCTCTCCTAATCTTTAAACGAAGCAAACGCGGAAAAGTTACAAAAAATAATAATCTAACGGATATTATTTTAGGGTAAAAAATGTGTTTAGGAAAGCTTAATAGAAGGAATAAAAAAGCAGCCTTGATTGCTCAAGGCTGCCTTAAAAACAATTTTATATTAATGATAGGCGGCTATATAGTGATGCTGATTGTTGTAATTATAAGTGATAACAACAAAGTCATTATCTTTCTTGTCATCGTTAAAATCGCCTATTGATGGGTATTTTGCTGTTTCGAATACCGCAGATGTTCTTGGTGCATCGATTCTGCCGCTTAGAGGCGAAAGATTTGCCCCACTGAATTCTCTAATTATTAAGTAGGAGTTAGTATTAGTTTTATAGTAAACTAATATGTCCTCAACTCCGTCGTTATTAACATCGGCAATTGAGTCTATCTTTACTATGGTTATCGCAAAACCTTGATCGTACTCGGCGCTATACATTTCTTGTCCGTTATTTGGGTTTACCGCGACCAGAGTCAATCTTTTAAATTCGGGAGAGGTGTCCATCTTATCAGCGATACCGACAATAACTGCTTCTGTTTTAGTAGTGGGCCTGGGCGTATTCGCAAGAGTTTTTTTGATAACCTCGGTAGCGTCAATACGGCCTTCCTGGTAGCTCGGCCCCTCAAATGTCCATAATAAGGTTTCGGCTTTTACTGAGAGAGGCATAAGCAAGAGTACGCTTAAGAAAGTCAGTATTAAAGTTTGGACTAGCTTGAACATTTTCATAATCATCTCCTTTTTTAGCACGTTTTTTTAATTCCGCAGCACGACTTAAGTATAACCTTATTTTCAATGATGTCAAGTCGGCTAGTAGGATATTTTAGGGATCAGCGGAAAAGAAAAGTCATTATTTTACGTAATTTATTGTATTACAGAGGGTTAGATATAAGGTTTTTATTAAACAAAGCTGTTTCTTGCTTGGGGTCTATCGAAAGAGCGGCATTATAGTCGGCCAGAGCTTGATCCAGTTTTCCGACTTGATGGTCAAGCAACAAGTGGATCAATAAACTATAAATCCACACCCTCCCCAGGTATGGATTTCCGCGCAAATAAAAAAAGGCAGCCTTGAATGTTATCAAGGCTGCCTTTTTTTGGTTATCTGGTTATTGTCTATATGCGTTAATCCATGTTCCTCCGACATTATAGGAATGATGGATTATTTCATTGTTTTTACCGTCAGCATCAAGGTCGGTTACAAGCGGATAGCAGGTATTGTCGGCATTCATCTGGTATTTTGCTGAGGACAGAACCGCAAGAACATCCCCGTTACTACCGTCTATAATCCTCGTTTGAATCGCACTATTATGTAGAGAAGATATAACCATAACTTCTTCGATATTATCCCCGGTACTATCAGGAAAAGATTCAATTTTAAGTACTCTCAGCGGACTTCCGGCATAGATATCGGCATCCCATTTTTCTAATCCATTTACCGGATTTAAAGCAATAATCCTTAACGTATCCAATTCAGGTGCCGTGTCGTTTCTAGCAACTAACCCTAAAATAACTGATTCGGTTACCATTCTTGGCCTTATAGACATATCAAATGTCAGCTTCTTTACAGCTCCAACCATATCAATTCTTTCTTCAGAGTTAGGCAGGGCATTATATGACCAGAGGTGCTCTATGGCCAAAGATTCTTGACTGGTCATCAAGAGTACGCTTAAGAAAGTCAGCAGTAAAGTTGGTATTAACTTGAACAGTTTCATGATCATCTCCTTTTTTGCATGTTTTTTAAATTATTTAACACAAATGAAGTATAACCTTATTTTCAATGATGTCAAGTCGGCTAGTAAAATATGTTATGGATCGGCGGAAGAGAAAAGTTATTTATTTTTACGCAATTTATTGTATTACAATGGGTTAGATATAAGGTTTTTATTAAACAAAGCTGTTTCTAGCTTTGGGTCTATCGAAAGAGCGGCATTATAATCCGCCAGAGCTTGATCTAGTTTTCCGATTTGATGGTATAAAGCACCGCGGTTTGAATAAACTATAGGATGCTCGGGGTTGATCGAAATAGCTGCCGAATAATCTTTTATGGCTTCATTAAAGTTATTTTGGATTGTATTTAAATTTCCTCTATTTATATAAGCTTGTTCGAACCGGGGGTTGATTTTGATTGCGGCATCTAAATCGGCTCTTG
>JADFZM010000112.1 GCA_015232535.1 Candidatus Omnitrophota bacterium
ATTATAGGAGTCGGGGTTACAATCGGTGTAGTAGTTGTTTTGTTCTTTTTAGTTATGACATTTGGGTGGGTTAATGTACGTCCGACGGAAGTTGCGGTTGAAATCAATAAAGTGCTGGGAAAAGTTATGGAAATGCCCAAAGGGGTCGGCTATCATTTCTATAACCGTTGGGTGACAGATATGGTTATATACAAGGTTTCGGCGAGATCTTACCCTTCCGATACTATGGCCAGCGAAGAAGCGAATAAATATACTTTGGAGCTAAAGACCAATGACGGGCAAAACGTTGAGGTTGATCTAACTGTTATTTACGCACTTAAGTCGGGAGAAGTGCCGCTTTTGCACCAGCAGATCGGGCTAAATTATGAAGACCAGATACTTCTTCCGCAGATTCGTTCCGAGGCGAGGCTGGTCGTCGGTAGTTATTCGGCGGAGGAAATTTACCAGGGCAAAGTCAGAGATTCTATTCAAAGTTCTATAAGGACTAGGCTCATTGAAACTTTGCAAAAATACCCGGCGATTCAAATTCATGACGCCCTCTTGAGGCATTTCAGTTTCAGCCCCGAGTTCGAAAAGGCTATAGAGCAAAAGAAGCTTGCCGCTCAGCAGGTTGAGATAAATAAAAACCGGGCGTTGGCCCAGGAAGAAGAGGCCAAAAGGCAGGAGGCCGAAGCCAGGGGCGGAAAGCTTAAAGCTATACAGGAAGCGGAAGGAAGAGCTCAATCCGCAAAGATAGAAGCAGATGCGAAAAGGTATGCCCTAGAGCAGGAAGCGCAGGGACGTTTAGCCCAGTACAAAGCTGAAGCCGAGGGGAAAAAACTGGCTGCCGAGGCTTTAGGCGGGGGTGAAAATCTGGTTGCTTTAAAATTCGCCGAGAACATTCCGGATAAATTACAGATCTGGGGAATACCGACGGGTGCGAATAACACCTCCATAATGGATCTATCCGGAGTATTCGGGGATATGTTTAGGGCAGGAAAGCCAAAGGCGCCTTAAGACAGAGGTTTTGATTTTAATGTTTTTGGAATTAGCGAAAAAAAGACGGAGTTGCCGTGAGTATAGCCAAAATCCGGTTCCCAGGGAAATGATCGAAAAATGCCTGGAGGCGGCGCGGCTTGCCCCATCGGCATGTAATTCACAGCCTTGGTACTTTGTGGTTGTTGATTCTCCGGAATTAAAGGATGCGTTGGGAATGGAGGCTTTTTCCGGCATTTACTCGATGAATTCATTTGCCAAGGAAGCTCCTGTTTTGGTGGTTTATATACGGGAGAAGTCAAAAAGTAGCGCGGTTATGGGAGGCCTGTTAAGAGGGGTTCATTATAATTTTATCGATGAGGGAACGGCTATTACCCACTTTATCTTGCAAGCCGCGGAATTAGGCTTAGGCAGTTGCTGGCTGGGCTGGTTCAACGAGAAAGCGGTGAAAAAAGTTTTAAAATTACCGGCCTCAAAAAGAATAGATTCTATGATCAGCCTTGGATTTCCTTCAAATACCGCCTCGGAGGCTATTCAAAAGCCAAGAAAACAAATGAATGAAATACGGGATTACCGGTGATGAGTTAATGCCCATAAGATTCTTTAGAATCATAAACGAATTATTTTGGAAAACGGCCTTAGTGGCCATACTTTTCTTCCTTGCTTTTTATTCGACTGGCTCCATTGGCGGTTCGGATCTGTTATTCCACCTCAAATCGGGCCAATATATCTCGGAACAAGGGGCTGTTCCGACGAAGGAAGTCTTTTCGTTTACTATGGACGGAAAAGGGTGGATAAATCACGAGTGGTTGTTTCAGATTATACTATTTTTTACTGCCAATAGATTTGGATCGTCGGGATTGGTTCTTTTTCAGGTTTTGATTTACCTTTTGATATTCTATTTCTTTATCCTAATCTCCGGCAAAAACAGAAGCAACTATTTGTTAATCGGATTGTTCCTGGCTTTTGTGACGTTTACTTTTCGCATACAATTACGGCCCGAAGCAATAAGCCTGTTATTCTTTACGGCATCTTTGTTCTTTATTAAAGGACGCTTCAATTTTTATCGGCACATTTTTATATTATTTATAATGCAGGTATTATGGGTGAATATTCACGGGTTCTTTTTTTTAGGTCCGCTGGTTTTTGCTATAAATTTCCTATCTTATTTCGCCAGAAAGCATTTTAAGCTTCCTTATAACTGGAACGCTGTTTCCCGGATTGAAGCTAAGGAATACCGGCGCATATTGCTTATACCTGCGGTTATGGCTTTAGCGTGCCTTTTTAATCCTCAAGGGATCAATGGCGCTTTATATCCGTATTTTGTTTTGAGGGATCTATTGTCCGGCTCGGCACAATTTTTTACGAATATCGAGGAATTGCAGAACCCGTGGGGAATTGATAGCTTGTTGTCTTTCCGTCTTCTTGCCATTTTGTCGCTCGCTGTTTTATTCTGGAAAAGAAGAGATTTGGATTTATCATTTCTTTTAATTTTGGCCCTATCTTTCTTTTTTGCCGGTTTCGCGGTAAGGAATATTTTGTTTTTCGCGGCTGCCTCGGTCGCATTTATAAGCGTCAGCACCGATCTTTCGGCGGCAAAGGAACATTCTTTAAATAAGGGAGAGTGGCCAAAATTAATTTTATCATTGTTCTTACGGGGGTCTATTATCCTAGCTTTGTGCGGCGGAATATTTTTATTTGTCCAAAAATCAGGTGGCGTCTTGGCGCTTACTATCAAAAAGGGCGATTCTTTTGACCGCTTCACTTCAAAGTTTGCCCCGGTAGAAGCAATAAAATTCTTTAAGGAAAACAATATCTCCGGTAATGTCTTTAATGATTTTAACTCCGGCCAAGCCTTGATTTATTATTGCTTTCCTTCTATTAAAGTCCTTATTGATGCCCGTAGCGAAGTATATGGGAGGGAGTTCTATTCGTTTTATAAAATGGCCCTTAAAGGTAATACCGGTATTTTTGAGGTTTTAGAAAAAGAATTCGATATAGGGATCGTTTTTTTAAGCTCTCTTTTTACTTCCTCCCCTGATACTTTGAGCCAGTATCTTTTAAGAAATCCGAAATGGGAATTAGCGTATCTTGATTACGACGGCATTGTTTTTCTTAAGAAAGGCAAATTTTCTTATCAGCCTTTGATCGCCGATGATAAAAAGTTTAAAAACATGTCTTTTAGCTATATATCATTATCCCGACGATACCAGAAAAGGGCCGAGAACTTTATTTCTTTAGGGTTGTTTGATAAGGCTAAAGAGCAGCTTGATTTGGCAAAAAGCGAATTAAACGACGCATCCGCTACTTATAAGCTGCTTGGAAGGATATATGTCACCGAGAAGAAATATGCCGAGGCCTTGCCTTTTCTTGTTAAGGCGGATAATGGCCTTGTGAGTGATGCGGAAGTCAAGTATGAGCTTGCGATTTCTCTTTATCACGCCGGTAGAATTAAGGAGGCCTTAGGGGTCTTGGAGAAAGCAGTTAGGCTTAACCCGGGCCACGCCAAAGCGCAATATTTTTTGATGCATTTGTACGCTCAAGAGGAAAGGATAGGGGAAGCGCTTAGAGTTATGTACAAGGCCAATAGATTGGACCCGTCAAGCAAAGAAGATCTAAAGCAGTTCAGGCAATACCTTTTATTTATGTCTCAGCAAACCCTGGCCGAGGAAGTTAACAAGCTTATTACAGCTAACAATTAAAGGCTTTTCTCTTTTTGGGGTTATATAATAGTGAAAAGGAAAAAGATATGAGAGATAAATTTTGGCAAAGGCTCAATTACCTGCTTGGCTGGGGCGCCATATTTTCTATGTTCGGCCTGGTTGTTTTCTTTGCCAGTGTCGAGATCAAGGATCTTGATATTTGGCTGCACATCGCAACTGGAAAGTTCATTGTTTTAAATCAATTCGTGCCTAAAACCGATGTTTTGTCTTGCAGTATTTACGGAAAACTGTGGGTCAATCATGAATGGCTGTTCCAGGTTTTTGTTTACGAATTGACCCGCCTTTTTGGCATGGAAGGCATTGCTTGGATGCAGATAATCATCGCGCTTCTTACGACAAGTATTTTGTTTGTCCTGGTGAACGAAAAAGGCAAAGAGTTATTAACCGCTGTCTTGCTGGGTTTATTTATCCTCCTTTATCAGCTGCGTTTTACCCACAGGCCGGATCTTTTTAGTATCCTATTTTTTTCTTTCTATGTTTATTGCCTTGCCTTTAAACTGCAAAAGCGGAGTTTAGCGCCTATTCTTTTTTGCGTACAGGTCCTATGGGTAAATATGCACGGATTCTTTATTCTGGGCCCTTTGCTTATTTTGATCGCTATTTGTTCGGATATTATAAAAGAGAAGGTGCCCTTGCCTTATGGCTGGAACAATGTAGGAAGGCTGGAGAAAAATGAATTTAATAATTTAGTAATATCTTTAATTGCGGTTTTATTGGCCTGTTTGCTCAATCCGTTTTTCTTTAAAGGAGCTCTTTATCCCTTAGGAGTCCTAACTTCTCTTTCCGCTGGTGATTCGGGTGTTTTCTTCTCGCATATAAAAGAATTGCATAAACCAATTTCTTTGAATGATGTTTTTAACTGGTCTAATTACCCAGTTTATAAGTTGATAATAGCAATTTCTTTTGGGACATTCCTGCTTAACAGAAAAAAGCTAGATATAGGGCTTTTGCTTTTATGGTTTTTTGCGCTTGTTTTTTCCCTGCAGGCGCTGCGTAATATTCCTTATTTAGCGGTAATATCTTATTTAGTTATTACGGCGAATATTAAAAACATTTCCTTCTTCGATTATTTGCCGGAGAAATTAAGGATGAGCAATATTAAGCATATCCTTCGTGCCTTGGCTTTTGCGGCGATAATAATATTCACGGCTGATTATGTTGATAAACAATCGCTTAAAGGGTATTTTGATTTTGACTCATTTGAGAGGAAGAGCGAATACGAAGGGGTTTCAATAAGGAATTATCCTTTTAAGGCGGTTGATTTTATCAAGAAGAATAATATTGAGGGTAATTTCTTGAACGATTTCAACTCTGGGGCTTATATGCTGGGACGATTATCCCCTAAAGTGAAAGTTTTTATTGACGGAAGGACGGAAGTATATGGCGCGGAGTTTTTCAGGGATTACCGCAGGCTTTGGAAAGGGAACGAAGAGTTAATAAGCCGAGCGATAAATTTGTATAATATAACCGGAGCTTATCTGAGCTCAGTCTTTACAGGTATCCCGAAGGGCCTGTTAAGGTATTTTATGGAAAGAAAGGATTGGAAAGCGGTCTATTTTGATTATGATGGAGTTATCTTTCTTAAAGAAACGCAGATGAATATGAAGGTTATCGAAAATAATTTGATCGACTTTTCTCTGTGGAAGACGCTGCCGGCCGAGTTAGGTAAAATAGGGACAAAGAGGATAAGCCCTTACCGCAGCAATAACCGGGCTGAAACAATTCTTAATGCCGGGTTTCCCGATAAAGCCGTCGAAGAGGCGCAAGAGTCGCTGAAGATTTCCCCTGACGATTTTATGGCTTACAAAATTATCGGAAAAGCTTTCTTGGCAAAAGGGGATTACAACAAAGCTTTTGAATCATTAAGACAGGCAAGGTTACTGAACAACGGCGATTTAGAAATAAAATATTTATTAGCGGTATGCTATTATAGCTTGAATAATTATGATCAAGCCCTCAGGCACATAAAAGAGATCCTTTCTCGTCAGCCGGAAAATACCCAAGCTATGTTATTTCTGGCTTTGATTGATTTTAAAGAGAAAAGATATTCAGAGGGGATAGCTGTCATTGGCCGGACAAAAGGCATATCCGAGGGAGATTTGGATGATATTTTTCGAATCGGAGACATTCTTTTTGAGCGGGAGGAATACGATATTGCTAGGCAGGTTTATGAAATTGCCCGCAAAAGCATGAGAGGGAGTATTACTTTGGATAATAAAATCAAGACTTGCGAAGATTTAAAGAGAGGAAAGATTGGGCATGCCAATTAGATTTTATCAAAAGTTAAGTCAATACACTGGATTGCTTCTTCTGGGCGCGATTTTCGGAATTGTCGCTTTTACCGCCAAGCTGGAGGTAAGAGACTTGGACCTTTGGCTGCACTTAGGTACGGGCAAGTATATCACTGAAAATAAGGTTATCCCGAAAGTAGATATTCTTTCTTGCAGTATTCAGGGAAAGCCTTGGGTTAATCATGAATGGTTATTTCAGGTTATTGCATACGGTATTTATGAAAAATGGAATGCGGAAGGCCTGTTGATGATGCAGGTTTTTGTCGTTACTGTTGCAATGTTATTTCTGCTTTTTATCGGATATAGTTCCTCCCGGCAGCTTATCGTCAGTGTATTTCTATTCATGGTTTATTTTATTTTTCAACAGAGGTTCACTATCCGCCCGGATATTTTCAGCCTTATGTTCTTCGCCATGTATATTTATGTTTTAGCCCTGCATTTGGATAAGAAATGGTCGGTGCCGTTATTGTTTCTGGCCCAGGTATTTTGGGTCAATATCCAC
>JADFZM010000113.1 GCA_015232535.1 Candidatus Omnitrophota bacterium
TCTTGCAATTGTTTATCGTCAACCATCGAGGGCGCGTCAGTCATCAGACAGTTCCCTTTTTGCGTCTTAGGGAAAGCTATCGTGTCGCGGATAGAATCTAACCCGCCTAAGATAGCCACCAGCCGGTCAATGCCGTAAGCCACACCGGCGTGAGGCGGAGCGCCGTATTCAAAGGCCTTTAAAAGGAAGCCGAAACGTTTCTCGGAGTCTTCTTTTTTAAGCCCTATTATATCAAATATTTTCTGTTGCATATCTTTTTTATGGATACGGATAGAACCGCTCCCAATCTCGTTTCCGTTTAAGACCAAATCATAAGAGCGCGAAATAGCCTTGTTGCATTCGTTGTTATCGAGATATTTCATATCCTCATCCCTGACCGCGGTAAAAGGATGATGCTCGCTTTCCCAACGCTTTTCTTCTTCGTTCCACTTAAAAAGCGGGAAATCAACGACCCAAAGGAAAGAAAATTCCTCTTTTGTCTCACCGCGGATATCGGGCTTATCGGATCTATACTTTTCCATCGCCTCTTTATGCGTAATTCGGCGAAAAGGTATATTTAGGTCGATTCCCTTCACTTCCTTTAGAACATGCTTGAACATCCTCTCGGTCAGCGAAAAAATATCCTCTTCCGTGACGAAAGACATTTCCATGTCGAGCTGGGTAAACTCCGGCTGGCGGTCGGCCCTAAGGTCCTCGTCGCGGAAACACTTGACGATCTGGAAATAACGGTCCATTCCCGAGACCATTAATATCTGCTTAAACAATTGGGGAGACTGAGGAAGAGCGTAAAATTGCCCCGGAGTCATCCTAGAGGGGACAAGGAAATCCCGGGCTCCTTCGGGTGTGGATTTCGTCAAAACAGGCGTTTCGACCTCAATAAAACTCTCATCGCTTAAGAACTTCCGAAATGAGGTGCAAAGCTTATGCCGCATTATAAGAGAGTCCCTCAATTTACTTCTCCTTATATCCAAATAGCGGTACGTAAGCCTTAAATCTTCCGCAACTTCTATGTTATCGTTGATCTCAAAGACCGGATTTACGGCGGTATTCAGGATCTCCAGCTTTTCGGCGCATAATTCAATCTCGCCCGTCGCTATATCCGAATTGACCATCTTTTGCGGACGAAGCGATACCTTTCCCGTGACCTTGATAACAAATTCCGGACCTAATTTTTGCGCAACCTCATGCGCCTCTTTGCTGACAGAAGGTATAAAAACAACCTGTGTTAATCCGTATCGGTCGCGTATATCGATAAAGATCAATTTACCGTGGTCACGCCTTCCGTGTACCCAGCCGCAAAGAACCGTTTCCTGATTAGCGTTTTCCTTACGCAGACATCCGCAGGTATGAGTCCTTAACATAACACCTTTAACCTCTCTCTGGCTTTGTTTATTAGAACATCCAAATTATCTTCGGAAAATAAAATTTCTTCCTGCTCGCTTTTTACCATGTCCTTGAGCAAAACCGCCTTTTTTCTGACCTCATCCTCGCCGATCATAACAACCAGCCGAGCGTTACATTTATTAGCGAAACGCATTTGGCTTTTCAAGGAGCTCTCCTGATAACCCATATCCGCCGAGAAACCGGCCCGGCGCAAGGAGTTTAAAATAGCAAACCCTTGCTCCACGATCTCGCCTTTGCCCAAAACGGCCAGAAAAATATCCAGTTTTTCTTCAACCTTTTTTAATTCTTCGTCGATAGCCAAAATAATCCGCTCTATTCCGAGGGAAAAACCGATCCCCCTAATATCTTTCTTGCTTTCGCCTCCAATTACTTCAGGCAGATTATTGTACCTTCCTCCGGCACCGACGGCATCCTGGCTTCCCAGGTTGGGATTAGTAATCTCGAAAACTGTTTCCGTATAATAATCCAATCCTCTTACCAAGCGCGGGGCTTCTATGAATTCGATTTTGTTCTTCTGCAGTATATCTTTGATACTTTCGAATCTTATCCTGCTTTCTTCCGATAAATATGAATTATCGAAATTTATGCCTGCGACAATATTAATGCAACTTCTTTCCTTGCAGTCCAAGATACGAAACACATTGCGTTCAAAACGGTTTTGGCAATCTTCACAAAGCTCAGGCGCTCTGCCTTTCAACTTATCCCGCAAATACCCGGCTAATTTAACTTTATCGTTTTCACTGCCTAAGGTATTGATCAATAGCTTGCTTCCTTGGACCCCGAAAGCTTTTAATAAAGACATGCTTAGTATTATCACTTCACAATCAATGTAGAGGCTATCCGCATTAAGCCCTATAACCTCAACCCCAATTTGGTTAAACTGCCTTAAACGACCCTTTTGCGGCCGCTCCCCCCTGAACATCGGGCCGATATAGAAAAGCTTAGATAAAGATTCCTGTTTATCAAGGCTGTTTTCCAAATAAGCGCGGACAATAGGGGCCGTTCCTTCCGGCCGAAGAGAATAACCTTCCTCTTTATTTGATGCCAGTTCAAGCAATTGTTTATTAACGATATCCGAGGTTTGCCCTAAAGAACGCTTGAAAAGGCCTGTTTCTTCAAAGATTGGGGTACGAATTTCCCTATAATTGAACCGAGATAAAATTGCCCTGGCTTGTTTGTCAATTTCTTGCCAGATAGCGATTTGACCTGGTAAAATATCGCTTGTCCCTCTGGGTACGGAATATCTAACGGTCATTTTATTGTTATAACCTTAAAGGCGGAGCATTTACTCTCCGCCTTATTTTTCCTAACTGACTGAATATAATATGTTTGTATAAGAGAAGCGCGCTAGCTTTGGCTATCGGGCTACTTTATTTTTTGCTTCATCTCAAGGCCAGGCTTAAAAACCACAACTTTCCTTGGGGGAACAGGAACGCTATCTCCTGTTCTGGGATTCCGGCCGAACCTGGCTTTTCTTTCTTTTATTTTAAATACGCCAAAGTTACGAAGCTCAACTTTTTCATTACGGATAAGGCTATCAACAATCACGTCAAAAGTCTTCTGAACAATCTTTTTAACGTCAACTTGTTTAATCCCAGTCATATCCGTAATTTTGAGGACAATATCTTTCTTTGTCATTATTACACCTCCCTAGTGGTAAGTATAGTATCAACAAGGGCTTAGAGTGTCAAGAAATTTATTTGCTCTCGGATGGATAAAGTTTTTTGTTTAGGGGTATAACTAATTTTATTGCAATTACTTATAGATAATGATTGAAGAACGAGTTAAGTATTAATGCTAAGTAATTCTTTGCCGATTAGTTCTTTCATCTCATTAATCAATTTTTCATTAGGGTCAACGAAAAGATTATCCGAGACCAGTATTTGAACGCTTTTATGAGAGTTAGTCCCAATATTCAAATAAACCGGGACTTTCCCGGGGTACTGAGACAACTTTTTCCTCAAATCGCCGATCGTTCTTTCTTCCATAGAAGATAAATCAACTTTAATAGCCTTAATGCTTGGGTAAACGTCGCGAATATTTTTTATATCGCTTACAATAAGCTTCGGTTCATTGTCACGAGTGCTTATACGCCCGGAGGCCAGAACTACCTCGCCTTCCACAATTACGCTAGCCAGCCTTGTATAAAGCGGAACTTTTTTATCTTCGGCTGTTGTTTTATATTTTCCATTGTTTTGAGGTAAAGAAGCCGAGGGAAAAACAACGGCCTCGACCTCCCCTTCCATATCTTCTATCTTGAGGATTGCCATTCGCTCGTTCGTTTTTTTAGTGTTTGTCAGCTTAACACTCGATATAATTCCGACTATCCTGACATCTTCCCCGTCTAATGATTGCTTTATATCATCGGTAGACGAATCGGCAAACTCCTGCTTTTCGATCTCATAATGTTTAAGCGGATGCCCGCTCAGATAAAAGCCCAAAAGCTCTTTTTCATAAGCCAGCATCTGGTTCTTATCCCACTCCTTAGTCTTGGGTAAATCTTTTTGCTGATTGGAAAAACTGCTTACCAAAGCTCCAAAATCAAAAAGCGAAGCCTGTCCCGATGATTTCTCTTTCTGGGCTCGCGAGCCGAAATCAATGGCTTTTTCTGTATATTCCATCATCTCGGAGCGGAAAGCTCCGAAAGAATCCAAGCTCCCGCTTTTGACTAAACTCTCAAGCACTTTTTTGTTCGAGAGGCGCAAATCAACCCGTTCGCATAAGTCATAGAGAGAGGCGTAATCACCTTGTCCGCGCTTATCGATGATTGAATCTATAGCGCCTTCTCCTATGTTTTTTATCGCTAATAATCCATAGCGTATGGTTTTAGGGTCAACAACAGTAAATTCCTTAAAGCTTTTATTGATATCCGGAGACAGTATCTTTATCCCCATCGCCTCGCACTCCTTAATATACTCGACTATTTTATCGGTATTATTAAGTTCGCTGTTTAGAAGGGCACACATAAATTCAACGGGATAATTCGCTTTCAAATAAGACGTCTGATAAGATATCATCGCATAAGCCGCCGAATGGCTGCGGTTAAATCCGTATCCCGAGAAGTAATCGATCAAATCAAATAGCTTATTGGCGGATTGCTCGTTTATCTGGCTGTGTTTAGCGCAACCCTGCACGAACTCTTTCCTTAGTTTGTCCATAACCTGCGGAATTTTTTTGCTCATTGCCTTCCTTAAATGGTCCGCTTGAGTAAGAGTAAAACCGGCCAAGGCAACAGGGATCTGCATAACCTGTTCCTGATAAATTATAATACCGTAGGTATCCTTCAAAATCGGCTCCAGCTTGGGATGGTCATACTTGACCGAGATTTGACCCCGTCGACGTTTTGTAAAATCGTCTAACATTCCGCTTCCTATCGGGCCAGGCCGGTATAAAGCTAAAATCGAGATCAAGTCTTCCAGCTCGGATGGTTTTATCTTCTTGAGCAAAGTGCGCATCCCCGGGCTTTCCAGCTGGAAGATGCCAAAGCTATGGGCTTTTCCTAAAAGGGAAAATGTTTTTTCATCGTCAAGAGGGATCTGGCTGATATTTATGTTGACATTATGTATCTGCTTAATCAGCTTTATCGCCTTATCAATAACAGTCAAAGTCCTCAAGCCCAGGAAATCCATCTTCAAAAGACCGATCTTTGCTATATCGTTCATCGTAAAGCCGGTTGATACCTGGTCATCGGATGTTTTGAACAAAGGCACATATTCGACCAGCTGCTTATCGGCGATAACTACGCCTGCCGCGTGAGTCGATGCGTGACGGTTGAGCCCTTCCAAGACTTGAGCGGTCTCGATGATTTCTTTTGTAACCTTATCTTCCTTGCACAATTCACTTAACTGCGGCTCTTTCTCCAAGGCTTTTTCTAATGTAATATCCAATTCCGCCGGAACTAGCTTAGCTATCTTATCCACATCCGAATAGGGAACATCCATAACACGCCCGACATCGCGGATGGCCGCCCTGGCCTGCATGGTTCCGAAAGTTATTATCTGGGCGACATTTTCTTTTCCGTATTTTTTTGTGACATAATCGATAACCTCGCCCCGCCTTTCATAGCAAAAATCAATATCGATATCCGGCATGCCGGCCCGCTCGGGGTTGAGGAACCGCTCGAACAACAACCCGTATTTTATCGGGTCGAGGTCAGTTATTCCTAAAAGATAGCTGACCAAACTTCCCGCCGCCGATCCTCTTCCGGGGCCGACGGGAATACCTTGACTCTTGGCGAAAGAAATAAAATCCCAGACAATTAGAAAATAACTGACAAACCCTATCTTTTTAATTACCTTCAATTCATAATCCAAGCGCTTTCTTATCTCGTCGGTAGTGTTCTTAAACCTCTTTTTTAAGCCCTCTTCGCATAGGTCGTCCAGGTATTGTTCTTTTGTCTTTCCGTTGGGCGGATAAAAAACAGGCAGGTGAAACTCGTTAAAATTGAATTTCAGGTCGCATTTCTCGGCTAACCGGGAGGTGTTCGATAACGCCTCCGGGGCGAAATCAAATATTCGTGACATCTCCTCGGGGCTCTTAAAATAGAACTCGTTAGTCGCCATGCGCATGCGGTTACTATCGCTAAGGGTCGTCTGGGTTTGAATGCACAAAAGCGCTTCGTGTGCTTTGCTCTGCCATTTTTCGATGTAATGAACGTCGTTGGTCGCAATCAGCGGAATATTTAGCTCCTTCGACACTTTGAGCAAACCTTCGTTGGCTTTTTTTTGCTCCGGTAGGCCATGGTCCATCAGCTCTAAATAAAAGTTTCCTGGCCCGAAGATCTGCCGGTATTGGTCGGCGACCTTAAGAGCTTCGTTAAAGTTACCATTAATTATCTTCGTGCCTATCTCGCCTTTAAGGCAGGCAGAGGCGGCCATCAATCCGTCAGAATGAGCGGCCAAAACTTCCTTATCCAATCGCGGATGATAATAAAACCCCTCGAGATATGCTGTCGTTATCAACTTGCACAGGTTCTTATAACCGGCATTATTTTTAACGTATAAAACAAGGTGCGATAATGCTCCTTTTTGCCGGGG
>JADFZM010000114.1 GCA_015232535.1 Candidatus Omnitrophota bacterium
GGAACGTACTTCTTTAAAAGCTGCTTTTACCCATTCAAAATTTAAAAGAACCAATAAAAATAAAAGGAAGGAAAGTATTTATGCCCAGAAGAAACGACATTCACAAGATCTTGATCATCGGTTCGGGGCCGATCATTATCGGACAGGCCTGCGAGTTTGATTACTCCGGCACCCAGGCCTGCAAGGCTTTAAGGGAGGAAGGTTACGAGATCGTTTTAGTAAATTCGAACCCGGCGACCATCATGACCGACCCCGGGATGGCCGATAAAACTTACATCGAGCCTTTGACCGCAGAAAGCCTGGAGAAAATAATCGCGATCGAGAAACCCGACGCATTATTGCCTAATTTAGGAGGGCAAACCGGACTTAATCTTTCTTCTGAGCTTAATAAAAAAGGGATTCTAAAGAAATACGGTGTTGAGATAATCGGGGTCAAGGCGGATGCCATAGAACGAGGCGAAGATAGGATAATATTCAAAGAGACAATGAATAAGCTCGGCATCCCCATGCCTAAATCCGCCCCTTGTTATTCCGTCGAGGAGGCGGAGAAGATCGCCGAAGGCTTAGGTTATCCCGTTGTCCTTCGGCCGGCCTATACCATGGGCGGAACAGGCGGCGGACTGGTTTATAACGTTGAGGAGTTAAGGGCCGTTGCCGCCCGGGGATTGAACGCGAGCATTATCGGGCAGGTTTTGGTCGAAGAATCCGTCTTAGGGTGGGAAGAGCTCGAGCTTGAGGTGGTCCGCGACGCTAAAAATCAGAAGATCACGGTTTGTTTTATCGAGAATATCGATGCGATGGGAGTGCATACGGGGGATAGTTTCTGCGCGGCGCCGATGCTTACTGTCCCTGAGAAATTGCAGCAGAAGATGCAGGAATATTCTTATAAGATCGTCGATGCGATCGGGGTTATCGGCGGAACAAATATACAATTCGCGCACAATTTAAAAGACGACCGCCTGGTCGTTATAGAAATAAACCCCAGGACATCGCGCTCCTCGGCTTTGGCCTCAAAGGCGACGGGTTTCCCAATTGCGCGTATATCGACCAAACTTGCCGCCGGACTGACAATGGATGAGATACCTTATTGGAGGAAAGGGACTTTGGAAAAATACGAGCCGTGGGGGGATTATGTGGTCATTAAATTCGCCCGCTGGGCGTTTGAGAAATTCCCGCAGGCCAAGGATATTCTGGGCACCCAGATGAAAGCGGTGGGGGAGGTTATGAGTATAGGGAAAACTTTCAAAGAAGCTTTCCAGAAATCGATCCGCTCCTTAGAGACCAAGCGCTACGGCTTAGGAGGCGCTAAGAATTTCAAAGAGCTTTCTTTATCCGAGTTGAAACAGAAGTTAATCTATCCCTCGAGCGAGCGCATATTTCTAATGTATGAGGCGCTTCGTAAGGGCATTAGCGTCGATGAGCTTAACAAGGTTACTTACATCCATAAGCATTTTATCGAGGAGATGAAGGATCTTGTTGAATACGAAGAGGAGATATTGAAATTCGCCTGGAATAAGCTTCCCGACGAAAAGTTAGCCAAGGCTAAAGAATGGGGTTTCTCCGACAAATATCTTTCCTCCCTTTTCAAGGTGAGCGAAAAAGAGGTGAGGGAAGGAAGGATAAAGATCGGCAAAAAAGGCGCTTTCGCCGCCGTTCCGGTCAGCGGGGTTAAAGACGCGGCTTATTATTATTCAACGTATATCGCCGAGGATTCCGTTCCCGTATCGAAGAATAAAAAGATAATGATCTTGGGCGGCGGTCCCAACCGCATCGGGCAAGGGATAGAATTCGATTATACCTGCGTGCACGCGGCTTTCGCCCTGCGTGATTTGGGTTATGAGTCGGTCATGGTCAATTGCAATCCCGAAACGGTATCGACGGATTACGACACGTCGAATAAATTATATTTTGAGCCTTTGACCGTCGAAGATGTCTTGACCATATATGAAAAAGAAAAGCCGGAAGGCGTCATCGTCCAGTTCGGCGGGCAAACGCCTTTGAATATCGCCCAGGAATTAAAAGAAAACGGCGTTAAAATTTTGGGGACTTCACCCGAGAGTATTCATTTCGCCGAGGACAGGGAGCGGTTCAGGGAGAAATTGCTTAAGCTCGGTATCTGCCAGCCGGAGGGCGGTATTGCCCGTTCACTGGATGAGGCGGTAAAGATCGCTAAAAGAATCGGGTATCCGCTTATTGTGCGTCCTTCTTATGTCCTGGGAGGGCGGGGCATGGATATAGTTTACGACGAAGATGCCCTAAGGAAGTACGCCTTGGAGGCGATCAAAGTCAGCCCCGAGCATCCGATGCTTATTGACCGCTTTTTAGACAATGCCCTCGAGGTGGAGGTCGATGCTGTCAGTGACGGAGAGAATTCATTTGTCGCCTCGATAATGGAGCATATTGAGCTCGCCGGGGTGCATTCGGGAGATTCCGCCTGCTCGATCCCCAGCCGGACGATAAAAAAAGAACACACGAAGGAGATAATTGAAACAACCAAGGCTATCGCTAAAGAGTTGAAAGTGGTCGGGCTGATAAATGTCCAATATGCGATCTGCGACGATAAGGTTTATGTCCTAGAGGCTAATCCCCGGGCGTCCCGGACGGTCCCGATCGTTTCAAAGGTCGCCGGAATATCTCTAGCCCGGATCGCGACAATGATCATGCTCGGAAAAAAGATCAAGGATTTTCCCGAACTTAAGGAAAAAAATATCCCTTATTTCGGGGTAAAAGAAGCTGTTTTTCCCTTTAATATGTTCCCGGAAGTAGATCCAATCCTCGGGCCCGAAATGCGCGCGACCGGAGAAGTTATGGGCCTGGCGGAAACTTACGGCTTGGCTTTTTATAAAGCGCAGGAATGCACGGGCACAAAGCTTCCGACGAAGGGTAAAGTCTTGATAACCGTAGCCGGGAGGGATAAGTCTTATGTGACGCCTCTGGCGAAAAGTCTCAATGAAATCGGTTTTACCATATTGGCAACGGAAGGCACGTCGCTTTTTTTGAATGAGAATGGTATAAAAAACACCCTTATCAAGAAAATTCACGAAGGCCGGCCGAATGTGGAGGATGCGATAAAGAATAAGGAGATCGATCTTATCATTAACACTCCTGTCGGGAAGAACAGCAAGTTTGATGACAGTTATATCCGCATGCTGGCGATACAGAAAAAGATCCCTTATGTGACATCCATCGCGGCGGCCCAGGCGACCGTCGAGGGGATTGAAGCGGCGCAAAAAGGGAAAATAGTCCCGAAGGCCTTGCAGGATTACCATAAGGCGTTGAAGTAGAAAAATGATTAGGGGCCTGTTGCAAAATAACGAATTACGTTATCCTGAGAGTTTTACCTTTCCTCATCCTGAGCGTTAGCGAAGGATATATTATGAGATTCTTCACTTCGTTCAGAATGACGAAGGTAATGTTAAAAACAGTCAAGCTTAAAAAAAGCACAGAAACGGAGAAAATTTATGAGCGGAATATTCGGCGCGATCACTAAGGAAAAATGTGCCCAGACGGTCTTTTACGGCACCGACTATCATTCCCATTTAGGCACGGAATACGGCGGCATGGCGGTTTTGGGGAAAGACGGCTTTTCCCGCAAGATTCACAGCGTCAGCCAGAGCCAGTTCAAGTCCAAGTTCTTCGAAGATTATCACGCAATGCCGGGAGATAAGGGGATCGGTGCGATCAGCGATTCCGATATTCAGCCTATCTATGTTGATTCAAAATTCGGCCCCTTTTGCCTGGTCACCGTAGGCCTGATCGAAAATAAGGAACAGCTGAAAAAAGAGCTGTTTTCTAAAGGAGTATCGTTCAGCGAAGAAGGGAAAGGCGGGGTTAACACGACCGAGCTTATCGCCAAGCTTATCACTTTGGGCGATAACATTATCGACGGTATAGAAAAGATATTCGAGCGGATAGAAGGATCCTGCTCACTGTTGCTTTTAAATAAAGACGGTATTTACGCCGCCCGCGACCGGCTGGGTTATACTCCGCTTGTTATAGGGAAATCAAAAACAGGCTACGGTGTTGCGAGCGAAAGCAGCGCATTGTTCAATTTAGATCTCAAGCCGGAGAAATTTCTTTCTCCGGGCGAGATTGTTTTGATTACTGATAAGGGCCTGGTGAATAAAAGAAAAGGCGGCAAAGACGAGCAGATATGCTCGTTCCTCTGGATCTATACCGGCTTCCCGGCCTCCGATTACGAAGGGGTCAATGTCGAGGAAGTGCGCGAGCGCTGCGGCATGGCGCTGGCTAAAAAAGACAAGGATATTGAGGTTGATGTCGTCTCGGGCGTTCCCGATTCGGGAAGCTCGCATGCCATAGGTTATTCTATCCAATCGAAGAAGCCTTTTCGGAGGCCTTTGGTCAAGTATACGCCGGGTTACGGAAGAAGCTATACCCCGCCCAGCCAGGAGACCAGGGATTTGGTCGCCAAAATGAAACTGATACCGATCAAGGCTATCATCGACGGGAACAGGATCGTCGTTTGCGATGATTCGATAGTCAGAGGCACCCAGCTTAAGAATTTCACCGTCATGAAATTATGGGAGAACGGGGCGAAAGAAGTGCATGTAAGGCCCGCCTGCCCGCCTTTAATGTTCCCCTGCAAGTTCTGTTTATCGACGAGAAGCATTAACGAGCTCGCCGCCAGGAAGGCGATCAAGGCGCTTGAGGGGAAAGATATTGAGGATGTCTCGGAATATATCGATACTACAACTCCTAAGCATAAGAAAATGATCGAGTGGATAAAAAAAGACCTTGAGGTGACGACCCTTCGTTATCAGACCGTCGAGGATATGGTCAAGGCGATCGGCCTGCCTAAAGAGAAGCTCTGCTTATATTGCTGGACCGGCGAGTGCCCGGGGAAATAATGAAAAGCCAAGGGATCGATTTATAAAAGATGATGTTAAATTCTATACCCAATAGGGTATATTCTGTGTCTAATTACACCTCTTAGGGTATAAGAATGCAGAATAATGGTTGAAATTACACCCGATAGGTGGTATATTGTAAATACAATGAAAAAGAGTGGATCAGAAAAATATTTTATAAACATTGTTTTACCTATAAAAGATTTGCGAAAGAAGAACGGTTTAACTCAAGTAGAATTTGCCAAGAGGGTTGGAGTGGGTTTGCGTTTCTTAAGAGAGCTTGAACAAGGCAAGAATACAGTGAGGATGGATAAGCTGATGCAGGTTTTAGAATTCTTAGGGTATCATTTGGAATTGAAAAGGAATGAACCTCAGATGTTGATTAAACACTCAAGAACAGATTTAATGGATACTAAAAAATGAACGAGATAAGAAAGGCCCAAGTTTATTACGCCGATGAATTAGCCGGATATTTAACAGAGGCTTCCGAAGGGTATACTTTTCAGTATGATTCGGAATTTCTGAAAAAGAATATTCCGATTTCAGTTTCTTTGCCTCCTCGGGCGGAGCCATATCAATCAAAAGAATTGTTCCCGTTCTTTAAAGGGCTTTTGCCTGAGGGATGGTATTTGGATATTGTTAGCACAACACAGAAAATTGACAGCAAAGATTCTTTTGGATTATTGCTTGGGACGGCAAGCGCGGACACAGCCGGCACAGTTACTATTAGAAAAGTAAAATATCAAAATGAATGAAAAACTTATTAAAGAAATGTTCAATGCGTCAAAGTTGCCAACCATAGATTTTGGTTTGAACGGTATATCTCAGCAGGCGCAAATTATGGCGGGGAAGTTGTCTATTTCCGGTGTCCAGCCAAAATTATCTGTTAAGATAGACAAGAAGGCTAATATGTTATTGGTTGTAACTGAGGGAGGAGAATATATTTTAAAACCTCAAACCCAGGCGTTCCCAAATGTTCCGGAAAATGAACAATGCTGTATGGATATCGCCCAAGAATTTGGCATTGAAGTACCTCCTCATTGCTTAATCCCTTTAAAAGATAAAAGCCTGGCGTATGTGATTAAAAGATTTGACCGGGAAAAGGGGGCCAAAATTAATCAAGAGGATTTTACTCAGATTCTCGGGGTAAGCGATAAATATAAAGGATCGGCGGAACAAATAGGCCGGATGCTCAAAGAAATATCTTCAGCCCCGGGTTATGATGCCCAATTGCTTTTTGATCGGATTGTGCTAAATTTTATGCTCGGCAATGGGGACGCGCATTTAAAAAATTATGCTATATTGCACAAAAAAGACGGGATTCGATTATCTCCCGCTTATGATATTGTGTGTTCTCGGCTGGTGATTCCTCACGAGGACGAGTCCGCGATAAGTATTAATGGCAAAAAAAATCGCCTATTGAAAGAGGATTTTGATAAATTGGCTGAGTATCTCAATGTGCCGGCTAAAGTGCGTTATGAAAGTTTTAAAAAGAAATTTAACGTGATGAAAAGGATAATAACGG
>JADFZM010000115.1 GCA_015232535.1 Candidatus Omnitrophota bacterium
AATTAGGACATTTCTATTTTGGTAAAACTAGGACATTTCTATTTTGGCTTGACATCACAGATTTAATCGCTTGACTAAGTTTTTACGGAATAGTATAATAGCCGACTACTTAACGATAATTATAAATATAAATTAGTTTAATAAGGAGGAACAGAAATTGGTTTTAATGAAGGCAGAAAAACAAGAAGTTATCGAATCTTACAAGGCCCATTCCAAGGATACGGGCTCCTCAGTAGTGCAAGTGGCATTATTGACCTATAAAATAAACCATTTATCCGAACATTTAAAGGATCACAAGAAGGATTTTCATTCCCGCCGGGGTCTTTTGATAATGATCGGAAAAAGGAGACGTCTTTTATCATACCTCAACAAAAAAGACCCTAAATTATATCAAGAAACCCTCGACAAGCTCGACCTACGCAAGTGAGGCCTTAATGAATACGTGCAAGATAGAAGTGCCATTCGGCCCGCAAACCCTTACTATAGAAACAGGGAAACTCGCCAAACAAGCCAACGCCGCTGTGATTTTGAACATGGGTGGTACAACCGTGTTGGTTACCGCTTGTATGGCCAAGAAAGCCAACGAAGATGTCGATTATTTCCCCTTGATGGTCGAATATCAGGAAAAGACCTATTCGGCCGGCAGGATACCGGGCGGTTTCTTTAAAAGGGAAGGACGTCCGACCCAGAAAGAGATTTTAACCTCGCGCCTTATTGACCGGCCTATCCGTCCTTTATTCCCGTTAGGCTTCTACAATGATGTGCAGATAGTGGCGACGGTTTTAAGCAGCGACGGGGAAAATGACCCGGATATCATGGCTATCGTCGGCGCTTCGGCCGCTTTGCATATTTCCGATATTCCATTTGGCGGGCCGGTGGGGGCGGTAAGGGTCGGTTTGGTCGACGGGAATTTTATTATTAACCCGACATATAAACAGCGGGAAACTAGCGAAATAGAGCTGGTCGTGGTTGGGCTAAGTGACGGAGTGGTGATGATCGAGGGAGAATCGAAACAGGCTCCGGAAAATAAAGTAACCGAGGCCTTGCAATTCGCTTTTAAGGCCCTTCAGCCGATCCGGGAAGTTCAGGAAAAATTCCGCGAAATGGCAGGAAGCGAAAAATCCAATGTTGAGATCTTTTCTGCGCCGGCAGGTCTGAAAGAATTCGTTTTAGGTAAGGTAGGCAATAGGCTCGAGGATGTTTATAATACGGCGGAGAAGAATGCCCGGGAGGGATTGCGTCAGAACCTTCTTGATGAGTTAAGCGCGGATGTTACTTCTTATTCCCAATTCAAGATAAAAGGCAAGGAAATATCGGCAGGAGATATCGCCAAGATATTTGATGAGATCGAGTATGACCATGTTCGCCATATGATCTTCACAAAAGGCATACGCGCCGACGGCAGGCCATTAAAGGAAGTCCGTGAAATAACCTGCGAGATCGATGTTCTTCCTCGTACGCACGGTTCAAGCCTTTTTACTCGCGGGCAGACCCAGAGCCTGGCGGTTGTGACTTTAGGGACAAAGAAAGACGAGCAGTTGATAGAAGGGTTAGAGGGGGTCAGTTATCAGAATTTTATGCTCCATTATAATTTCCCTTCTTTTAGCACCGGGGAAACCAAGCCTATTCGTTCTCCCGGAAGAAGAGAGATCGGCCACGGGGCTTTGGCTGCCAAGGCTTTGCAGGCTGTACTTCCGGATAGCGAAAAATTTCCCTATACGGTCAGGGTTGTTTCCGAAATATTGGAATCTAACGGATCATCGAGCATGGCTAGCGTCTGCGCGGGGTGTTTAAGCCTGATGGCGGCCGGCGTGCCAATTTGCGATATGGTCGCGGGTATTTCGATAGGATTAGTCAGCGAAGGTAGTAATCATAAGCTTATAACCGACATAATGGGTTTGGAAGACCATTTTGGCGATATGGATTTTAAAGTTGCCGGCACAAGCAAAGGCGTGACTGCAATCCAGCTGGATATTAAAGTAGGCGGCATTCCTCTTCCCGTTTTGATCGAGGCTTTAGGTCAGTCTAAGGAGGCAAGGGGTGAGATTTTAAAGAAGATGGAAGCGGTTATTTCAAAGCCGAAAAGCGACCTTTCCGAATATGCTCCAAGGATAATAGTTACGCATGTTCCGCAGGATAAGATCGGAGAAGTGATCGGGCCCGGCGGCAAAGTTATTAAGAAAATCATAGAAGATACCGGATGCGAATCGATAGACATTGACGATGACGGGACGGTGTTGATCGCGTCTTTATCCAAAGAATCCGGAGAAAAAGCCCTCCGTTATGTGAACGGACTGGTCGAAGAGCCGCAGATCGGAAAAATTTACGACGCCAAGGTAGTAAGGATCGCCAATTTCGGGGCTTTCTGCGAATTTCTTCCCGAGAAAACCGGCCTGGTCCATATATCGGAGCTTTCAAGCGATTTTGTTAAAGATATAAACACAGTCGTAAAAATCGGCGACACCTTCAAGGTCAAGATCGTTGAGATCGACCAGATGAAACGGGTGAACCTAAGCAAAAAACAAGCCGAAAAAAGCTAATTGGGCAATCGAAGAGCGGTAAATCTAATTACCTTCGATCAATCAGTTACCACGGATTTTGCATCAGCTCCGCACCCGCTAGGCTATGCCAAATCATCCTAAAGGGCGGCGGCGTTCAGAAAAAGTCGAAACTCTGCTTGGTTCGCCGATATTAATAAAAAGATTTAAGTCAATCGTCATATACTGATCTCCTATTGATGTTTTTTCACGGAATATCAGGTAACCCTTAAAGCGGTTATAGTAAACTTTGTATCTTATTCTGCGCGCTTAATTGTCGCGCTTTTGTTTGTAATGCAAAATTTGGGATTAATTTTCCCAATATCCGAAAAAGAGCTTTATGAAGCAAGAACATATAAATGAGATCAAGGCTATTATAATTCTTGCCATAGGCATGATTGTTCTTGCGAGCCTTTTATCCTTTGACCCTGCCGATCTTTCCTGGTATACCTCAAACCCTAATTTTCCCGTAAAAAACTTGGTTCGTATAAGCGGCGCATATATTGGCGGGCTTCTGGTAATATTGTTCGGATACAGTTCATACGTGCTTGTATTATTCCTCTTTTTTTACAGCTGGCTAAGGTTCACCGCGAAAGCGGAATTTAAGTTTACCCTAACCAAGTTTATTTCAAGTTTTATCCTCTTTAGCGTATTCAGCGCTTTATTCAGCCTAATCGGCGGGTACGATACCGTCGGGCAATTTCAGCGGGGTGGTTTTATCGGGTATGTTTCGGCAAGTTTTCTTTACCGCTATATCGGTTACGGGGCTTATGTTTTTCTTCTGGCGATCGGGGCTTTAACTTTCATAATCAGCGGTGAGCTTTTGATTTCTCCCCTTTTTATAAAGATCCGCAACGCGATTTTATCTTTGTGGGTCAAGGATGGTAAAGAACCTAAGCCTAAGGAGAAAGAGCCTCAGTTAAAGCCCAAGATAAATATCGGCCAGGCGATAAAGGATTTTAATGCCCGCTCAAAAGAAGACCTCGCTAAAAACAAACAAAAATTAGGCAAAGAAATCGAAGAAGAAGAGAATCCCGAGGAAAACGATATCCCGGGTAGATTGAAGACAGCCGCCGAAAAAAAGCCGGTTATCAAGATATCGCCTCAAAAAGAAGTCGATTACAAGGACAAGGAGCCAAAAAGGACATTTTCCGATTATCAGCTGCCTTCCTTAAGCCTTTTATCTGATCCGCCTAAAGTATCTACGGATAAGATGGAAGCTGACCTGGTCAATAATGCCAAGCATTTGGAGCAGACTTTGGCGGATTTCGGCGTGGAAGCCAAAGTCGCGGATATTGAACGCGGGCCGGTTATAACCAGATACGAGCTTGAGCCGGCACCGGGGGTTAAGGTTCAGAAATTCACTTCTTTAGCCAATGATATCGCGCTAGCGATGCAGGTTGCCGCAGTTAGGGTTGTCGCGCCGATCCCCGGGAAAAGCCGGGTTGGAGTTGAGGTCCCGAATTCTTCTTCGGCGGCGGTATATCTAAAAGAGGTTTTGGCCAGTAAAGAATTTAGAAGTGCGAAGTCAAAAATCGCGTTATCACTGGGGAAGGATATCGCGGGCGTCCCGATAATCGCCGATTTGGCGGAAATGCCGCATTTGCTTATTGCCGGAACCACCGGCTCGGGTAAAACTGTTTGCATAAACAGTATCATAATGTCGATGCTTTTTAATGCCACTCCGGATGAAGTCCGTTTTATAATGATCGACCCAAAAATGGTCGAAATGGCGCAGTATAACGGGATACCGCATTTACTTGTTCCGACTGTTACGGATTATCAAAAGGCTTCGGCTGTACTAAACTGGGCGGTCGGAGAAATGGAAAACCGTTATAAAAGGATGTCAGCCGCCGGAGTGCGGAACATTATCTCCTTTAATGAAAAAGGGGAGAAGATGCCGTATATCGTTGTTATTATCGACGAGCTGGCTGATCTGATGCAGGTTTCCGCGAAGACCGTAGAAAGCGCGATTACCCGGCTGGCCCAGCTATCGAGGGCGGTCGGGATACATCTGGTTTTGGCAACGCAAAAGCCGATAGTGACGGTCATTACCGGAGTTATCAAGGCAAATTTACCGGCGAGAATCGCCTTCAATGTCGCCTCCAAGGTCGATTCGCGAACCGTATTGGACATGAACGGCGCCGAGACGCTTTTGGGGAAAGGCGATATGCTTTTTATCAAACCCGGCGATGCTAAGCCCACCCGGGGGCAATGCAGTTATGTAAAAGACGATGAAGTAGCGAATGTGATCACATTCATCCGCGAGCAGCAGGAGCCGAATTACGACGAGAGCGTGCTTAACCATCAAAAAGCGGCGGCTTTGATGGGTGGTGAGCCGTTAGACGAATTTTATGATGAAGCGGTAAAGCTGGTTATTGAAACCAATCAGGCATCGGTTTCTATTCTGCAAAGAAGGCTGAAGCTTGGCTATACAAGAGCGGCGCGTTTGATCGACACTATGGAGCAACAAGGTGTCGTAGGCCCTTATTGCGGCAGTAAGCCAAGGGAAATCTTGGTAGACCGGGAACAATGGCTGCTCAAGGATATGGAAAATAAAGATGAACAACCCAAAAATTGAAGAGAAGTCAGGCGATAAATATATTTCTGCACCACCCGTTGAAGGCATCCAGCCGACGGCCAAGGCGGTAAAATCACCCGGGCAGGCGCTTAAAGAGACAAGGCTTTCCAAGGGGATTTCTTTGGAGCGCGTGCATGAATCGACAAAAATACCTCTTGATGCGCTACGGGCAATAGAAGAAGGTTATACGGTAAAATCACTTTCCCCTTTTTACTATAAGGGTTTCGTGAAGATATATGCCAACTACCTCGAGATCAATCCCGGCGATGTTCTTAAGGATAGCGCTCAGAAAGAAACAGCCAGATATATCGTTGAAAAGCAAACCAAGCCGAAATTCGATTTGTATGAAACACTGAAAAACCGAATTTCCCGCGAAAATAAAAAGCGCCTGTTGATAGTTGTCATAGTGATCGTTCATCTTTTTGTTTTATTTAAGATTTTTACTGCGGTTGCGGCTAAGATAAAAAGCAATTCCGGGAAGCCAAAGGCGGCAATTTCCAAGAAAGCGAATATTCCTCCGAATAAACCCGCCAAGCAAACGAAAGCGGTTGTTGCAAAGCAAGAAGAGAAAAAGATCGAGAATAAAGAGGCAAAGAAGTCCGAGAAGCAAGGCAAGGAAGAACACCAAAGAGTGAAGATAGAGGAGCCTAAAAAAGAAATGCCGACTGTTTCAATCGGCATTACTCAGGAAAATAAAACTGTCCAAACAAATCCCCCTAAGGAAGATAAAACCGCCGAAGAAAAACTTGTTTCAAAGGAATATTTCCCGATAGGGGTAACCGTACGTGCTAAAAGTCCAACCTATTTAATAGTCAAATCCGACGGAGAAACAGTTTTTCAGGCTACATTGAGGATGGGCGGAGTCGAAACCTGGCACGCCCAAGAAAAAATCGAATTATCCGGCAGGGACATAGGCGAACTGGAGTTCCAGTTGAAGGGAAAAGAAACCGTGAGCCTCGGGAAAAAAGGCCGCCAAGCAAAAAGCATCCTTATCACCAAAGACGGGCTAACCGTTACGAAGTAAATTCTCCTCCATGCCCGACACCGACGATAAAATAAAGAAAAGTGTCAGTCTGATAAATTTAGGCTGCAGCCGCAATCTGGTCGATTCGCAGGCTATTTTAAGCCCAATCTTGGAAAAAGGTTATAAGCTTGTTTCCGGGACAAACACCCTTGATATGATCGACGCGGAAACGGTTCTTGCATTTTTTGCA
>JADFZM010000116.1:0-4312 GCA_015232535.1 Candidatus Omnitrophota bacterium
CGTAGTTATCACCGTAAGCCATTCTTTCATTGCTACCGCTAATTCAATAAGGTTTTGTAATGCCGAGCCGGTTTTTGTCGATATTGATTTGAAAACTTATAACGCTGATATTGAGTCGCTAAGAGAAACCTTGGAGAGAAATTGCCGTATTGCCGCTTCAGGAATGTTTTATAAAGAAATCGGGCGGTTAGTCACGCCAGAGTCTCCGTTAAGATATATCAGGCCAGAAAAGAAAGAATGGGGAGGGGTCGGCGCAATTCTGGTTGTGCATCAGATGGGAATGCCGGCGGATATGCCCTCAATTTTAAAATTAGCAAGGAAGTATAGTTTGCCTGTGGTCGAGGATGCGGCCTGCGCGATCGGCAGCGAAATTCGTGCTAAAGACGGAAAATCTTTTGATAAAATAGGAAAACCGCACGGCGATGTGGCTTGTTTTTCTTTTCATCCGAGGAAAATTATCACGACCGGGGACGGGGGAATGTTAACAACTAATAACTCGAAATATGACCGTATCTTCAGGCTTTTGCGGCATCAGGGGATGAGCGTATCCGATCTTGCCCGCCATAAGGCCAAACGGATAGTTTTTGAAGAATATTTATCGTTGGGATATAATTATCGGCTGACGGATATACAAGCGGCTATAGGTTTGGCCCAGCTAAGGAAATTGCCGCAGATTATCGCAAAGCGCCGCCAATTGGCGTCTCGATACATAAAACTGCTTTCTAACATTCCCTGGCTTGCTTTGGCCGAAGAACCGATATCCGCCAGGACAAACTGGCAAAGCTTTCCCGTTAGGCTCTTAAAAGGCGCGCCTGTAAATCGGAACAGGCTGATGCAAAAATTATTAGACCAAGGTATCACGACTAGAAGCGGGATTATGAACGCTCACGAGCAGAAGATTTATAAGAATTCAAAATGGCGCCTTCCTTTTTCGGAAAAGGCCAGTAGGGATGTAGTTCTGCTTCCTTTGTTCCAGGCAATGGAGATTGAGCAAATAAACCTGGTTTGCGAGGCTATTAAGAATGCTTAAGAAAATAATTTTATTTCCTTTTGGGGGAAATTCCCGCGAGGCCCTCTCGACGATTCTTGATATAAATGCCTTTAAAAAGACCTGGAAGGTTATCGGATTTATCGACGATGATCAAAAAAATTACGGCAGAGAATTCGCTAAGGTTAAGGTGTTGGGGGGGAGGGATGTTTTACTCAAATATAAAGACGCTTTTGTCTTAGCCCTTCCCGGCAATCCCAGCACTTTTCTTAAAAGAGCCGAGACGGTGGAATCTTTAAAGATACCGGCAAAGCGTTTCCCGACGATAATACACCCCTCCGCGGTCATATCGAAAGAAGCGGTTATAGGGGTGAACACCCTTATTATGCCTAATGTCGTTGTTAGCTGTTCTTCCTCGGTAGGAAACCATTGTGTTATATTGCCGAATACGACTATTTCCCACGATTGTTTTATCGGGGATTTATGCTCATTGGGCTCTAATGTTTCAGTCGCCGGTTATTGCCGCATTGAACAAAAGTGTTATATCGGAACGGGCGCTTCCCTGCGGGACCGGGTTAAAATCGGAAGCGGTACCCAAGTCGGGATGGGTTCTAACGTAGTATCAGATATACCCGGGGGCGTTATCGCCTACGGTAATCCGGCAAAAATAATAAGGAAAATATGAACATGATATCTTTGATTTTCCCCGCCTTTAACGAAGAAGGAAATATTGAAGTCCTTTACGATAAGGTAAAGGACGCGATAAACTCAACAAACGGCCTTGATTTTGAGTTTATTTTCGTCGATGATTGTTCATCGGATAATACTCCTTTAATCCTATCTCGGATGCATGAGAGGGATAAAAGGGTCAAGGTTATAAGATTTGCCCGTAATTTCGGCAGCCATGCGGCTTTAGCTTGCGGGTTGAATAATTGTAAGGGCAAAGCGGCGATAGTCATGGCGGCAGATCTGCAAGATCCTCCCCAGCTTATTCCTCAGCTTATAGGCGAATGGCAGAAGGGGAGCAAGGTGGTATGGGGGGCGCGCAATAAACGGGAAGGAGAGAGCCTGCTGACAAAGATTTTAGCCGGATTTTACTATACTTTAATGAATTGGCTAACAACCGTTAAGCTCCCTCCGCGGGGGGCGGATGTATTTTTGGTTGACAAGAACGTCATTGACGCTTTCCGTCAGGTAACGGAGAAACATACTTCTGTTTTTATGACGATTGCCTGGCTGGGATTTAAGCAAAGCACGATTTATTATGATAAAAAGGAAAGATTCTCGGGTAAATCAAAGTGGAGCTTGAAGAAGAAATTGAAGCTGACCGTAGACTCGCTACTATCTTTTAGCGATGTTCCGGTCAGATATATGGCTATAACCGGATTTTTGTTCGCTTTTCTGGGCTTTAGTTACGCACTTTTCATTTTTTGGCTTCATGCTAACGGTTCTCCGGTTACGGGATGGTCCTCGCTGATGGTTGTGATCTTGGTCGTAGGCGGCATTCAGATGATGACCTTGGGGGTTCTTGGAGAATATCTCTGGCGCACTTTTGACGAGTCCCGCCGACGGCCGCGCTATGTTATAGAATATAAGGTCGAGTGAGGCATTGATGAAGAATTACATTTTGACTTGGGGAGTTTTGATAGCCAGCGTTGTTTTTAACGCTTTCGGGGTTTTTGTTATCAAGCTCAGGTTGAACGAATGCGGGGCTTTCAAGCCGGAGACTTTGAAGGCGGGAATTTTTTATTTCTTGGCGCTTATGAAAAGCCCTTTGGTAGTTTTGGGCGTGATTTTATTCTTTATCGCGCCTTTTCTTTTTACTATCGCCCTTTCTCGGATGAGCTTGGCTATTGCTTATCCAGTCCAGGTCGGGCTGAATTTCGTGTTTCTGCTTTTACTCGCGGTTTTCATACTTAAAGAGTCACTGAGTTTATTAAAAATAATCGGTATTATTCTAATTTTGTTGGGATGTTTCTTCCTCATTGTCTAATATGAAAGATAATCGAATAAGAGTCGGAATGGGGCAGCTTTTGGTAGAAGGAGGCGAGCCGGAGCGGAATCTTGAGCGCGCCTGCAAGATGATTGCCCTCGCTAAAGAGCGGGAATGCGATATTGTTTTATTGCCTGAAAATTTGGACTTAGCCTGGACTCATCCGAGCGCTAAAACGGAGGCCCAACCGATTCCGGGGCCGTTCAGCGATATACTTTGCCGGGAAGCAATCCGCCACTCCCTTTATATCTGCGCCGGATTAACAGAGAAAGAAAAAGATACCGTTTACGATAGCGCGATTCTGATCGACGCTAAAGGATCGATAATCCTTAAATACCATAAGATCAATACTTTGGCAGTTGAGCAGGAATTTTATGCCGTAGGAAATAGCTTATCGGTTGTAAATACTCCCTTTGGAAAAATAGGCGTGAATATCTGCGCTGATAATTATATGGACGGCTTGGCTATCGGGCATGTTTTGGGTCGGATGGGAGCGCAGGTAATCCTTTCTCCTTCTTCCTGGACGGTAAGTTACGCGGTAACCGAGAAAGACGACCCTTACGGAGAGAAATGGCTCAAGCCCTATTCTCTTTTAGCGAAAATGTTTAATCTGGTTGTGATAGGCACAACGAGCGTCGGGGTCATAGTCGGGGGGCCGTATGAAGGGAAGAAAATGATCGGCTGTTCTTTGGCCGTCGGGCCGCAAGGGATTATCGCCCGCGGGCGGTTCAACGAATTTGCCGGGGAACTTATTGTCGCCGAATTTGAGGTCCCAAGAAATCAAGCCAAGGGCACTTTGATAGGCGATAAAATAAAAGAACAGAATGATCTTGCCAAAAAAGATCCCATAGAAATATTAAAATTTTGATGAAGGATAATTCGACAAAAGAAAATTACCGGATTTGCCGCCGCTGCATCGTTGATACAACGGTTCCCGGCCATAATTTTGACAGCGATGGCTTTTGCGCTTATTGCCGCTTACATGAAAAGCTCGACGCCCGATATCCACTTAATGAAAAAGGGAGCAGGGAGTTAAGCGATATTTTAGATGATGTAAGACAAAGCGGCAAGGGCAAGAAATACGATTGCATAGTTGGCTTAAGCGGGGGCCGTGATAGCACCTATACCTTATACATGGCGAAGGAGAAATGGAACCTTCGCCCTTTAGCGGTCCATTTTAACGACGGGTTCGGAAATCCTATCGCCGGCGAGAACATGAAAAAGGCTGCCCTGAAGCTCAAAGTGGATTTAAGGACAATCACTTCCGATTGGAGGGAGTCGAAGGATTTGAGGATCGCTTTTTTAAAAGCCTCGACTCCCGATATAGGAAC
>JADFZM010000116.1:4407-6217 GCA_015232535.1 Candidatus Omnitrophota bacterium
GAGGGAGTCGAAGGATTTGAGGATCGCTTTTTTAAAAGCCTCGACTCCCGATATAGGGACTCCGACGGATATCGGGATCGCCAATGCCCTATATTCTGTGGCCGCAGGCGAGAATATCAAGCACCTCCTTATCGGCCAGTCTTTTCGTACCGAGGGAATAGCCCCCTTAGAGTGGAATTATCTCGACGGGATATATCTTCACTCGGTGCACAGGCAATTCGGCAAGGTGAAGTTGCGCAAGTGGTCGCCCTTGGACCCGGGTTTTAGCTTAAGAGTCAGGCACATGGTTTATTATACCGTCTTGAAGGGGATAAAAACTTTGCCGGTCCTTTACTACTGCAATTACATCCGTAATGATGTTACCAGATTCCTCGAACAGGAATTAGGCTGGGTCAATACCGGCGCCCATTATTGGGATGACCTTTATCAAAGCCTGATGACCTATATCATGAGAAAGAAATTCAATATCGACCGGCGTATATATAATTATTCCGCCTTGGTCCGCTCCAGGCAAATGACCAGGGAAGAGGCGCTAAATCGGGTTAAAGAGCCTTATAAGATAGAAGACCCCAAAGTCATCGAGCTTTGTATAAAGCGTTTAGGGCTCACTCAAAAAGAATTCGAGGAGTTTATGGTTCTTCCCCCGAGGACATTTCGCGATTATAAAACAAGCTATAATCTGCTCAAGCTTTTTAAGGTCCCGATAAAAATTGCTTGTAAATTGAACATGCTTCCTTCAACTGCTTACGCTAAATATTTTGAATGCGGATAAAATTAACATGATTTTAAGGCCAAAGAATAATCTATTCTGGGTAGTTGTTTTTGCCCTGTTAGCGGCCGCTTTCTTCCTAAAGTTCTATATCCCGGTTTTAATCGAGAATATTTATTTATCCGGCAAGGTTGGTATTTTGAATAAAATATTATCTTCGAGCGAAACCCGCCCGCTGGGGTTTTATCAGGGCAGGCTTGAGGAGGTTTTCTGGGGTCCCTTTAGCGTTATTTGTTTCTACTCGGCTTTTTTGCTCTTTAGTTTAAGATTTCTTATCGATGCCAAACCGAAAACATTCATCATTTCTGTTTTTTTGTTCCTTCTGGTCGCTAAATTCGAGATATTATTTTATCCGCCTTTCGGCGATACTATCGGCGGGCCTTTTACTGAAGCCTCCTGGCTGTTTCGGAATAATTTTGACTATTTAGGATTGACTCGGCAGGAAAGCTTTATTAAAGGCGGGCCTAAGATATATATCTTTTCGGTGTACCCGGCTTATTTGGCTATCCTCATGAAGCTCTTTAATGGAGCTTCCGTAGCCTGGCTGATTCATCATTTGATAGCTTTTCTCTGCGGCGCCGTCGCTGTTACATATTTTCGTGAAATATTGACGAAGATAACGGATAAAAAAAATGCCCTTCTAACGGCGGTAATGCTTTTATCTTTGCCATTGTTCCAGAGCCAGGTAGAAGCGGTTAATATGGAAATATCTATGGTCGCGTTCTCGATCCTGGCCTTTTATAAGCTGGCCAGGAAAGAATTTATCTGGGCCTGCGTCTTTTCAATTATCGCCGCCGCGATTAAAGGTGTGGCGATAATTACCTGCGGGGTGGTTTTTGTAGCCGGGATCCTGTCTTTTTTACTAGGGAAAGAAGAGAGGTTCAGCCTAAGGCCTTTTATCGCCGCTATTCTCTCGGGATTGTTTGTCATAGGGCAATGGTACGGAGCCTTCTATGTCCTTAATGAAAAGGGCCAGGCGGATATGGTCGGATTCATGGAGGGCTGGTACGTAATAAAATCACTGAAGGAGTTTTATATCTT
>JADFZM010000117.1 GCA_015232535.1 Candidatus Omnitrophota bacterium
AGCAATTCAATGATTTGCTCAGGATTGAATTTAGTTTGTCTCATAACTTTAGTATATATTATTTTAGACACAAAAAAAGTAGACAGTTTCGTGTCTACTTTTTGGGGCCCAGTTCAGATATCCCTCTCTTTTTATCTTGTCTTCCTACCCCCATGTATCTTTTTATGGATATCTCTCAACTGCTTACTGGTTACGTGGGTATATATCTGAGTTGTGGAAATATTCTTATGGCCTAAAAATTCCTGTACCAAACGGAGATCGACGCCATTGGACAATAGATCAGTAGCGAAAGAGTGGCGGAGTGTATGGGGAGTGGCCATTACCGGCAGCCCGGCATGCTTGATATATTTCTTGACGATATTCTCGATACTTTTAACGGTCAATCGGCGCGATTCAGTGGAGTCCTTGCTGCCAGGCCTGTAATTGATGAATAAAGCCTCATCCACGTCCATGCGCCTGTCAAAATAGTCCTTAATGGCCCTTATGGCGCGTCCCGAGAAATAAACAGTGCGCACCTTGCCGCCCTTACCGGTAACAACGATTTCTAAATCATCCGTGCCATTCTTTATCCTTATCTGGTCACGGTCAAGGCTGACCAACTCTGAGACGCGTAAACCGGTAGAAAACAAAGTTTCTAAAATTGCTCTGTCCCGCAGCCCGATAATATTCTTCGGATCAGGGGAGGAGAGTAATCTTTCAACTTGCTCCAGCTTTAAGAATTTGATTTCTTTATCATTCTTATCTCTGGCTAATTTAATTTTATTCGGCGGCAGGGAAGAGATGTTTTTTTCAACAAAAAAATCCAACAAGCTCCTTAAGGCTATCAGATAATAATTCTGGGTGGACTTTTTTAAGGGGAGTCTGGTGCGTGGGTCGACATGTCTTGATAAAAAAACTTTATATTTCCAGACATGGTCAGCGTCTAATTTGTCCGGCGTAAGTTTATCAAGTTTATTTTCTTTCAACCATTTAAAAAATTTAGTCAGAAAACGGGAATAATTTTCCTGAGTCTTAGAGGAGAGTCCTTTTTCAATTTCAATGTAATCAAGGAAATCAGTCAGATGATTAGGTATTGTTTTATGCATGGGGAAGATTAAAGCTTAGTTATTTCATCTTTGATATATAACTTCGCATAATGTAGATTAATAGAAGTATTATATCATATTTAAAGCAAGGCGGCCAATGGGCGCCGGCTGTTAACGGCTAAAATGTATGCCCATCAGGGTTATCTCCGGCATGAATAATAATAGAATTTTCATAGCCAATAGGAAGAATCCGATTATGACTAAACAAAAAACTATAATAGCTATAGAAAATACGATTTTAAACGCTTTCTCTGGGTCCATAAAATTTTTATAAATTAATTAGTTGTATTATCATGCCAAGCCCATCCGGTCAATCATTACTTATAATAAACCCGGTCGCCATACCTTAGGTCATAATATTCTTTTTTGGCGAACTCATCCTTGTTCATGCTTCTGTAAAGGGCTGAAATTTTTTCAATTTGCTTATCCAATTCCCCTTTTGAATTCAATAAAATAAAAGGAGCGCCAGATAATAAGACCTTTACGGTATCTACATCATTTTCAATGAAAATTTTTTCAATCTGATGATCGATCTTGCTATTCTTGAAACTTGTAAATATATTTAAAATGAAATTATTTTTTTCTTGGCTGACACCCGTCCTTTTGTTAGAAATTTTATCGCCGCTATGATTCTCAATAATCGGCATTTTTTGATCAAAATCAGCTTGTGAGGCCGGAACTATGATATAACCTTCATTATCGATCAAAAAATTATTCCCATCCTCATTCCATATAGCAATAGACTCTCTTTCCTTCAAGTCCAAAATAAAAGCGCCAGGCAGGTCATTTTTAAGCTCTGCAGAGGTAAAATTATAATTATCATTTATTGACGCGATAAATTTATCCGAATCGAATAAGAATATGTTTTTCTGCGAACTGAAAAACTTTTTTTTGCCAGTTTGGCTCCAAAATAAATTTTCAATTTCGGAACCGGAAATCCTGTTTAAGCCATTTATTTTAAAATTTTTAATTTCAAAATAAGATGAAAAATAAAAAAACCAAATCAGGGCAAAGATAGCCGTTAAAATCAATAAAAATATGGCTTTTTTAAGCCATTTTCCTCCTGACCGCACTTCCCTATTATTTCTGGAAAAAAATGGATTCGAATATTGTCTTTGTCGGTAACTAAACCTCCTTTTTTTGGCTAACATAAGCTATTATTTGACCAATAAGCAAAGAGTAAACATGATGAATTCCATGGCGGATAAGCTTGAATTCCTTATTTTGCCCTTGTATTTTGGCTACTTGGTAGATATTATTGCCGACCAACTCCCCCTTCCAATCCGCTCCGTCTTCTAAACCGAAAAATATTGCCTTGGCAGGTGAAAACTTTGCTAACCCCCTTACTCTTATATTATCATAATTTAAGATTATCAGCCCCTTTGTGCAACTTGCTAAATATTCATACTCATCAACCAACTCCTCAACATCATCAAAACCTTCGATGTATCTCTGTGTAATATCAGTGATGACTGTCATATGCGGCCTTGCCACAGATAGGAGGAATTTCATGTCCCCGGGATCGGAAATGCCGAATTCCAATACTAAAAATTTAGGAAAATTCTTTTGGAAGATGCTCATTGGCGCACGCAATATTATCGGCAACCATTTCAAATACGAATTATATCCGCTGGAAAGATCCAGAATAGATAAAGACAAGCCGATTTCTGTATTAAACGCCCTTGGATTCGGCCTGACATTTAATCCAGCTTCGCTTAAAACGCGGCAAATCTCTTCCTTAACGAAAGTCTTATTGATACTGCCGGCCACAGCAATGATCTGCGGACGGTGGATCAATAAAGTTATTTTTGCAAGATATTTTAAATATTGTTGCAAAAATTTTTTAAAAATATATTTCATAAGAATTTCAAATGACAAAGTCCAAATTTCAAATCAAGCTCAAATGACAAATTTTTGAAATTTATTAATTTGGATTTGATTTGACATTTGTTATTTGGATTTTGTATTTATTTAAAATATCTGTCCAACCGATCAAAAGCCTTATTTATATCATCCTCGCTCCTGCCGAAACTTATTCTTAAGTGTCCTTCGCCATTCGGTCCGAAGGCGAATCCTGGAACAACAGCAACCTGAGCTTTGTCTAATATTTCCAAAGCAAAATCCCAAGACGGGTCTTTCTTGCCTTCTAAATACTGAGCGTTTATCTTAGGGAACACATAGTAAGCGCTATTCGGCCTTACATAGCTGAACACATGCCCTAAATTATCCAATCTATCACAGATCAAATCGCGTCTTTTTTGGAATTCTTTTGTGAAATATTCCAAATCGCTATCACCCATTTCTAAGGCTCCTAAAGCTGCGTATTGGGAAATTGTCGGCGCGCAAGTGACAAGGCAATCATGGACTTTTACTATCTCCTTGATAATCGATTCATCACTATGGACATAACCGACACGCCAGCCGGTCAAAGCGTAAGCCTTAGAAAAAGAAAAAATCCTGATAACTTTCTTTCTTAATTCCGGGATTTCAGCCAAAGAAAAAATCCTCTCCTTGTTATTTGTGTAGATAAAATCTTTGTACACCTCATCAGAAATCAAGAATAAATTATGTTTTTTAGCCAATTCAGCTAACCCCAATAGCTGTTCTTTAGAATAGATGGTTCCAGTCGGATTATTCGGATTGCAATAAAAAATCGCTTTAGTTTTCGGAGTGATCGCTTTCTCGTATTTTTCAAGATCAAAAGCCCATCCCCTCTCCTCATCCAACGGAACAAACACAGGCTGGCAACCGGCTAAAATAATCACCTCGCGATAACTGGTGTATGTCGGCTCTGGAATGATAATTTCATCTCCCGGCTCAGTAATGGCCAAAATCGTTGCAGTTATACCCTCAATCGAACCGGCTGTAACCAAAATCTCCTTTTCCCAATCATAAAACATATTCTCGCGCGCTAAAGAAATTTCAATCTGTTCACGTAATTCAGGCAACCCCGGACTTAGGGAATATTTAGCGACTGCGCCCCTTCTTAAAGCGTTTTCCACGCGCCCCTTTATACTTTGAGGCGTATCAAAATTGGGAATTCCTTGCGCCAAAGAAACGACATCAGTATATTTTGAAGCCCTTAATTCTATCTGTTTTATTATTGAAAGTTTTAAATCTTTTGTCCTGTTGAACATTTGATAGCCAATCAGTTAATCAGTTAATCAGGAAAAACCTAATCACTAATCAACCAATCCCTAATTAACTTACTTTTTTAGCCATTCCTCATCCTGTCTTACTAACAGCTCCCCCGCTTTCTCCGGCTCGGCCATTATTTGCTTTACAATCTTCTCCATCCTCATCCCTTGCGAACCCTTTACTAAAATCAAATCAGCCGGCTGTATCGATTTTAACAAGAATTCGGGCACTTCACCATGTTCCTTGAAATAAAAAACATTGTTCGGATCCATACCCGCAATCTTCGCGCTAAGAGCTGTAAAATATGAATCCTTGCCGACCGCGATAAGGATATCAAACCCTAATTCCGCAACTCGTTTTCCCACTTCTCTATGCCCTTCTTCAGCCTTCTCTCCTAATTCTAGCATATCACTCAAGACAGCAATCCTTCTTCCTTCTGCATCGATCTCCTTAGCCGTATTCAGAGCAGCTATTGTCGACTGTGGAGACGCATTATAAGTGTCATCAATTATGATTGAATCATTCTGTCCGGCAATAAAATTCATCCTGCCGGCAATCGGATTGATTTCTTTTAACGCAAGGGGGATTTCACTTGGATCGATATCAAAGATCATCCCGACACAAGCAGCAGCCAAGCTCGCCTCAATTACAGGCTTGCCGACAAGCCCATCCAAGGAAACGTGAACAATATTTTTATACACCACATCGAATTCGGATCCAAAGCTATTTCCATGTTTCTCAAACCGGATATTTTGCGCTTTGACTATTGCTAAATCATTGCTGCCGTAAGTCAAAACATTTGCATGTGTTTCCGTTGCCAAGCTGCGGACATTTTCATCATCATAATTCAAAACAGCCCAATTTTTTTCATCCAAACTTTTAACCAATAATCCCTTTTCCTCTCTGACTTTTTCAATAGTTTTAAAATACTCCAGATGGGAATAACCGATTCTTGTCAAAATACCGACATCGCATTTCACGATACTCAAAAGATAAGCCATATCGCCTGGCTTATCGATGCCCATCTCCAAAACTAAAATTTCCGGGTAACCTTTTTTAAATAAAACCTCAAGAGACTTGAAAAACAATTTAAGCCAACCCGAAATCGATCTTCCTGGCGACTCCAACCCGATAATCGTCAAAGGCAAGCCGATTTCATTGTTATAATTCTTTATATTTTTCCTGACCCTATACTTCTTAAAAAGCACCTGATAAACAAACTCCTTCGTGCTTGTCTTCCCGACACTGCCGGTAATGCCGATTATTTTAGGCCTGTGCTTATAGATAATAGCCTTGGCTAATATCTTTAGGATCAGTTGGATTATTTTATTCATTTGCTACAGCCCCGAGAGCGCTTTAGCGCTTTTTCGGGGTTCGAGATTTAATATTACTAAGAGCTTTTTTATATTTAAATACAGACGGCGTCCTATAGGCCGGATTACCCTTCCTTGAACCAGTTTTTGTCCGTGATGAGCCTTTCATTCTTATTGAAAAAAGTAATTTTAAATTACTACTTTAATGATATTTTTACTCCCAATTCATATCCAAGTTTTTCAATCAGTAATTTACCCTCCGAGCTGTATGGCCAGGCGAACAACTTAACATCTTCTATGTGAGGAATGGCATCAATCACTTCTTTCAACATTTTAATCGAGTATCCTTTTCTTCTGTGTTCAGGAATCGTAAACGCAGCGCACAAATACAATGCTTCATATAACTCTTGCGGTTTAGTCATGTCCAACAACTCTCGCTCATTAATTTCTCCTCGCAGAAATTTATCGGCCAGCTCTTTAGAAGTTGGAAGAGTTACCACCCAACTTATCGGCTCGCCATTTTCCGTTTCGCATACCAATGTTTTTGGATGTAATTTCTGAAGCTTATAGAATGACTCTTTAGTTATCGGCATTTGACTTGGATCACTTGCCGTTCCAAAGAACTGCTCCGCAATGTCCAATATTT
>JADFZM010000118.1 GCA_015232535.1 Candidatus Omnitrophota bacterium
TTAAGGCCAGAGGGCAATTAAAGTATTTATTTCAGATTGGCCCTCGACAACCGTTCTCCGCTTAGAATCATAAATTACCGGATTGACCGGATTAGGGGCAAAATGCCCGAGGTTATTCTTATCGGTTCCCAAAGAATACAAAGCACTGCCGATGCCTATTTTAGTTTCTAAGTTTTCAACCCGTATCTGCTCAAACTCTTCAGTTAATTTTAGTGCCGCTAACCTTTCGTCGTTGGCTATCGCGCCGGCCGATACCGCGGTAAATCCGGCAACAGTTATAGCCCGCGTAAAGTCACCCGCGCCGCCGCCACTAGACAAATTAGTTTCCCTTTGCATCAAAACAGTGTTGTTGATCCCGTATCGGTGCTGTTGCTCGGGATCGGCTTTTTTTAAGTACCCTTTCATCTCATAGCCTGAGATGCTTCCGTCACTTTCCACGCCGGTAAAGCGGAAAGTCGAGCTCTCATCGGGAGCGCCGGGCTTACCGCTCCGTCCTAATTCCTGCACAGGGGCTTTAGCAATTGGATTTTCATTAGCCTTGGCGGTGAGCCCTGATCCGGTTGCATCCGTAGGCTTAGCGGAAAGATTGACAGGGCTTGCCTGTTGCTTGGCAATTCTAGAAAGCCCTTGTTCCTCTTCAGGTTTAATATCGGAACCGGGATTGCGAATACCGCCTGTTGTATAATACACCTTTTCAATATCTCGTTTTTGAGCCGCGGCCAAGTGAAGTTTTTCTGCCTCTTCCGAGCCACGGACGAATATTGCCCGCCCCGAATCGATGGTTTTCCCGTCCGGCCTCACGGAAAAAGTATCATAAATAAACTTACCGTCGACATTCTGAACTGAGGTATCCAGCGCTAAAGGATCAACTGAAAGCCCCTGGGCAATGAAGCGCGAGCCGCGGTCATAGGTATAGATTTTCTGGCCGATAAAATTGGTAGTGCCGTCTAATTGCGGCATGTTAAAGGCAATGTCCGTTGAGACCCCCATAATGTCCTTGCGGCTGCTGGACTCGTCGATCCCTAAATAAAGTTTCGCGCCGCGGCGTTCATACAATTTGGTCTTCATAGTAGACTGATTCACTCCGGCGTAAACGGCATTATCCGCCAGCACGCCCAGGCCTTCAAAATCTTGCATAGCCTCTATGTCATTGCCCATCCCTAGGGCGAGAACTTCCGACTCAAGCACTCTTAATCGTCCACGGTATTCGGGGCGGCTAGCAACTTCGGCTGTTTTCTCGGCAAGGGTTTCATATGTGTATGCTTGTCCAGAAAGCTCGGCAGAAGCTTTGTCCCTAATCTCCTCTGATAATTCAACCTTAGATTTACGATAATTATCCATGGCTACGACCCTAGCTTGAACATCCGCATCCGTACCCCGATTAAAATAATCACGTGTTACATTTAAAGACCGGTGCTCGGCTTTTTCCATGCTGGTTGTTCCGGGGGTGACAACGGATGTCAATTCAAAGCCTAAATCGCGCTGGGAACGGTTGGAAATACCATTTACCGGCTTCCCGTCTTTACCGATGACAATGGCCGGAAAACCTTCTGATTTTCTAGCGGTCTGGCTGGCGAAGGTGGTAAATACCCTCTCAGAAGTCCTCGGCGTTTCTTTACCTGTTTCCGGATCCACATCCACATAAGCTTCTTTTTCAGCCTTGCTATAAGCATAGTCATAAATATTCTTAAGTTCGCTGCCGGTAATCCCCGGGTTTGTGGCCCGGGCCCTCGCTACGGCGGCTTGGGCCGATGAATCAGCGGCACCGGCAACCAAATCCTTGGTTTCCCTCACGCCAATTGTGGTGGGTGTATAATGCGCCAAATCATAAATTTCTCCCGCGACCATCTGCGCGCTTTCATGATTCAACCCCAGCGACCGGGATAACTTATAAGTATCTACGGTAGCCGTAAGCGCATTTCCATACTGGGTGTAACTCCTATCCCTTCTGTTAACTTGTATGCCGTCACTAAATTGATTTCCCGAGCCCGGCCCTGCTGAAAAAGTTAAATCATACTCTCCGCCCACACCGGCAAACGTGCCTAAGTTTAAAACATATCCGCCGTTTTGCCGCATTCTATCCAAACTGTCCGGGCTGATTATGGCTCCTGTAACCCGGGAGGAGCCGTCCATATTAAACTCAGTTTTAACCAATTTCCTCAAAGCCTCTACGACCTTCCCGGCAGCAAACGCAGCGTATTCTTCTTTATCATACTTTCCTTTAAATTGATCGGTCAATCCTTGGGCAATCGTTTCAAAATCTGCATTCAGGCGGAAATTGCCATCGGATGAAGGAGTTATATATTTTTTCTTGGCCAAGAAATCATAAGCATCGCCTATTGCCCGCTTGGTTTTGGCACTATTACCTGTAATAGAGACCGGCATCTGGTCTCCGGAGATGTCCGGCATTTGGGGAAGGCCTATGTATATTGTTTTTTCCTTTCCTGCAATTTCCCCTTTGAATGCAACCTGAGTCGGGTCAACCAGCTTGGCCTTTTCTTTATTCGATAAACGGGAATAATCAATGTAAAGCGGGCCGTTTCCTGTTCGAGTTGCAATGTTATCATAGCCCCTGAGTACACTAATTCCACTGGCGGACATATACTTCTGAGTAGTAAACCCGGAAAAATTCAGGCCCTGCTCCCTTTCCATAATCCTGTAAACATATTCCGTATTCCGGCCTGACGCTAATGTTGCTTCAGATGAAGGTTGCGAACTTGCCGGTACAGCTGGGGAAGCCAACCCGGAAGGCGAAGCAGAAGTAGACACTAATCCTCTAAGAATAGCAGGCGGTATATTGTTCCCTCCTGTTTTTAATCGAGCTATAAAGAATTGAGCCGCCTCGGCTTCAGTAGTTATTTTGCCGGACTCTATAGCCTTTTTCGTTTCTACAGCAGCCACAAAGGTAAGGTTTTTCGTGCTTAGCGCGGAATTGCCTCTTGGCAACCTTCTTAATATTCTTGTTTCCAACTTATCCACCGCTTTAGCCAAATCGGATTTTTGATCAGTCACAGCTGTTTTTTCTCCGGCCGGTATTCCTTGCGAAGCCGATTTTCCCGAAACAGCCGCAACTTTATTTCCGTCTGCGGTTTTTGCGGAGCCCCCCTCCACTGTCTTTAGTAAGATTTGCTCCGATAAGATCATGTCTCTTTCTCTATAAATGGCCATGCCTTTGAAAAGGCTTGGAATAAAAGTATTCCTGGTATGGGTTAGATTTAAAATCCCGGTAAAAGCATAATCGGAGGCTTTTAAAACAGGGCTGTCCATCCCGGTCAATTCACTGGCCATAGATGAGGCTATATGGCTGACGCCGTACTGCAGTAAATTTTTTCCCGGATGCAGAGCTTCGATCGTCGCCTTTTTATGCAAATCCGATATTGCTCCGGCATGGTCCACCGGGCCTTTAATCCATTCTAAATAAGAACCCAAAACCGCTTCATCCACTCCGGAATATTGGGAAGAAGCTTGTTCTTGTTTCTCGATTCCATCCCAATAATCATTTGTCGCCTGCTTTCGTGACTGCTTGAGCCGGTAAGCAGCCATTGGGGTAAACCCGTTCATCTGAACAATTTTATCAAGCTGATTGCTGAAGTTTAGATAACCTGCGGCAAAAGCCTCTGTGCGGTCGGTTATTTTCGTAAAGTCAGAAATCGGTATTTGATAGGCGTCAGCATAAGTGCCGGTCAAACGGCGGACAGCATTGGCCATATCCGCCCCTCCGAATAACATTACGCCGAAGGAGGACTTCTTTTTATCGATGGGAATTCTTGGGTCTTGCGGGCTGCCGTCTAGGGTGCTCATCCTTGAGGTGCGGCCGTGGAAAATTAAACCAAGAGCGCCGGAGGCTATAGTGCTCCCGCCCCAGAGCATCAAACGATACGCCGCGATGTTTGTTTCAGAATCAAGATTATTAGTATTAATATCTTCAGAATCATAAATATGTCTTTGTCCGTGATATCGGGCGCTAGTTTTTAATCTCCCTTGTTGCAACCTTCCTGTTTCATCCCTGTACCAGACTTTTCGTCCGAACTTTCTGGCCTCAATTTTATCAAGTTGTCTAGCCATTATCATCTGAATAGCGCCGGCGCCTAAAGTCCAGACAAGCCCTGCATTTCTGCTGTTACGTATGGATTTGGCAATTTTTTCCGGAGAACGAAAATCTCTCGCAAACTTACCTCGCTCTTCAAGCAGCGCGGATCCGGTATTCTCATTACCATCTAACGGCAATGGCCGGGAAAGATGGGCTTCATCGAATTTCTTATTTCCTTTGGCATCAGTGGTGCCATATGTATTCAATACAAACTTGTTCAAATCAGATTTATACACATTTTTCAACCGGGCTGTTTCTTTAGTGCGGTAATTGGAATCGACCGCTTCCTTATAGTCTTCATTTGAAATGCCGATATTATTTGCCTGGTCAATTCCGTCATAAGTAACAGGAACTTCTGCTTCTCCCGATCCGGCCCCGCCGTAAATATCGGAGGGATCTCCTAAGGCAACCACAACCGGCCTATCCCTTGGCGAACGCCCCCTTTGAGCTTCCTCGCCTGCGGCAGGAACAGAATTTCCGCCATTATCGGAAGCGGCTACGGAATCATTAGGCGTCGCCGGAGGGGCAATTCCATCAACCGGAAAAACACCTCCGTCCGATGGAGCTGAACCATCTCCTTCGTCAGGCAAGCCCGTTTCGCCCGGAGGAGCGTAACTAGCCGCAACGATGGCATCCTCCGATGGCATAAGGCCGCCTTCGCCTGCTATTCCCTCTGTACTCTGCGCCGTTTCTCCCTGCGAACCGGGATTAATAACATTTTCTATTGACGCCTCTAGCTCCTTATCTATTTGTTGGTCGATTTCAGCCATTAGTGGGCCGGGATTAAGGATAACTCCGATCGCCGGGGCTATTTCTTCGGCGGTTTGCGGGTCAATGCCGTTTTTAACCAAATTAGACTTAAAGATTTCCTGCGCTTTGCCTAAAGTTACTTCCCCATTTTTGGTAGCCTGGATAAGTTCCTGCTCTGTGGCCAAAGCCGCTTTAAAGACGTTTTTACCGTCTTCTGAATTATTAAAATCATTAATTGCCGAAGCAGCTGCGTCAACTGCCTGTTCCGAAGCGCCAGCGGTATTTAAAACCTCTCTTCCTGCTGAATCCCCAATAATCGATTGCGCCTTTTCCGCCACTTTGACCGCGTTTTGCGCCTCTCCCAGGGTTTCCGCTTGCGTGGAAGCGGTGCGCACACCGTCTTTCTTTTGCGCGTCGATCTTTTCAGAAGCCACTTCAGTTGATACAGGGTCAAAAAAACTTACATCAACTTCCAAAGCCTTCGCTAATAATTGTTGCGCGGGCAATTGACCGATCTCGGCGGCAGTTTGTTCTCTAAATCCGGAGGCATCTAATTCCGCAAAAACTTGGTCCTCCACTTCTTTCCTTCTTTCTATTTTTATTTCTTTCGCTCTTTCCTCTACCGCGGCCGGATATTCGGCATCAAAAGCAGCTTGCTCTTCTTCTGTCAGCGGACCGGGTAAAGAATTTGCGAGATTTGAAGCAATTTCCTCTTCCGCTTGTGTGGTAAATATGCCGGAATCCTCCCACACTTTTAAAGTTTCATCAGTCCTTCTCGAAACTTCGTCCGCCACCATTGAATCTACAACTTTTCCCTCTAAATCTTCCCTAGAGGAAACGGCTGCGGCTAGCGCCTGGTCCGACCCTCCCTGTGTTGATTTGCCGTTTTCCATTGCCTTCATTGCTGTTGTGACATAATATCCATTTACTGCCGCGGCATAAACTTCCAGGAGTTTGGCATTTTCCTCCTTGGCATCTTTGAGGCTCTCAACACGGGCCGTTACCGCCGCTTCATAAGCAGTTTTTTCATCCTCCGTCATTTCACTGGGATTTTCCGGCATATTGGTTTCCTGTGCTATCTGACTCTCGGCCTCGGCGCGGAAATCTTCTTCGTTGATTAACCCCGCTAATTTAACAGCTGCGTCAATCTCTGCTTCAGCGGATTTCCTTAACATTGCGTATTTAGGATCG
>JADFZM010000119.1 GCA_015232535.1 Candidatus Omnitrophota bacterium
AGAGAAGAATTACTAGAGGCATAAACCGTTGCAATAAAACGTTTTATATCCTGAGCAAAAAATAATAAACTAAATTGGGCAAATACTAACAATCGCGCACAATAAGCACTGAAAATTTAGTTAAAACAGGGTATAGATAAAAGGAGCCACAGCCGAACTTTGCGCGAAGATTACCAAGAGGCTCAGCAAAAGAAGGATAATTATGATAGGCGCCAGGAAATATTTTTTTCTCTCTTTTACAAACTCAAAGAATTCTTTTATAACCGATATTTTCGACATTGTAAGCTCCTAAATGAGGCCACAACTTATGGAACGTTAGTGAACATAAGTTGTCGGGCCGAATTTATCCCCTAAAATGCTCTGGCATTTTATGGGGATTTTTAAGTGTCAGTTTATCCCCTAAAATGCTCTGGCATTTTATGGGGATTTTTAAGTGTCAGTTTATCCCCGAAAACACTCCTGCATTTTCTTGGGGTTAATATTGCTTGGTATAATTCTTGGCGTTAAAGGGCTTGTCTTCTTTTTTTATCCAGTACGATTCTTTTTTACCATCCATAGAACGGTCTAACAAATCTTTTTTTATAATTCTTAAAATTATACCAACAGGTGCGAAAACAACATAAAAAAGCATTCCTAGAACAATCAAGGTAACAACCGTTCCTATAAAATGGGCCAAGGCCATCCATTTGCGATAAAAGCCGGACAATAACTGAACGTCCTTGCTTGTTATCCAAAATATAATAACCGACAATAAAAGAAACATAATACTCATCGGCGATAAATCAGTCCCTTGGATTATCAAATAACCAAAGAAACAAAGCAAAAGGTTATATATCAGCTTTAATCTCTCGATATTGTTTAGGACGTAAAGAATAAAAACGGCAATTAAGAAAATAACCATTCCGGGGAAAAAATACTTTAAGACGCTTAGCGACATGAAAAACAGTATAAATAGCGTTAAGCCGTAACCGAAAACATACAGATTTTTATATTCTTTGTTCATATTAATCCAATACCGTCGAGATATCGTCTTTATGATACTTGTCCTTGTTGGGCTGCTTTTCCTTGTCGAAGATGTAATTCCCTATAACAAGAAAATCCATATTCGTGCACATAAAACAGCGGTACGCGTCCTCGGGGGTGCAGACGATAGGCTCGCCTCGGATATTAAAGGAAGTGTTTATAATAACAGGGCAACCGGTCAGCTTCTCAAACTCTTCGATGATCCTATAATACAAGGGATTCGTTTCTTTATTCACCGTCTGCACCCGGGCGGAATAGTCGATATGCGTGACAGCCGGTATGGCAGAGCGCTTGATCTTTAATTTTTCAATCCCCCTTTTATCGGTATTTCTTGATTCGGGAAGAATTTTGTTTTCTTTGACAGGAGCGACTAGAAGCATATACGGGCTTTCCTGATTGATTTCAAAATAATCTCCGGACTTATCGGATAATACCGTCGGGGCAAAAGGCCGGAATGACTCGCGGAATTTTGTTTTCAAGTTTATCACCTCTTGCATCTCCCGGGAGCGAGCATCCCCGATTATGCTTCTTGCCCCCAAAGCGCGGGGGCCGAATTCCATCTTGCCCTCGACAAGCCCGACTACTTTTTGATCCTTAATAAGCTGGGCAATGCGGCCGGGCAAGGCCTCCTCCGAAACCTTATCGTAAACAACCTCGTTTTTTTTCACAAAATCGGTCATATAATCATCATCGTACTGCGGGCCTAAATAGGAGCCTTTTTGGAAATCGCGAAGGTTATCGGCCTTTCTTTCATTATTTAAATACCGGTACCAGACGAATAAAGCAACCCCCAAGGCCCCTCCGGCATCTCCGGCCGCCGGCTGTATCCATATATTCTTGAATTTAGAATTACTTAGGATTTTACCGTTCCCGACGCAATTTAAAGCAACTCCTCCGGCCAAACATAGATTCTCCAGTTTTGTTTCCGCATAAAGATGGTCCGCCATCTTAAGCATAACCTCTTCGGTAACATCCTGGATAGATTTCGCGATATCCATGTAATGCTGGGTTATTTCCGACTCCGGCTTCCTGGGCGGGGCCCCGAAAAGCTTGCAAAATTTATCATTGACCATGGTAAGCCCGGCGCAGTAATTGAAGTATTTCATATTTAATTTGAATGAGCCGTCCGGCTTTATATCGATAAGTTCCCGGCGGATAATATCCGCGAATTTAGATTCCCCGTATGGAGCAAGCCCCATGAGTTTATACTCTCCGGAATTGACCCTAAATCCGGCGTAATAAGTGAAAGCGGAGTACAAAAGCCCCAGGGAATGAGGGAACCTTATCTCGGCTTTTAGGCCTATCTTATTCCCTTCCCCTATACCATAACTTGCTGTCGCCCACTCGCCAACCCCATCGAGAGTCAAAATCGCGGCTTTCTCGTAAGGTGAAGGGTAAAAAGCGGATGCGGCGTGCGATTCATGATGCTCGGTAAAAAGAATATCGCAATCGCATTTTAATTCTCCGAGGATATAATCTTTCATAAAAAGCTTCTGCTTTAACCAAAGCGGCATAGATTTTACAAAAGAATTTATCCCTACAGGCGCGTAGGACAGATATGTGGTTATGATCCGCTCAAATTTGATAAACGGTTTATCATAAAAACCGACGAGATAAAGCTCTTTTGGGGTAATTCCGGCTTCTTTAAGGCAAAAATCTATCGCGTTTGCCGGGAAAGAAAAATCGTGTTTCTTCCTGGTAAAACGCTCTTCCTGAGCAGCCGCTATTATTTCTCCGTCTTTTAATATTGCGGCGGCGCTGTCATGGTAAAACGCTGATATTCCTAAAATATATTTGCTCATGCTATATTTTTTATCCGAGTGGCTATAGGTCCAAATAAGGCATAAACTTCTTTATTACCCCTTTAAAAACTCTATCCTCAATTACGCTGTCGGAAACCATTTTGTAACCCGAAGGCGTCATATGTCCGTCATAATCAAAATAATAAATTTCGCCTTCCTTTTTATTCTCCAGGAAATACGGCAGAGTATTTACAAAGGCGATGCCATTTTCTTTAGCGAATTTTTCCATTAACTCGAAAGCATAATAATCGGTATATGTTTTCCCGGCCTTAAAACCCCAACTTAAGCGGCCGTCTTTCCACTGATTACCGTCTACATAAATACCGTGCGGATACATGACCAAAACAAAAGGAATGTTATTATCGTTTAACAACCGCTTGATCTTTAAAATATACCCGGCAGTACGCAAAAACTGTTTATCAATAAGGTCTTTTTTCTCTCTCCCGCGCATCATCAAAACCCCGTCGTACTCAAGATATTTATCCTCGGGTAAATTCATTTGAGAATTGGCTATAAGGGCCTTTACCTTCTTGCCGGTTCTTATTGCGTCTACATATTCCCTTAAGCCGATACTCTGTATTTTCCTAAAACTACGCACGATCTTATCATTGATATATTTACAAAAAGCGCTATGATTTACGAACGTCCTCCACCAGCTTCTTTTTCCGTTAATAAAGGCGCTGTTAAATCCAACGATCTCTCCGCCCTTATCCTTAATGGCCATGCGTTCGCTATGCCAATCGTCCCAAAGGTCAGTCAAGTCAAAGAAGAGAACCGCCATATCCGGCCCGTGCTTAAGGAAAATATTCTTTAGGTTAAAATATTCCTTTACCGGCGAGGCATGCCCTACTCCGGCGTTTACCACCTCAGTTTTCACGCTTTTGGAACGCAGATAATTCTCCAGCAAAGCAGGGATTGTCTCATCATCCTTTGCCCCTACGCCGAAAGCAAATGAATCTCCGATAGCAAAGATGCGAAGGACATCTTCGGGCTTAGGAAGCAAGAAATCAGCTCCCCTGTATCCGTAATTATTGATCCGGGCCGTATAATCATACTCGCCTTTTACCGTAGAAACCCCGTGTATCGGCTTATTCGGCTCGAAGAGGAATTGCCTTTTCCTTTGAACGGTATTCTCCAAAGGGTTTGGCGCCCCGCGGAATATGCGGAAAAATATCTCGCCGATAACGAAAAACAAAATTATAGCAGTTAGAAGAAGAATAAGATTAAAAAGAAGTTGCTTATAGCGCATAAATTAACATCAACCTTTTTCGGATTAAAGTTGGATAATTATACCACACACATCGATATAGACACTCTTATTTCTCGGCAAATATCTTTATTTCCGACAGGCAGTAATGGGACCATTTCTGGGCAGGGTAAAGGCTCAAAATAGTTATCTTAACATAATCTGTTTTTCTGCCGCCTAAGCCGAAGCTTTGCCAATCACCCATGTCTTGCAATCGAACATTTCTCTTCCAACCGTTAGCAATTTCAATTTCAATGTCTTTTATCCTAGCATCTGCATAATATTGCTCGGAACTATCAGACCAAAAGCCGTTGCCGTTAATAAAGACCAGGCGAAGGAGTTTATAATCCTTATTGAGTTTTATGTAAGCCCATTCTCCAACATTATCAGCGGTACACCAATGTGTCTCCACTTTATCGTCGATAATATGTTCCTCGGGCCAACGACGTATCTTCCCGTCAAATATATCACGGACCAAAGAAGATGCCTTTACAAAATCTATCCCTTTACTCCAAAACAAACTAACTTCATTGTCCTCTTGTTTAAGCGGCGTAACAATTTTTGCACGGGATAAACTTTCCGGCGATGGATTTGCTTCCGCGACATCTTTTAACAACAGCCTTGCCTTTTCGGTAAATTTCTCATTACCTATAGCTCTGTAGAAATATATGCTTTTATTTATCAACGGAATAACTTCAGTCTTTTCTCCTAACATCCAATGCGCAATAGCCAACAAATAGTAGATATCGGCGTTTTTCGGCTCCAAGACAAGGGACTCGTTCATAACATCTATCGCCTCTAAATATTTATTCTGCTCAAGGTAAAACTTTCCCAATACTATATAGTTTTTTATATTGCCTGGTTCAGCTTCGATACCTTTTCGGATTTCACCCACAGCCTTCTCCTGCGCACGAGTGTCCATGGCCGGTAAGGAATCGTTGCCCTTGCTTACTTGATCGCAAGCAGATAAAAATACGCACGTAAATACAAAATATGTGCATATACGGATTTGACAGGTTAAGTTAATTTTTGACCTCTGTTTCATTATGGGTTTGTTTGATGTAATTATATCAACAAGTATTGTTGGTTCAAACAACTATCATAGAAAAACCTTTCCAACAGCTTAATTATAAGTAAAATCAAAGTGTGAGGTTTATATGCAAAAGAAGAATATTATAAGGGTATCATTTTTAATCTTATTCCTGGGCAGTATCGCTCTTAGCCTATCGGCTACGAGGGATAACGACACGCCTTTGGATATTGATGTCTGCCGGCAAATATATCCCGAAAGCCAAAAGTGCGTTAAGATTCAAGATAAAGATATTGTTTATTACCGGGCCTTTTCTTTCGGGAAAGATATCGGGACACTTTTCTTCACCAAAGACCTAGCTCCAGAAATAAAAGGATACGGCGGGCATATAAACCTGCTTGCCGGTTTCTCTGACGGTGCCATCGACGGGATAAAGATCATTAACAGTTCCGAAACTCCTTCCCTTTTCAGTAATACCGAAGCTTTCTTAAATCAATTCGCGGGCAAAAAACTAAGCGACAAATTCGAATTAGGGAATGACGTCGAAGGCATAACCCGCGCCACAATAAGCTCGAAAGCCGTAGTTACCTCGCTACATAAATGCCTGGGGGCCATTAAAGCAACCCCTTCTATTGCCCGATACGAAAAAAATGCGGGCCTTTTGCTATTGGAAGCGATCTTTGTCCCTTTTATTATTTTTATTTTAGCTTTCCTATCGGTAGCCTATCGAAAAAGTTACTTCCGCTGGCTCGCCTTACTCTTAAGCCTGCTTTATTTGGGCATTATGAGAAACAGCATGCTCTCGGTTATCCAAATAGCTAATATCGGCCTTCTAAATATTCCACGCTTCGGCGAAAATCCCCATTGGTTCGTCATTATACTTCTCTCTTTGCTTTCGATTCTTCTTTTCGGGAATATTTATTG
>JADFZM010000011.1:0-12995 GCA_015232535.1 Candidatus Omnitrophota bacterium
AAATTAGAGCATTTCTATTTTGGCTTGACATATTGACAATGAAGCGTTGACACGCATAGATCATTCTTATACAATTAAAACGTTTTACGGGTCCGGATAAGATATTTTTCCGGAGGAGAAGCACATTTGATGGTCGGGCCGCCATCTGAAAATAACTATTCAGAAGGCGGTTTTTTTGTACTTCCTTCTCCTAGGTTGGCCGTTATCTGAAAAGTTATCAGGTGGCGGCTTTTTTGTTAAGGATTCAAGATGAGATTAAGCGGTTGGATTCTAATGATATTCACCTGGACAATGATTATAAGCCTAGCAATTTTTTGCTTTAGCCGAATATTTAAAAAAGGTTTGGGTGGCGAGCAAGAAGATCGCGAAGACATTTTAAAGCGCTTGAAGAAATAAAATAATTATAAGCCGAGATCGGAGGAAAAATATTATGAAATATTTACCAGCTGTTATTATCGCGGCAGCATTTATAGCTTACTTCATTTTTATAGCTTATCTTAATAGGAAGCAGAAATAGGGATATTTTACCAAACGCCTTTAGGTGATATTCCTGAATTATTAAGGCTGAAAAGAATAGCGAAGAGAAATGCTGGAACAGGAGAAAAGAAAGGCCGACAATAAGGCCCCGTAAGTTTTGAAGACATCACATAAAATCTATTCCGATGAATACTCTCAAAATCAGGTGTTGACAAAGCAAATCTTATGATATATGCTTAGTAAGTAAGCACTTACTTACGATAACAGAAGGAGTGGCCAGGTGATCCAGAAAACAACATTACGTCAGCAAGAAATTATTGAAGCAGCGCGCACGATTATTTTTAACCAGGGGATTGAGAGCCTTACGGTTAGAGAGATTGCTAATGAGCTGAAGATAACAGACGGAGCATTATATCGTCATTTTAAGAGTAAAGACGAGATTTTAAGCCTTTTGATTGAAGATATTGAAGAAACGCTTTTGACAACAATTTCCGAAGCCGCGAAGAAAGATGGTAATCCGTTAATAGCAATGGAGAATGTCTTCCTTGCGCATCTGCACTATGCCGAAAAACGTAAAGGAATCACTTTTATCGTGATGGCAAGCCTGAAAGACAAGAAATTACAAAAGAAAATGTTTGGGGTAATTAATAAATATTTGAAAGTGATAAAAGGCATTTTGAGGCAAGGAGTAGCGGAAGGCAAATTCAGATTAGATGTTAATCTGGATTCGGCAAGCATCGCATTTTTCGGAATGGTTCAGGGGCTGGTTAGTATTTGGGGGCTTAGTAGGTATCGGTATGCATTAAGGAAAGACAGGGCTATGGGGATGTTCAATACCTATAAGCTGGGTATTATTACGAACTAAAAGAATACCTTTAAAGACGGGAAAAGTGGTCCAGGACAGCAATGTGCCTGGAGGAGCTTGTTGATGGTCGGGCCGCCATCTGATATAGAATTCAGATGGCGGCTTTTGTTTTATGGAAATAAAGGAGGCGGGTGAATATGTTTTTACGCGGCATAATTTTTGTTATATTACTATTTTTATGTCTTGGGTGTGGTGGCTCGCAGAGAAAGGACGTATTTGTTAAACCTACGGCTGTTCAATTACAGCAAGCTTTAAAAAACGCTGGTTTATATAAAGGTAAGCTTGATGGCAAAATCGGACCTAAAACATTAGAAGCAATCAAGTTGTTCCAAACAAACAAGGGATTGAAGGTTGATGGGGAGATAGGCAGAGATACCTGGGAAAAATTGAAAAGTTATTTGAAATAATTAAACAGAGAAAAGAAAACATGAAAATAACACTGAAATTAATTTTATCTTTGATTATTATCGTAGCAGTCGTGGCTTTTTCTTTTTCCTACAGGCAGGCCCTGCAGGAAGAAGAGCGGTTGAAAAATGATCTCGAAAGACGAGCCAACATTATTGCCGATAGCTTGAAAATATCGATCGAGCCTTTGTTGTCTCCGGATAATATCCGGCATCTTCAACGTATTGTCGATAAATTCTCGAATCGGGAAAGGTTGGTGGGAATTGCCGTTCATGACATTCGAGAGAATCTTGTTTTGGCATCTACCAAGCTCGAGCCAAGGCTAGAAGAAAGTCCGAAAGCTTTGGCGCACAACATCCAGGAAGTCGAAAGGTTAAGCGCTGAACACGGTGAATTCATAACTATCGGCAAAGAGCAATGGCACGCTTATTCCGTGCCGTTAACAACAGAAGAGAAGGTCAGCCATGTTTTAACACTTTTCCATGACGCAGCTTATATCCAAGAGCGGGTTAACAGAATATGGATAAATAGTTTTTGGCGCGCCCTAGTCCAAGCCTTTCTGATAGCACTTGCTACTTTTATCATAATTTACCTTAACGTCATGACTCCGATAAAAAAAGCAACTGAATGGATTAAAAAAATCCGTCAGGGTGAAGTTCCAGACAAGATGGATTCCCAAGGGCAAATTCTTTTAGGGCCATTGGCAAAAGAAATTACCAAAATGGCCAAGAGTTTACAAGCAGCCAGGCTTTCAGCGGAAGAGGAAGCCCGCTTGCGTCACACTACAGAGTCTCTATGGACACCTGAGCGCTTAAAAGAATTTGTCCGCAATAAATTGCAGGGACGGTCTTTATTTGTTGTTTCCGACCGCGAGCCTTACATGCATATTAAAAAAGAAAAGACAATTGAATGCATTGTTCCAGCCAGCGGTTTGGTTACGGCTCTCGAGCCGATTTTAAAAGCCTGCGGCGGGACTTGGATAGCCGAAGGAAGCGGCAGTGCTGACCGGGAGATGGTTGACAAAGATGATAAGCTAAAAGTTCCGCCGGATGAGCCGCAGTATATTTTAAGGCGAATCTGGGTCGAAAAAGAATTGGAAGATGGTTTTTATTCCGGGTTTTCTAACGAGGGATTATGGCCATTATGCCACATTGCTCATACCCGGCCTATTTTTCGTGCCAAAGACTGGTCAGCCTATTCGGCGGTAAATCAAAAGTTTGCTAAGGCAGTTTTACAAGAGATAGAAGGGATTGCCGAGCCGTGTATTTTGATTCAGGATTATCATTTTGCCTTGCTTCCCAAAATGATTAAGGCAAAAAGAGCGGATGCACGGGTAGCAATCTTCTGGCATATTCCTTGGCCGAACGCAGAATCATTTGGGATCTGTCCTTGGCAGAAAGAACTTTTGCAGGGAATGCTCGGAGCTGACGTAGCTGGGTTTCATACGCAGTTTCATTGCAACAATTTTATCGAAACTGTGGATAGATTTTTAGAATCCCGAATTGATTATGAGCGTTTTACTGTTAACCGCGAAAACCATACTACCCTGATAAAACCTTTTCCAATCAGCATTGATTTCGGATCATCGAATGGGTTTTCATCAGAGGGAAAAGAAGGCAAAGAAAACTTACTAAAAAAACATGGTATTCAGGCGGAATTTCTTGGGGTCGGGGTGGACCGCCTGGATTATACGAAAGGGATTATCGAGAGGTTTCGTGCCGTAGAGCATTTGATGGAGGCTTATCCTGAATTCCAAGGGAAATTTACTTTTGCCGAGCTCGGGGCTCCGACAAGAACGATGATTGCAAAATACAAAGAATTCATGGACGAGATTGTAAAAGAAGCTGAGAGGGTCAACGCGCGCTTTCGAAATAAAAATTGGCAACCGATATTATTTTTAGTTAAACACCACAGCCATGCCGAAATTCTGCCGTTTTATAAAGCAGCTGATGTGTGTTTGGTTACTTCCCTGCACGACGGAATGAATTTGGTCGCGAAAGAATATGTTGCATCCCGGGAAGACGAAAGAGGGACATTGATATTAAGCCAGTTTACCGGCGCAGCCCGCGAGTTAAGGGATGCTCTAATTGTGAATCCTTATGATATCGGACAGATGGCAAAAGCAATTAAGATTGCGCTAGAGATGCCCGAAGAAGAACAAACAGAAAAAATGAAGCGCATGCGTAATATTTTAAAAGAGCACAATGTTTATCGCTGGGCTAGCGAACTTGTTAATGAGTTGGCACAGGTGCGGCTGGATGATGTCTCGGGCAAGGAAGCAAAGGGATAAGATTTAAAATGTACTGGGTACCTTTTTTACATATCTATCAACCTCCAACGCAGAGTGAGTCAATTCTTCGTCAAGTTGCGGAAGAGTGCTATCGGCCTTTAGTTCGCCTTCTTAAAGAGAATACGAATGCCAGGATAACATTAAATATAAGTGCCTGTCTGACAGAGCAATTGGCGCGATGCGGATATTCGGACATCATTGACGGTTTCGGGAAACTGGCCCATGAAGGCAAAGTCGAATTTACCGGCAGTGCCAAATATCATCCCATATTGCCGCTAATTCCTCCCGAGGAAATAAAAAGGCAGATTGACCTGAACCACAAAACCAACAGCTCATATTTCCGGGGCGTTTATCAGCCCCGCGGATTTTTCCCCCCGGAAATGTGTTACAGCCGGGAAGTGGCAAAAGTTGTCAGAAACATGGGCTTTGAATGGATTTTGGCGGATGAGATCGCTTACGGCGGAAAACTAGGCGCATATCGCAACGATCGTTTATATAGGATCGGATCAACATTCCCCCTTAAAGTGTTTTTTAAAGAAAGGGAAATAAGTTCGGCTATAGCATACGGAAGATGCCGTACAAAAAGGGAGTTCATGCGATTGCTTAACCCCTGTATCAACTTGCGCGACAGGTACCTGCTAACCGGTAACGACGGGGAAATTTATGGCCATCATCACCGGGGACAGGAAAAATTATTGGTTGAAATATTTAACGACAAGCAGATAAAAACTTGTACGATCTCGCAATTAAACAATATTTTTCCGCAAGAAAGATGTGTGGAACCGGTGGCTTCTTCGTGGAGCGTTTGGGAGGACGAATTAAAGATGGGGATTCCTTATCCCCAATGGCATGATCCGGAAAACAAAATTCACCAGTATCAATGGGAATTGGCAAGGCTGGCAATCGATGCCGTCAACAAGATTCAAGAAAAGCAAAAGAATACAGAGTTTTTACCTCAGGCCAGGCAATTTTTGGATGAGGGATTACATAGCTGCCAATGGTGGTGGGCAAGCTGCCGACCATGGTGGAGTATGCAGATGATAGTCCAAGGGGCAAATATGCTGACCCTAGCAATTACTAGCCTGAAGAAATGCGGCATAGCTGCTTCATCAGTAAATAATGCCTATAAATTGCAGAAGAAAATTATGAAAAGCACCTTGGAGTGGGAGACAAGCGGTAGAATCAAAACGCTGCAAAGTGAATATTTAACGAATCATCGCGAGGTCAATAGTTTATTGAGCTTTAATTAATACAGAGATAAAGGAGAGTTTGGGAATATGATAATACAGAGAATATTTGATTACGTTTTACCATTTTCTGTCTTTTCCGTTGTTCTTCTATCCGCTTATGCCCTTAAGAAAATATTGTTTTCTCGACTGAGCAAGTTGGCAAAAAAAACCAACAACGATATCGACGATATAGTGATAGAAGCGCTCAAAGGTCCTTTTATGATTTGGGCGGCTATGCTTGGAATTTATTTAGCACTTGCGCTCTCAACACTTCCGGAGAACGTTATAAACATTGCCGGAAAAATATTGCTTATTATGGGGATTGCTTCCTTTACTATGGTGCTGGCTAATTTAACGGGCAGGGTTATCAAGGTCTATGCCCGGCAGATAGAGACTACTTTCCCGGTTACTTCTTTGACCCAGAGTATTTCGACAATTATAATTTTCGGAATTGGGTTCCTAATCGTTTTAAACAGCTTGGGGATTTCAATAACTCCTATCCTTGCAACGTTGGGGGTCGGCGGTCTGGCGGTTGCCTTGGCGTTGCAGGACACTCTTTCCAACCTTTTTTCCGGATTTCACGTCATTGTAGCCAAGCAAGTCAGAGTTGGCGATTATATCAAGTTAGAATCCGGGGAAGAAGGATATGTTGCGGATATTAACTGGCGGACAACCAAAATAATGATGCTGCCGAACAATATAGTATTAGTTCCAAATGCAAAATTGGCCGGAGCGATTATCACGAATTATTACCTTCCCGAGAAGGAAATGGCGGTTTTGATTAATGTTGGGGTGCATTATGACAGTGATTTAAAAAAAGTAGAGCAAGTTACCTGCGAAGTCGCTAAAGAAATTATGAAGAAGGTTACAGGGGGCGTTCCGGAATTTGAGCCGTTTATCCGGTATCACACCTTTGCCGATTTCAGCATTAATTTTACCGTAATCTTGCGCGCTAAGAAATATGTCGACCAGTATCTGATAAAACACGAGTTTGTTAAACAGCTCCACGAGCGTTATAAAAAGGAAGGCATTGTTATTCCGTATCCGATAAGAACAATCCAAAATGGGTAGGTTTTCCGATGGAATATCTATACGATCATTGGGACAGAATAAAATACAATTTGGCTGCCAAGAAAATAATTATTTTCTTGGATTACGACGGCACGTTAACCCCGATTGCCAAAACTCCGGCTCAGGCAAATTTGTCTCCGAAGGTCAGGACTGTTTTAATTAGGCTTTCCTCAATTGACGATTGTACGGTAGCTATTATTAGCGGGAGAAGCTTAGAAGATGTCCGGGAAAAAGTCGGCATTAATTATTTGACTTATGCCGGGAATCACGGTTTTGAAATAGATTCCGGCTTCAAGGCGCCTCACGTTTATTTTCTGCCGTATACTTTAAGACAGGTTTTAGACTTAGTTTATATTAAGCTTGTCCGGCAGTTTTTTCTACGGGAAGGTGTTTTTGTCGAGAACAAAAATTTCAGCTTGAGCGTTCATTATCGTTTGGCTAAGAAGAAAGATATAACCGAGATAAAAAAAATCATTGCAGAAGTCTGCTCTCCGTATCAGAAAAGCCGGGATATAAAAGTTTCCAAAGGTAAGAAGGTAATGGAAATAAAGCCCTTTCTGGATTGGGATAAAGGGAAAGCCGTGCTTTGGGTTTTGCGGCGGATTAAGGCATCGTTAAAAGAAGAGAATGTCCAATCTATCTACATAGGAGATGACAAGACTGACGAAGACGCATTTACCGCCCTAAAAAACAAGGGATTAACAATCCGGGTGGGCAAATCGGAGCAATCAACAGCCGAATTTTATTTAAAAAGCGTGAAAGAAGTCCATCGCTTATTAAGGCATATCGTCGGGATTAAAGAAAGTCGATAATTATCTGGTTTAATCTTTTAAGGAAGGAAGCATTTTTATGAATTACGCTGTTATCGGCAATTGCACCAGCGGCGCATTAATTGACAAGAATTGTTCGATTATTTGGCTGTGTTTGCCTTTTTTTGATTCGCCGTCTCTTTTCGGACGTATTTTGGACGAGCAAAAAGGCGGCTATTTTCGTATTTGGGCGAAAGACATCGTTCATGTAAAACAGCAATATGTGCATAATACTCCCATCCTTAAAACAAGATTCACGACGAAAGACGGTATTTTTGAAGTTATGGATTATATGCCGCGTTTTTTAGCGCATGACGGAGAAGTAATTTGCCCGCCGGAGATTCATCGCAATATCTATTTAGTTGAAGGCAATCCCCAGCTTTTAGTTGATCTTCAGCCTTGTCCGAATTATGGTTTAGCTGCTGGGGCTTTTACGCTTTCTCCGGATTATATAAAGATCAGCTCAGCGAGGGGCGAGTATAGCAGTTTTTATTTGTATTCTAATCTGGATTTCAATTTAATTTTATCTGGAAAGCCGCTAATGTTAAAAATGTCGGCGTATTTTGTCCTTTCGTATCACGAGAAGCTGACGCCGGTAACCCAAGAACGGATTTATTTGGAATACGAAAGGACAAAGAGCTATTGGATGGATTGGGCTTACCGCACCAACGCCCCCGAAAAATATCGCGATATTGTGATCCGGTCAATTATTACTTTGAAACTGCTGATGTTTCAAAGAACGGGCTCTTTTGTTGCCGCATTAACAACATCTTTGCCGGAAACTGTCGGCCAGGACAGGAATTGGGATTATCGTTATTGCTGGGTCCGTGATGCCAGCATGATTATCGATCTTTTTGCGCGCATCGGGCACATTATTGCCTCCGAAAACTTTATTAAATTTATCCTCGGTCGGATGCTATTAAAGAAGGAAAACATTTCTGTTATGTATGGGATTAACGGTGAAAGCAATATCGAAGAACAAATTTTAGATCATTTGGCGGGGTATATGAATTCTCGACCGGTGCGTATCGGTAATGCCGCGTATCGGCAAAGACAAAATGATGTTTATGGAGAATTAATCGAGGCCATTTATTCCTATTTTATTGTCAATGCCGGAAACCAGAAAATCTTTAATGAAGAGCTGTGGACGGTTGTCCGTTCGCTTGCAAACCGGGTCATTGAGGTTTGGAATGAGCCGGACTGCGGGATTTGGGAAAGGCGCGGGCCGGTTAAGCATTTTGTTAATTCGAAAATGATGTGCTGGGTTGCTTTAGATAGGGCGGCAAAAATTGCGAAGTTTATCGGCAAAGAAAAACATGTTCCACAGTATTTAGCAGTAGCACAGGAAATTAAAGCAGATATTTTAAAAAATGGCTGGGATGCCGAATTAAATAGTTTCGTAATGCAGTACGGTTCAAAGGACCTTGACGCCTCAAATCTTCTGATGTTCCATTATGGATTTTTAGATGCTTCTGATCCACGGATGATCGGGACCGTGGAGGCGACAATGAAGCATCTTTTACGGGACGGTTTTGTGATGCGTTATACCGCCGAGGATGAATTCGGCGTTCCGCAAAATGCTTTTATTATTTGTACGTTTTGGCTAATTAATGCGCTGTTTCTGATCAGAAGGGAAAAGGAAGCGAGGGAGATGTTTGATGAGGTTATTAAGCATGCGAATTCGTTTGGTCTTTTATCCGAGGGCATTGAAACAAAGACGGGAGCTTTAACAGGGAATTTCCCTCAAGGATATTCGCATTTAGCTCTTATCCAGACAGCTTTCTTGCTGGAAACTGATTACGAATGGCGTGACAATAATCGTTCTTCTTATCAATAAATAAAGACGTTATGACAAAAGGGGATCCGGCTAACATTTTTGTGTTTTTTATAATGATAGGCTTCTTTTCTCTTGTCGTGTATTTATTCAGCCAAGGGAGGCTTGAAGAGAGGAGAAGTAAAAAGGATCGGAAATAAAAGAAATAAAAACTTTTCATTGAGTAAATCATTCAAAAAAATCTGTGCTTCTATGTTAGAAAATAGCTTTAGTTATTTAGAAGCTTTTGTTACAGTTGGCACAATAATTACGCCTGTTATTGTGTCCATTTCGTTCAGAAGGCATTTCTAGTATCAATAAACAAGAATACCTCTTCATTCTAGAAAAATTTAAGAATTTTATTAATTATACTGCCCGGAATACAGATAATTAGGTTGACACCCATCGATTTCGCCAATATAATAAAAAACCCAAAGGAAAGGACTTATGATAAATAGAGCCCATGCACGGCCAAGATTCAGAATTATAGTTCCGGCTTATCCGACATTCAATGTCTACTCTTCTATCGCCCAGAGGACTACTTCGCTGGGCCCGGTATACATTGCTACCGTTGTAAACAAAATGGGCGGTTGGGACGCCGAGGTTATTGACGAGAATAACCTTAACCTTTACGGCCCCCGCAACCCCGACGGAAGAGGAGCAGACCACAACTTCATTCAAGACGAAAGGCCGGCGGATATTATCGGCCTTTACGGAGGGTTAACCAGCACTATCCCCCGCCTCTACGAACTTGCCAAATTTTACAAAAAAAAAGGTATAACGATAGTGGCCGGGGGCCAGCATTTTGCCGGGGAAAATATCGAAGAAGCCCTTCATGCAGGCATTGATTATTTAGTTACCAGCGAAGGCGAAGAGACAATAAAAGAACTGCTTCCCGCGTTGATAAACAAAGGTGACATCAGCAAGATAGACGGCATTGCTTATCTAAAAAACGGGAAAGTAGTAATTAACCCTCCGAGAGCACCGATAACCGATTTCAACCGCCTTCCAACTCCTGATTTCTCTCTGGTTAGATATGCCTGGATAAAGCTTTTTCCGGTTAATTGGATTCGCGGCTGCGGAATGGATTGCGAATTCTGCACCGTAAAAGGCAAGCCGCGCTGCGCTCCGGCCGATAAAGTCTTCGAGGACATCAAATACTTGCTTGAGACATATGATGCCCGGCACTTTTTTATTGTCGACGACCTCTTCGGTCAGTTCAGGACCGAGACAATTCATCTTTGCAAGCTGTTGCGCGATTACCAAAGAGACGTCGGCAGAAGAATAGACTTAACCGTACAAATAAGGCTGGATAAAGCGGTTGACTCGGAGATGTTGTCAATCATGCGCCAGGCCGGTATAAACTCGGTTTGCATCGGTTTTGAATCGCCGATCGAAGACGAGCTAAAGGCCATGAGCAAAAGGGTCAAACCGGAGGAAATGATAAAACTCGCCCGTATTTACCACAAATTCGGATTTTTAGTCCATGGAATGTTCATCTTTGGTTATCCGTTAAAAGACGTAAAGCTGAATTTAACGTTAGATGAGCGCCTAAAGGCATACCGGACATTCATAAAAAAAGCAAAAATCGATACGATCCAAATCCTGCTTCCGGTTCCCTTGCCGGGAACAGAGTTCAGAAAGAGGCTGGAAAAAGAGAACCGAGTTTACCCAAGAAGCGAGATCGGCTGGGAATATTACGACGGAAACTTCCCGCTTTTTGAGCCTGATCCGCCTCTGACCGCCCAGGATTTACACATCGCCGTCCATAAATTAATGGGGCGGTTCTATCAGCTTAAATACGTCTTCCTTTTAGGATGGCACGTTTTTGTTTTTCCTTCGCTGGTCTTCTTTCTTTATAACATCAAAATGGGATGGAAAAAATGGTACCGCCCTTGGCGCAATGCCTTAACCCGGTTCGGAGGATGGACCATATTAAAAGGATGGAAGAAGGAATTCAAGAAGAGCGATTTCAGCGAAAAATTGTCTCAGGCCCAAAAGCTTGTCAAAAGCAGAGATACCGGCAAAGACCATTACAAAGTACCTTTAGCCCATTAATTATAAGACCAGGAGCTAGTTATGAGCACCGATAAAAACCGGGTTTTCACCACGCTCAAAGTTATTTTAATTGCATCTTTGCTGATTATAGTCTATTCGAGCTTACACCTTTCGGAAAACACCAACCAAATAATTCAACCGGTCATTGCGTTATTTTATTCTCTTCTCGCTATTGTAACAGCGTTTTGGCTTTTTAAGAACCTATCTAAAGTAGAATCCGCCCCATCAGACCCCATGATACTTGGAGAGAAAAATGCTTTCCTTCGTTTCCGTTACTATATACGGCTAAAAGGAGCGGCTTTGATTCTCTTCGCCTTAAGCTTAGGGATTCCCCAAGTTCTTTTTCTAGCCACAAAAGATAAATTCTGGGAGGGCGGTTTAGAAACCTTCGCCTGGCCGATCACTTTCCTTATACTTTGGTCCATAGAAACAATGAACCTGCTGATCCTTGTAAACAAAAAGCTCGATAAAATAAAAAGCCAATAATCACATCGAAATGTTGAAAGATTTTTTCCTAGCTTTTATCCCCATTTTCGTCGCTGTTGACGCTATAGGAATACTCCCTGTTTTCATCTCGCTATCCAGGCACTTGAGCAAGAAAGACCGCGAAAAAACAATAATCCAATCCCTTTGGACGGCGCTTATGTTAGCCTTGGGGTTCATTTTTCTCGGCAAGAGCATATTTAATTTTCTGGGGATAACCATAGGCGATTTTATGATAGCCGGAGGGACCATACTTTTTTGTATTTCCATTATCGACTTGCTTAGGCCGTGGAAAGAGCGACGCCTGCCGGCATCGGAACTGGGAGCCGTTCCTTTAGGGACACCCTTGATCGCCGGTCCGGCGGTCTTGACTACATCTTTAATGCTTATCGATACCTACGGCATATTCCCGACGATATTATCGGTATTTTTCAACATTATAATCGCCGGTATCCTTCTTTTTTCCGCGGATAAATTTATGCAAACCTTAGGCCAGGCCGGTTCGCGGGCGCTTTCAAAAGTTTTTTCGCTTTTGCTCGCTGCTATAGCCGTTATGATGGTCCGCAAGGGTATATTCAAGTTGATCGCATCCTATGGATCTCTCTAACCCACCAAAAAGGCGCTAAATGAACACCCACTACACTTTATTTCAATGGATAATCCTGCCCTTATTGATATTTCTCGTTAGAATTATCGATATGTCAATGGACACAATCCGCATCCTTTTATTATCGAAGGGCAAAAAGATGCTTGCCCCGATCTTAGGGTTTTTCCAAGTCCTTATATGGCTTTTGGCTATACGGCAGGTTTTTCTTAATATTTCAAACGTCGCATGCTATATTGCCTATGCCGGCGGGTTTGCCATGGGAACTTATGTCGGGATAATCTTAGAAGAGAAATTAGCTATCGGATTCCAAGTCATCCGGATAATAACCAAAAAAGATGAAACAGGCCTTATAAATATTCTTCGAAATAAAGGCTACGGAGTAACAAGCATTGTTGGCGAGGGCGCTACGGGAAAAGTAAATATAATTTTCACTATTGTTAAGCGCTCCGAAACGCCCCAAGTCTTAAAAACGATCAATGAGCATAATCCTAACGTATTTTATACAATTGAAGATGTCCGCATGCTCAATGAGACTATAAAGGCTACCTCCGTCTAGCCCAAACGCCACTTTCCCACACTTAATCCAAAAGAAAAAGATACAGACCAGCATGATTGCTTGTAAGGATTCCCCTTATGTCACGACCAAGCTATGAGGCATAAAGGGAGGTGTACAATGATAAAAGAGATCAATACAGACCAATTGTTAAAAATGGTTTATTCCGTTCCCAGGCTTAAAATTGTGGACGTACTGCCGGCGGAGAGCTTTGAGAAAGAGCATATAAAGGGGGCTATATCGCTACCGCTCGATGACATTGAATCATCGGCAGAGGGGATACTAAAAAAAGACGATCAAATAATAACTTACTGCGCAAGTTCCCATTGCCCGGC
>JADFZM010000011.1:13094-27909 GCA_015232535.1 Candidatus Omnitrophota bacterium
ATACTAAAAAAAGACGATCAAATAATAACTTACTGCGCAAGTTCCCATTGCCCGGCCAGTACCATGGCTGCTGATAAGCTACAGAAGATGGGTTATAAAAATGTAGTCGATTTTAAAGGGGGATTGGAAGATTACAAAAAAGTTAATTTCCCCCTAGAACGAGGCGGCATAAGTCATAAAAGAGAGAAGATATGCCACTCTTGCTGCTAAGAAAGAAGGGGAGTTATGATATTTGAAAAAGTTTTATTTATTTCCTTTGTCTTTGTTCTGGGTTCTTCTAAGTTTTCGCAGGCCCAGAGCAAAGAAAAAGCTCTTTTTGCTGGCGGATGTTTCTGGTGCATTGAACAGGCCTTCCGGGGCCTGGAGGGTGTTTCGGAGGTTATGCCCGGTTATACGGGAGGGGCTAAAGCCAATCCTTCGTACGAGGAAGTTTCCCGAGGGAAAAGCGGACATTTCGAAGCGACGGAAGTAACCTTTGACCCGCAAAAAATAAGATACGAAGAGCTTTTGAATATTTTCTGGAGACAAATAGACCCCACCGATAATGACGGCCAATTTGCCGACAGAGGAGATCAATATAAAACAGCTATTTTTTATCATAACGAAGATCAAAAGCGTTTAGCGGAAGATTCCAAGCTATGGCTGCAGAATTCCGGGATATTCTCTAAAAATATCGCAACACAGATATTGAAAGCCGGAGATTTTTACCCGGCGGAAGAATACCACCGAAAATATTACGAAAAAAACCCCGAACATTATGAGAAATACAAAAAAGGTTCCGGGAGAAAAGATTTTATAGACAATGTCTGGGCGAAAAAAGCCAAAGAGATAAACCTATGCCCTCTACCGAGAAAGAGTCTTAACAAGCTTAACCCAATTCAATATAAAGTAACCCAAGAAAACGCCACGGAAAGGCCATTCGATAACGAATACTGGGACAATAAAAAAGAAGGTATTTACGTCGATATTGTTTCAGGCGAGCCGTTATTCAGCTCGAAGGATAAATTCGACTCCGGTACCGGATGGCCTAGCTTCACCCAACCGTTAGCTAAGAGTAACATAATTGAGAAAAAAGATAATAGTTATTTCATGGAAAGAACGGAAGTTAGAAGTAAGAATGCCGACTCCCATCTGGGCCATGTTTTTGACGAGCCGACCACGACGGGAAAAAGATTCTGCATCAATTCCGCATCCTTAAAATTCATCCCAAAAGAAGATTTGGAGAAATCCGGCTACGGCCAATACAAATCACTATTTTAATCAAAGAAATAAACCCCTTTTCTTATAATTAAGACATATCTCTTGCCCGAATCAAACCAAGAGATTAAAATAGCATAAATTAATAAATAAACTCTTCACCCCGCGCTGAAGGGCTGGGGTGTTCATTAATCCCTCGACTTGCGCTCGGAATAGTGAGCTGAAGTCGAACTACTGTGAAGGAGAGCTGATGAAAATTATTATTGTCGGGATAAATCATGCCGGAACATCGGCTTTAAGGACCATGCTTGCCCAAAACAGCACACATGAAATTACCGCCTACGACCGAAACGACAATATATCTTTTCTTGGCTGCGGGATCGCTCTTGTAGTCGGAGGGGCAGTTAAAAATATCCGCGACCTTTTTTACTGCACGCCTTTAAAGTTAGAAAAAAAGGGGGCTAAAGTACGCATGAACCACGAGGTGATCGCCGTCGATTATAAGGCGCATACGGTAAAAGTTAAAAACCTTCTGACAAATGAAGTGTTCTCTGATAACTACGATAAACTTGTTTTTGCCGCCGGATCATGGCCGATGGACATTCCGAATATACCCAAAGAGCATGATAATTTGGAAAACGTCAATATTTGCAAGCTTTACCAGCATGCCGAGGAGCTCATTAAAAAAGGCGATGACCCATCGATAAAGAAAGTGGCTATAGTCGGTTCCGGCTATATCGGTATAGAACTGGCTGAAGCGTATCATAAAAAAGGAAAGAAAGTAACTTTGATCGATGTAGAGAAAAGAACCCTGGCCCGTTATTTCGACATTGAATTCACGGCACAATTGGAAGCGGATATGCTCGCCTCCGGAATCACCCTCGCGCTCGGAGAGAAAGTAATAGATTTTTCCGGCGAAAACAACAAAGTCAAGAAAGTCATAACCGACAAAGGCTCTTACGAAGCCGATTTGGTCGTTAAATGCATCGGATTCAAGCCCAATACCGAACTGCTTCCCGACGCGAAGAAAACTGCAAACGGCGCGCTTTTAGTCGACAAACATATGCGGACTAACTTGCCCGATATTTACGGGATAGGAGATTGCGTTGCTATTTATCACGCCGCCTTCGAAAGGCCGATGCAGGTCGCGCTTGCCACAAATGCGGTCAAATCCGGAATAACCGCCGCCAGCCATATTAACGGCAATGAAGCGGTAAAAATAGACAGCGTCGCCGGAACAAATGCCATTTCCGTTTTCGCGAATAAACTCGCTTCAACCGGAGTTAGCGAAGAAACTGCCCTTAGGCTTAATTTACCCGTAGCTTCAAGTTACATTGAGGATAACGACCGCCCGGAATTTATGGAAGCCTTCAGCAAGACGAAAATAAAAATCGTTTACGATAAAAACACTCTTAGGCTACTGGGTGCGCAGATCGGCTCTTACGGATCGACCAGCCATACCGAAGTCATTTATTACCTGGCGCTGGCCATACAGCAAAGGCTGACTTTATTGGATATCGCCTTCACCGACGTTTATTTTCTGCCGCATTTTAATAAGCCGTTTAATTTCGTCCTGACATCAATCATGCAGGCAATCGGGCTAAACTATTATAAAGATTAAAAATTGATTAAAATTTCCGGGGGTAATTATGAAAATCTTGGTTGTCCTGGCGCATCCCAATAAAGATAGTTTTAACCATGCTATCGCTCAATCAGCTATAAGCGCATTGAAGAAAAACAGCCATGAAATAATTTTTCACGATCTTTATCAAGAAAAATTCGATCCCATAATGCCACTCGAGGAGATAACCGCGCAAAAATATGCGACTAAAGACAAGATAATCATTAAGCATCGAGAAGAGTTGAAGAACGCAGAGGGGATTATAATAATACATCCTAACTGGTGGGCACAACCTCCGGCAATATTAAGAGGATGGGTTGACAGAGTTTTTGTCCCTGACGTCGCTTATAAATTCGGGGTAAACGATAAAGGAGAGGGAGTTCCTATCGGATTATTAAAAGCTAAAACAGCGCTAGTATTCAACACCTCTAATACCCCGCAAGAAAGGGAAGTTGCATATTTCGGAGATCCGCTAGAGAACCTTTGGAAAACTTGTATCTTTGATTTCTGCGGGATAAAAACTTTTTTCCGCAAAATGTTCAATGTAATTATTATCAGCAAGCCGGAAGAGCGAAGAAAATGGCTGGAAGAGGTAGAAAAAACCGTTAATAATTTCTTTCCATTGGCCTAGGTTAATGAAGAAGCCTCATAAAATACTTATAATAGATGATGATCCGATAACCATTAAGCTTCTTGAGAAATGGCTCATTAATGCGGGGAAAACAGTTATTTTTGCTAAAACTGGAGAACAAGGACAAGAACTGGCAAAAAGGGAAAAACCGGACCTTATACTTTTAGACCTAATGTTACCGGGACAGACCGGGACAAACACAGCTTTTAAGTTAATACAAGACACTGAAACCAAAGACACTCCAATAATCTTTATAACAGCAATTATGGGAGTAGAAAACGATAAAGGTGATGAATCAATAGAAATAAAAGGTAGGCCATATCGAGCTTTTGCTAAGCCATTGCACCGCATGAAGTTACTAAGCGAAATCCGCAAACAAATAAACAAAAAAATAAATCGCAACTAATATTTCAAATACTTCTATAAAATATTTGACTGCATTACCTTAGAAGAGTTACCAATATTTATCATAATCCCGCTATTATAAGTAAAGTTACCTCCATTTTTTCGCAACTTAAATTATTGCATCATAAGGTTTTATAGCCCTTTGCCTCAAATAATAATTGTTGACAGAATCGGAATATTATCATATTATTTACTGCTGGCCTTTTTGTAATATAAGCTCATATTTTACAGTAATTAACAAAAGTTCTTGAAAAGGACATGATATATGCGAATAGCAATGTTATCTTGGGAGTCTTTACATTCAGTCTCCGTAGGAGGTATTGCCGCGCATGTAACCGAGCTTGCCTGCGCCCTTGAACGGAGAGGACATGAAGTGCATATATTTACGCGCATGGGCAGGCATGACCATCCGATGTATGAAAGAATCCACGGAGTTCATTATCACCGCTGTCCTTTTAATACACATCAAAATTTTATCGAAGAAGTCAATAATATGTGCCGTTCCTTTGTAAACGCGGTTTTCCACACGGAAGAATATATGGGAGCCGCATTTGACGTTATTCATGCTCATGATTGGCTCACCTCAAATGCCATGGTCTGGATCTGCCAGGGAAGAGGGAGAAAAGGGATTTTGACTATTCACTCAACCGAATACGGACGTTGCGGTAACAACTTTTTTGGCGGCACATCCGAAGTAGTCAGAGACCATGAGAGACATGGGACATTTTGCGCCTATAAAGTAATTGCTGTTTCCAACGCGTTAAAACGCGAAGTAATGTGGATGTATAATTGCCCTGACTGGAAAGTCAACGTTATTTACAATGGCGTAAGCCCTAGGAACTACGATGGTTGGATTGACCCCTTTGACATAAAAAGAAGATACGGAATGGGACCAATGGACCCTTTTATCCTTTTTGCCGGACGAATTGTCTATCAAAAAGGGCCTGATATCCTGGTTTCCGCCATTCCCTATATTTTACACCATTACCCCAACGCAAAATTTGTATTTGCCGGAGACGGTCAAATGCGCTGGAGTGTAGAAGATCAGGCCAGAAAAATGGGGGTACACCATGCTTGCCGGTTTATTGGATTTAAAAATGGTTGGGAACTGGCCGACCTTTTTAAAGCTTGCGATTGTGTCTGCGTTCCTAGCCGTAATGAGCCATTCGGAATAGTAATTTTGGAAGCCTGGAGCGCCGGTAAACCGGTCGTAGCGACTGAAAACGGCGGTCCGGCAGAACTTATTTGGCATGATGTGACCGGATATAAAGTTTATTGCAGCCCCGAGTCAATTGCCTGGGGATTGGGCTCATTATTCTGCGACTTTGAACACGGCCGATGGATGGGAAAAAACGGCCGTATAGCGGCTGAAACAGTGTTCTCCTGGGATGTTATCAGCGACCAGGTTATCGGAGTTTACAATAGCTAGTTTTGTATTTTAGTCTTTTGCCATTTTACATAATAAATGACAAAAATAAATACCTCAAAAACATTTAGCGAATCTTACCACTTGCCGGAAAATTACGGCGCAAGCAGAATCACGCTTATCTCCCGCAACCCCAATTCTCTATATATTTACTGGGAATACCCCGATTCAAACAAATCAGATTTTGAAAACCGTCACTCTAATCAAGTTCATGATGCCTCTTACGCGGTAAGGATGTACGACGTCACTATGGTTGATTTTAACGGGTCAAACGCTAACCATTGCTTTGATATCGATATTAACATTCACGATAAAAGCTGGTATGTAGAGCTCTGGAGCGATAACGTAACTTATTGCGCCGAACTTGGGCTAAAGACCAGGCACGGGAGTTTTATCCCGATCTGCCGTTCAAATTATATCTCGACTCCCCGAAAGGGTTTTTCCGATAGATCGGACATGATCTGGATGGAAAGAGGCACCGATAGTTTTGTCCATACAGCGCAATCGATGGGACAAATAGAAAGCCTTCAGCCGAAAAAAATAGCCGAAACATCAATAGATAAAATTGCTTCATCCGGGTATCCTCGACTAAGCAAATCTCATAATCGGCTGCCTCTATCAGCCGACGAAATAAAGGCTTATTACGCCAAAATCTACCCGATTTTCGCTAAAGTTAAAGGCTTAATGAACGGAAGCCTTTACCGGCTTAAAAACGGCCTTGCCCTGGAACAGTCTTTATTGAAAAGCGCTTACGATAAAGATTTCATGAAAAAAGCCATCTTTGGCTCTTCGGCAGAGATGATCGATAAACCCGGCGCCAGCGAGAAAACCTTAGGCGTCAATCAACAATCGAGCGAACAGCAATTTATAGGTTTAAAGGGCCGTAAATTCTATTTTGAGATCGGCACCGAATTGATCGTTTACGGCCGCACTGAGCCCAATGCCACGGTTAAATTAGGAGGGAAAACAATACAGTTAAGGGAAGACGGGACATTCTCCCTGAGATTCGCTTTACCGGACGGGAAAATCCCCCTTAATTTTGAAGCTATTTCAAATGACAAAGTAGAAATACGAGCCATCGCAACTTCCGTTGAACGCGAAAAGACAAAATACAAACCCCAGCTTTATTAAAGAACATGCATAAAGGCTACCTGGCTATAGTTTTGCACGCTCATCTGCCTTTTGTCCGGCATCCGGAGGAGGAATATTTCCTCGAGGAGAACTGGCTATTTGAGGCCATTACCGAGACCTACATTCCGCTTTTGGAAGTTTTCGACAATTTGTATAGCGACGGGGTGGACTTTAAGGTTACCATGTCGGTTACACCGCCTTTGGTTTGCATGCTTAAAGACCCGCTCCTTCAGGAAAGGTATCTAAGGCACATCAATAAGCTTATCGAGCTCTCCCAAAAAGAACTGGAGAGGACGCAGTATGACCCTTTATATCACGGGCTGGCGGTAAAATATAATCATAAGTTCGAAATGGCCAAGCAAATATTCCTCGAGAGGTACAACCGCGACCTGACGATTGCCTTCAAGGAGTTCCAGGACAAAGGCCGCCTAGAGATAATCGCCTCTTGCGCTACACACGGATTCCTGCCTAATTTACGCGTCAATGAAACAAGCGTTAAGGCCCAGGTCAAGATCGGAATAGAAAATTATGTCAAGACTTTCGGCAGAAAGCCGCAGGGGTTTTGGCTCCCCGAATGCGGTTATTACCCGAGGGTCGATGAGTACCTTAAGGAACTAGGAATAAAATATTTCTTCGTCGATTCGCACGGAATAATGCATGCCGACCCAATTCCCCGTTACGGGGTTTACGCGCCGCTTTATTGCCCAAGCGGCGTAGCCGCCTTCGGCCGCGATTGGGAATCGTCAAAGCAGGTCTGGAGCTCTTCGGAAGGCTACCCCGGAGACTTCGATTACCGCGAATATTATCGCGATATCGGCTTCGAGCTGGAATACGATTACATCAAGCCTTATATCCATCCTATGGGTATAAGGGTTAACACCGGTATAAAATATTGGCGCATCACCGGCAAGACCGAATACAAAGAAGTTTACCGTCCCGATTGGGCACGGGAAAAAGCCGCTAGCCATGCCGGAAATTTTATGTTCAACAGAGAAAAACAAATCGATCATTTATCTTACCACATGGACCGAAAGCCGATAATCATCTCTCCTTATGACGCCGAATTATTCGGCCATTGGTGGTATGAGGGGCCGATGTGGCTGGATTTTCTTGCCCGAAAAATACATTACGACCAAAAAACCATCAAGATGATAACTCCCTCGGAATATTTATCAGAATATCCCACAAACCAAATGGCAATGCCTTCCCAGTCGAGTTGGGGATACAAAGGCTACAGCGACTTTTGGTGCGAGGGAAGCAATGACTGGATATACCGTCATTTGCATGCCGCGGGAGAACGCATGGCCGCTCTTGTAAAAAAGCATGAGGACTGCCTAAACGGCAATCCAAAAAACAAGGTTATAAAAAGGGCCTTGAACCAAGCGGCCAGGGAATTGCTTTTGGCCGAATCAAGCGACTGGCCTTTTATTATGAAGACGGGGACCATGGTCCCGTATGCAAATAAGCGCGTTACTAACCATATCGGACGGTTCAACCGGATTTACGATGAGATCTCCGCCGCAAGAATCGACGAGGAATGGCTGAATGAAATAGAGCTCAGAGATAATATATTCGGGGATGACAACCTGGCTAAGCATTATTCGGCAATTAAAGAAAATCATCATAAGAAGGAAAAAACTTTTCATAAAATAACCGTAAAAACAAAAAACGGAGCGAAAAATGTCAAACATAAATAATATGCCGGAAATAATCGATAACATGCCGAATATCTGCGGCAAAGAAAAAGAGATCGAGCAGGCGACAAAGCCATCCGCGAAAAATTATTATGCGCCGGTATCTAATATCAACCTCGATAAAGTGCAGGGGGCCTTCTCTATAGCCTTGCACATGCATCAGCCGATGATCCCCGCGGGAGGATACGACCTCAGGAGCGCTCAAATAATATCTAACCTTAAAAATATGATGGATAATCAGCATATCGGAGACAATCACAATGCTCCGACTTTCCGAGACTGCTATGTCAGGATGTCGCGATTTATACTAGATCTGGCAAATAGGGGCAAGAATCCGCGTATTATGCTGGATTACTCGGGAAACTTGCTTTGGGGATTAAGGCAGATGGGCGACGGATGGGTCCTTGATGATTTAAAGAAGATCGCCTGCGACCCTAAATATTTCCGCTATGTCGAATGGCTCGGAACAACATGGTCGCACGCGGTTGTTACTTCAACCCCGGTTCCCGACGTTAAATTGCATATCCGCGCCTGGCAGCATAACTTCGCCTCAATATTCGGGTTTGAAGCTTTGGAGAGGGTAAAAGGGTTTTCCCCGCCGGAGATGCACCTTCCGATCCATCCCGACATCTGTTACGAATACGTCAAAGCATTAAAGGAATGCGGCTACCGCTGGCTCATGGTTCAGGAGCATACAATAGAAAAGATTGACGGTTCAGGCATTAATCTAAAGCATGTCCCGCACAGGTTGGTCGCAAAGAATTCCGAAGGCAAAGTTGAAGAAATTGCCGTGCTTATCAAAACCCAGGGCTCGGACACAAAATTAGTCGCGCAGATGCAACCCGTCTGGGAAGCAAAGGGTCTGCCGCGCATAAACTACTGCGGGAAAGATATCCCGCAATGCGCAAACCAGATCGGAGACGGTGAAAACGGCGGAGTTATGATGAACGAATTCCCAAAAGGATATTATCAGGAGTTTGAGAATATCGGCACCGAAGGCTTGGTAGGCTTAAACGGCTCGGAGTACTTAGAGTTATTGAAAGAAAAAGGCATAAGCGAAAAAGACTTTATCCCCGTTCAGCCTATTTCTCAAAAAAGAATTTGGGATAATATCGGGAAACCAAAAAAAGGCGCAGCCGATGAGGCTATAGACGCAATAAAAGCTAAGGACCACGGCTATAACCTGGACAAAGGCTCATGGACAAGCAACATCAGCTGGGTAAAAGGCTACGAGAATGTTTTGGACCCTATAAACAAATTAAGCGCCGTCTTCCACGCAAAAGTGGAAACTAAAAAGATAAATACCAGCGACGCTAAATACCGTGAAGCGCTGACCTATGTGCTTTTGTCTCAAACAAGTTGTTTCCGTTATTGGGGGCAAGGGCTATGGACCGAATACGCCAAGGAAATCTGCCGACGGGGAATGGAAAAAGTTGAGCAGCTATAACTATGAAACACAATCTGTCCCAAAACACGACAAAGTCTTTATCCGCCGGGAAGAACGCTCCTTTAGGGGCATCGCTTACCGCTAAGGGAGTCAACTTTGCGATTTTCTCCAAATACGCTAAAGAAGTGTACCTGCTGCTTTTTGATAACATAGGCACAGAGCCGACCGATATAATTTCCCTCAATAAAGGAAAAAGGGATATCTGGCATATTTTCGTTAACGGCATAAAAGAGGGGCAGCTTTACGCCTATAAAGTTTCGGGAGATTATATTCCCGGCTCGGCCTACCGTTTTAACCCGAATAAACTTCTGATGGACCCCTACGCTAAAGCCGTTACCGGAAAATTCATCAATTCCGATCATGTTTTGCAGGGCTTCTCGTACTCTTCGCCTCAAAAAGACTTGTCCTTCGATAAAAAAGACACTACCGAATCTTCGCCCAAATGCATAGTGATAAAAAACGATTTCGATTGGCAGGGAGACAAAAGGCCTGACATCCCTATGGAAGACCTTATAATTTACGAAACCCACGTAAGAGGCCTCACATATCACCACACCTCAAAAGTTCGGTTTCCCGGGACATATTTAGGGTTGATCGAAAAAATCCCCTACCTCAAAAGCCTTGGAGTTAACGCCGTTAAGTTATTACCCGTTCACGAATTCCATAACGGCGACCATCTGGCCGATAAAAAGCTTAAAGAATATTGGGGATATAACACAATTGGGTTCTTCGCGCCTGAATCATCTTATTCGACCAAAAGATTCCCGGGATGCCAGGTAGACGAATTCAAAACAATGGTCAAGGAATTGCACCGCGCCGGTATTGAGGTGATTTTGGATGTGGTATACAATCATACCGGCGAAGGCAACGAGTCAGGGCCGACAATATCCTTTAGAGGGATTGATAACGGTTCATACTATTATTTAAAGGGCGAACAGCCTAATCCGTTTAGATTTTATAACGATTCAATGACCGGATGCGGCAACACGCTTTATGCCGAAGGCCCGAATGTTAAAAGATTAATCCTCGAATCATTGCGCTACTGGGCGGAAGTAATGCGCGTCGACGGATTCCGTTTCGACCTGGCAACCGTTATCAGCCGAAAAAAGGGAAGCTTTAGCCCAAATTCGTCATTCTTTGAGTTTATCAAAAAAGACCCCGTACTTTGTAAACTGAAGCTGATTGCCGAGCCCTGGGACTTAACTACTTACCAGCTTGGCAACTTCCCCAAAAACTGGAGCGAATGGAACGATAAATTCCGCGATACATCCCGAAGGTTCCTTATCGGGCAGGCGGGAGTCGCCCATGAATTTGCATTAAGGTTTACCGGCTCATCGGATATTTTCGCCGCAAAAGGTAAATCCCCGCAAAATAGCATCAATTTCATAACTTGCCACGACGGATTCACGCTAAGAGACCTTTTTTCCTATAATAAAAAACATAACAAGGAAAACCTGGAAAATAATGTCGATGGACGCGACGAAAACTATTCATGGAATTGCGGTTTCGAGGGTAAAACAATAAAGAAAGAAATAGCCAGGCTAAGGCGCAAGATGGTAAAAAATTCGTTTTGCTGCTTATTCTTTTCTTTGGGAACTCCGATGCTGCTTGGCGGAGACGAATTCTCCCGCACCCAAAAAGGCAACAACAATGCCTACTGCCAGGATAATACCGTCAATTGGTATAACTGGAAATACGTAGAATCGGACAAAGAGATATTTGAGTTCTGCAAAAAAGCAATTGCTTTTCGCAAGGCCCACAGAATCCTCCGTTACCGAAAATACACGGTCGGGAAACAGGCCGGCATCGATAATCTTGCCGACGTAAAATGGTTCTCGGAAAAACTTGAAAAGATCAATTGGGGGAATAATGCGCTTAAATCCTTTGCCTGTCAAATAGAAGAAAATAGAGTGGACTTGCCCAAGAAGGGGTATAAAATATTAATACTGTTTAATATGGGAGAAAAGGATAATGTTTTCCGTCTTCCGTACTATGATAATTTTAAGTGGTATAGACAAGCTGATACCAGTCTTTCTTTCCCCGGTGATTTCCTTCCCTTGGGAAGAGAGGAACTCTTAGAGATTCAGGACGATTATCCGATCAACCAGCGTACAATCGCGCTTTTGATTGCTAGACAGAAATAAGGAGGCTTTTTTATGAACAAGAAAAGCGATTTCAAAGACAATCTTTACATACTCCATAAAGATATGACCAAAGACGGGCTGAAGCTTGCCTTTCAGAATAACCAAATCTACGCTTTATCCAAAGACCAATACTCTGCCACCCCTAACGATAATTTCTGGTCTTTAGCTATCGCCATCCGTGACAGGATCGTCGAACGCTGGATTAATACCCAGCAAAGGTACCATAAATCAAACGTGAAAAGGGTTTATTACCTATCGATGGAATTCCTCATCGGACGGCTATTGGGGAATTACGCTTATAACCTTGGGCTGGAGAACGAGGTACAGAAAGCATTGGAAGAATTAGGCCTTAATTTTGAAGAGATTAGAGAGCAGGAAGTTGACGCCGGCCTCGGAAACGGAGGCTTAGGAAGGCTGGCTGCATGTTTCCTGGATTCCATGGCTACCCTCGGAATACCTGCCCATGGCTACGGGATACGTTACGACTACGGGATATTCCATCAAAAAATAAAGAACGGTCAACAAGTGGAGTTGCCGGACCAGTGGCTTAAATACGGAAGCCCCTGGGAATTTGCCCGCAAAGAGTATATGGTCAAAATAAGGTTTTACGGACGCACCGAAATGTTTCAAGATAAAAACGGGAGAGTTTCTTACCGTTGGGTCGATTCTCAAGACGTTTTCGCGATCCCCTACGATATCCCTATCCCCGGTTATAAAAACGATATTATAAATACCCTGCGTTTATGGTCGGCGAAAACCACCGAAGAATTCGATCTTGATTATTTCAATACCGGCGACTATGAAAAAGCAGTTCAACAGAAAGTCCTTTGGGAAAACATAACAAAAATTCTTTACCCTAACGACGGAATAAGCCAAGGGAAAGAACTGCGGCTTAAGCAGGAATATTTCTTTACCGCGGCATCTATAGCCGACATTATCCGAAGGTTTAAAGGGGATAACAGCGATTTTAGAGATTTGCCCAAAAAAGTCGTCATACAGCTTAACGATACTCACCCGGCTTTGGCTATCGTAGAACTTATGCGAGTGCTCTTAGATGATTATGATTTAGACTGGGATACAGCCTGGAATATCGTACAAAATACTTTTGCTTACACTAACCACACTCTCATGCCTGAAGCGCTGGAAAAGTGGTCGGTAGATCTTCTCGGAGCGATGCTTCCCAGGCACTTGCAGATAATTTATGAAATAAATTCGAAATTCCTTGAGAAAGTTTCCGTCAAGTACCCGGGAGACGGAGCAAAATTAAGCCGCATGTCTTTGATAGAAGAAGGGTTTCCCAAGAAAGTAAGGATGGCTTATCTCTGCCTTGTCGCCAGCCGTTCGGTAAACGGAGTTTCCGCATTACATACGGAACTTTTAAAGACGAACCTGTTCAAGGACTTTAACGATTTCTTTCCCAACAAGATCAACAATAAGACAAACGGCATTACCCCCAGAAGATGGCTGCTAAAAGCCAATCCGGCGCTCTCCGAGTTAATAACATCTGTTATCGGAGATAAATGGATAACTGACCTAAGCCAGATCGAAAAAATAATGAAGCAGCTTGGAAAAAAATCATTTGAGAATAAGTGGCAGGAGATAAAAAACAAGAATAAGAGGAATTTTGCTGAATACGTCAGGGCTAACGCCAATGTAATAATCGATCCCGATTCCATGTTTGACGTTCAGGTCAAAAGGATCCACGAATACAAAAGACAGCTGCTTTTCGCTTTATATATAATCTCGCAATACCTCACCATTAAGAATTCTCCGGATAAATTCATCCATCCGCGCACTTTTCTCGTCGGCGGTAAATCAGCCCCCGGATATTATATGGCTAAGCTGATAATAAAATTCTTAAACAGTGTTGCTAATGCCATTAATCGCGACAAGGACGTTAACGACAAAATAAAGATGGTTTTTCTTGAGAATTACCGCGTTTCCTTGGCGGAAAAAATATTCCCTGCCAGCGATCTATCCGAGCAGATCTCTACCGCCGGTACGGAAGCCTCGGGGACAGGTAATATGAAATTCATGATAAACGGCGCCTTAACCATCGGAACACTCGATGGAGCCAACGTAGAGATGTTTGAATCCGTAGGAGAAGAAAACATCTTCATTTTCGGGCATAAAGCCCACGAGGTCGAACAACTCAAGCAAAGAGGGTACAACCCCAAGGAATTTATCGAACGCTCGCCGATGCTAAAAGAAATATTCCATTTGATCGCCAGCAATTTCTTTTCGCCTCACGAACCGGAGATGTTCAAAGCAATCCTGGATTCGCTTTACATGGGCGACCAATATATTCTTTGCGCCGACTTCGACCAATACCGTAACATGCAAGACATTGTATCGCGAAACTATCTGGATAAAGATTCCTGGACCAAGAAATCGATAATCAACGTAGCTAAATCAGGTATCTTTTCATCGGATAGGACGATATTGGAATACAATAACGAGATATGGAAGGTTGACCGCGTTCAAATGACAAAAAAGATATCAGCCGAATAGCTTAAACTGATTATAATCTTTCTTGCTATCATGCGTTCTACTTATGGTTGCCGCTTATCCATCCAAGGCGATAGAAACCGCCTTTTTAGCCGCTAACAACTCCTTAAATCTCGCTACGTCAAAATCTATCGATAAATACGGCTTTATATTACTGGAATTGACAATGGATTGCCCCGTGATAAAGTTGCCAAAGCCGATAGCTTCAATCTCGCCGGGATTAAAAACATTGACCGATCCATATTCTCCGTCATAGCCTTCGCTTATCAAAACTTCTCTTTTGCGCATTCTTCTTATCGCTTCTGTCAGTAAATCTTCGCATTTTAAGCGTATCACCTCAAGCGGAGTATCTAAAAGTATTTTCGGCTCTGGGCCAAGCTTATTTAGAACCCCAAAATAAGCCTGAGCCTCCTTTTTGGACTTATCTCCGGTTTTATTTATATCGGACAATATTTCGTTTAAAGGGATTATTGAAGAATATTCGGCGCGATCCTTTTTACAATTCCAATCTTTCCGGTCGGCAAGCTGAACTACCCTGTTCATTACGCCAATCGTTAACGGGTTAAAACATTTGGGACAAATATTATTACCTTTGAGAGACGAAAGAGGGT
>JADFZM010000011.1:28149-30682 GCA_015232535.1 Candidatus Omnitrophota bacterium
CGTCGCTCGAGAGGCCGGTTTCAACAGCATAAATATAATCGCAGAGATCCCCGAAGCAGTCATATACCGAGTCGAATCCTGATTTATCCCCTAGCATAGAGAACCATGGCGTCCATATATGCGCCGGGTAAAAAGGATATCTGCCGAAGCCTCAAGGCATAAATTCAATAAGTCCTTGCAATCCATCCCGATGATCGGCCGTCCGTCGGATGCGATATTTGCGCCGAATTTATTAAGCGACCTCTGTATTCGCTCTACCGTTTCAAAGTCAGGAGCGATTACTATATTATGTACCTTTCGAACCTTCCCGTGTTTCTTGTAAATAGTGCTTATTTCGCTCGAAAGAATAAAACGGAAATTAGAATCGAACATAGAAGGGAGCTTGCTGCTTTCTTCAAGCAAATAACAGTCTTTAAGACGGTACAAACCATCCTCAGCAGGAAACAATTTCTCCTTAATCTCTTCAACCCATCCCGGATGGGTAAAATCACCCGTTCCTATAACGCTTAAACCCTTTAACCTCGCCCAATACTCAAGATATTCGGGAGTAAGCTTGCCGCTTGTTGCAAGCGAAAAATGAGAATGGACATGAAAATCAGCAAAAAATTTCATCTTGATATCTTTTTTGATAAATATTGTGTAATTTTAACACATATTTGTTTAGAATATGTTAAAATTATCGCCTAGAGAGCAATCGGATACGGAATATAAAGAATGATGCGGATAAATTTGAAGATATTTGCTTTGCAAATGGGGGTTATATGTTTTGTTTGCGTTTTTATTATTGGGCTGGCTTCGGCACAGGTAGAAAAACTCAAGAAGCTAGTTGAAATAATTTCAACCGTTTACCTGGGGTATAGCTCATCGCTAAAAGGGTCTTTTCTGGGTGGCATTTGGGGATTCGTAGACGGCTATATTAGCGGAATACTTATCGGCTTTATAATAAACTTATTCATTAAATGAACACAGATGAAACAAAAAGGTACAATAGCTATCAGCTGGCAAACGAAGGAATCTGGGAAAACAAATGCCGCAACTGCGGGTCTTGCTGCGGAGCATCCGACCAAGATCCATGCGAGCATTTGTTAATCGATCAATCTAGAGGGTATTCTTGCCGGATATACAAAACAAGATTCGGAGCGCGTAAAACCTTGGCCGGAAAAGCCTTTAATTGCGTCCCGATAAGAAAGAACTTGGATAAATCATGGCCGGGCGACCATATGTGCGGCTATAAACTTTCACAAAAAGGCTCTGACTAAATGAGATTAAAATCCATTCTCGTTATTGTGCTTATGGTGCTTTTCCCCGCAAGTCTTTCACTCGCTCAAGAAATAAACCAAGGGCAAAGACAAGAAAGCATTTGTGTCGTTTACCTAACCGGGATAGGCTGCAGCAATTGCGCCGTCATCGATCCTATATTATTCGCCGAAACCACCCAAGACATACAGAAGCTTGTCATCTTCGAGATAGAGATATTCAAGCATCGGCTGGAAAATACCGATATAAAAGACCGCTATTTCAACGCTTATTTGCCGGGCAAACGCCCCGGGGTGCCTTTTTTGTTAATCGACGATAAGAATAATTATATCGGCCGCTACGATGTTCTAAAGGGAATCGATAAAGTCAAATCGCTTAAATCAAACCCTTTCCCTTCCGATAACGGGAAGCAAATCGCTTTAGAGGATCTGGATATAAACTCAATCCCCGGGAAAATTAATATTTGGACAAAAAACCGGGTGCTTTTATCCGACGGCAAAAGGGAAGCCGATAACAATGTCTTAAAAGAAATACTTCTGAGCACAGACTTGAATGAAACATTGAGCAAGATTTCATACAAAAAAGTGAAGCCGTCTCCCGTTGAAATCTCCCGCGGAAAAATAAACTTTTCCTATGCCGTTGACCTGGGGGGATGGATATTGCAGTGGAACGGCTCGCCGCTTAAGGCCGCTTCTTATTTTAGCCTAAACGCCAATTCTCTTTTGCTGATAATATTTTTATTTCTTCTCGCGGGTTTCCTCCTTCTGACATTATCAGTTGAAAAGAAGGGCCCCTGGCCTTTGATAAAACTAAAGGATGAACAAAAGAAAGGCGACTGGACGATAACTTTCTTTTCGCTGATCGCAATAATATCCTTTTTTCTTGTGGCCCAGAAAATATCTCCCGACCAGCTTAAGGCTGCCGGATACAACATGCCATTGCCGCTTTTCACTCTGATAATCGGGGCAATCGACGGCATAAACCCCTGCAATATCTTCGTGCTAACCTGTTTGCTCGCCATTTTGGTCGCGACGTCAAATTCGCGTGCCAGGCTTTATATAGTCGCTTTTAGCTTTGTTTTTGTCGTGTTTACAATGTATTTCTTATTCATGGCATTCTGGCTTAACGTTTTCAAATACATCAGCTTTATAAATCCCTTAAGAATAGGAATCGCCCTTATCGCGATTATCGCCGGAATAATAAACTGCAAGGAGTTGTTATTTTTCAAAAAAGGTGTTTCATTGATGATCCCCGATAAACAAAGGGGCCCGCTGTT
>JADFZM010000120.1 GCA_015232535.1 Candidatus Omnitrophota bacterium
TTTTCCGTCCAGACCCGCCTTCTGACGGCTGACTACTTCCTTGATCGCCGCTATCTACATCGAGGATTTTCTCAACTACTTTCTCCTTTTTATCTTAACGGAGAAGAATTTTCTGATATAACCTACGATTTATCGGAAGATAGCAAAACATTAATCCGTAAAAAGATTCAAGAGCTGAGTTCTCCCGACCCCGCGATGCTGGCCCAGCCTAAGTTTAATTTTAATGGGGAAACGGTAAATCCGTTGTCAATAAAAGCTACAAAGATACGGTTAGTGTTAAGGGGCTATGATCCCGCCAGGTTAGACGATGCAGATGTAATAACCGCTGACCCGTCAAAACTTTTAGGAGGAGGTTTCTCGGAGATAGTTCAGCTGGAGGTTAAAACACTTAAAAGCAGGTTTGTGCTGGAAAATAATTCTTATGCCCCTGGGAATACGTTATGGGTACAGTATTCTCTTCGCTCGGGAGAGGAGATTGCGCGGGGAGAATTTTCTGATACTGTTTCCGGGTTGCTGTCTGACATGCGAATCAAAAGTAATCAGAAAGCGGCAATTGTCAGGAGATTAACTAATAGGCGCTTAAGTCTTCAGGTTAGGCTTGATCTGGCATATCGCATAGCCGCGGGAATTATTAATCTTGGTTTTATAACGGAACAAGATGTAATTGCCGCATTGCTTCAAGGGGCGGCTAAAGGCTTCAGAACAGATCTAAACATTGTTTTGGCTTTGGCTAAGCAAGGGGTTTTCGGCGAGGAGGCGATCAAGGAAGTAGTCAGCCGTCAGAAGGCGGGTCTGGACGGAAAATTGCCATATGAAATTGTTGAGGAACTGAAGAAATTCGGTATTCTCGATTTAAGACCGGCCGCCAATAAGCATATCTATGGCGTGGCAGAATTGCCCGACGCGGCGATGATGGCGGGAAAGACTTTATTCCAAGGGAATAAAGTGGATACTGAAACATTAAATAAGTTTTTAAACGTGCTGGAGAACGAAATAGTAAGAGGTAGGCCTTCGATCGAGGGAGCAACAGGGCGCAGAGCGGAGTTTGGCACTGATGGCGCGCTTGAAAAAGCAGGAATTTCCAAGGGGGAAGAATTTGACCTTGTTTTAAAAGCTGTTATGAAGGGGATCGAGAATTGGTTTAAGAAAAATAACATCAACCTAACAATTCAAAGGCCTGATCCAGGATTAAGAGAATATTGGTTTAAATTGATTTTCTCCGAAGATGGCGTTCCTGGAGAAAAAATAGATGATCTCTTATTGAGAGCAATCAACACCTGGCGGAATATGCTTAACGCGGAATCGGCCTTTTCAAAAGAAGAAAGGGCGGCTCTGCTTGGGAGGCTTAGGTTATACAAAAATAATCAGAAAGATTTGCGCTCCCTGGAACAAGATATAATGCGTTTATTCGAGCTTCCCTTTAGGTTCAATTTTGACCGGGGCCGGGCATCAAAACTGGCAAGGAATATGGTCGATATTTTCGCTAGGGGTATTGAACCGGAAATGAACCTTAAACTTGGATTATATGGTGATAGAAGAAGTTTTGAGCAAATATTTAAACAAGAACATATAGATGATTTGGCGGCCGGGGAAACGAAAGAACAGCGGATAGTTATTTATGACCAGATGGAAGCTATTTTGCATGGGCGGACAGATTTCGCCGTTAATTTTAACCTAAGGGATATTTCCTACGGATATATAAAGGAAGGCTTAAAGCGGGCTTTCGAGATATTAATCGAGAAGGCGGGTTATGCTGTTCTTGATGACGTAGATGTCGAGAGAGAGATCTCCCCTGATTCATGGAAAGAGGCCATTGAAAAGAAAGTAGTAGCTACACCTGACAAAGAAAAATTTACTAAGTCAGCTTTAGTTTTTACTATAATAGGTTTCTACTATCAATACGGTTACTGGCCGGATGACCTGGAACAACTTTTATCTAGACTACAAGAATCTACCGATGGCAAGAGCGGTGCCGACCCAGCGCAACTGAGCCAGAAAAAAGTAGAAATCGTTTCCGCTCTCCGCAGGGCCCTTTTATCAAAAGACGCGGTTCCGGCAGGGGAGGAACCCGGAGATCTTTCTTTTATTCCGTTAAAAGCAAAGATGGAAATATCCGCCAACTTAGACTTGGGTGATTTTGCTAAGGCAGAGAGAACGGTACTTTTTGAGATTTATCTGGCGCAATCAGCATTTAGTGATTTGAGCTCAGCGGAAAATACAAGAAAATGGAAAGAGTACCAAACTCTGTATGAAAAATACTCTGCACAATTTGCGATATTAAAGTCCTCCGCAGCCGACGAGGATGTTCTGCCGGGTCCGTCAAGCGACCGCATGATGGCCGCAAAGAAATTGCCAAAAGGGACAATCGATTTTAACGGAATTACGGTTCGCTTTGCCGTTTTTGAGAGTGTTCTGGCGGCATTGAATAAAGACTTTAGTGATAAATATATTGAAGAATTCAAGAGGGATGAAATATGGAGGGTTCTACCTTATAGAAGGATTCACCTAAGAGAGTTCGGGGATTTGGTGGCTCAAAAATATAATGAGAGAATTAATTCTTCAGGACTTAAATATGCAGATTTGCCCGCGGGGCTGGATCGGATGGCGAATTATCTCAAGTCAAAAAGATTAAATGCGTTTATTGAGAGCTATTATGAAGGAGAAAATGTACGGTATGCCATTTCATGGGAAGAAAACAAATATATATCTGAAGGGCAAGTTGTTCTTTATTTAAAACGATATATACAAAATGCGGAAATTCGTTTGCTTCGGGCCAAGCTTAAAGGCGAAGAGCTGGCCGGTGGTAAAGCCCCGATAGAATATGGCGGAATCAAAGTTCCGCCGGCTGATTTTGAAAGAGTATTGAGTGCTTTGGAGAGAGATTTGAAGGGACAAACCCTGGACAGTGGGATTCAGGGTGAAGGTGCCTCAAGGCAACTCCAATCATACCTGATGCTTTTCCCGGAGCTAAATAGCCTGCTGAAATATTACAAAGCGCAGGGAAAGCTTTTAGGCCCTAGATTTATCCGAAAAGTAATGGCAAATATTACCGCAGCATTAAAGGCAAAGTCCACCGGAAATAACCACACTTTAAAAGTCACTAAAAAAGAGATTTCTATAAATTGGGTTGTTTACTCAAACAATTACGAAGATGGCCTGCTCGAATCAATTATTAAGCAAACGGTTGGTGAGTTGAAGCAAAAATTCACCGCAGCTGTTACCGCTGGTGCTAAATCCGACTCCGCGATGCTGGGGAAATCACGGATCATAGATAACATCAGGAGCAGTATTGATGCTCGTCGAGAAAGATATTATGAGGGCGTAAACATATTATTAGATGATAATTTCCTCAGTCCATTGATTCGGCAGTTAGAAGATGACGTTATTTTCGAAAATGTATTATGGGGAATTGCAGGATGTTTTCTTGTTGCAAATGGCATAAATGCCTTAGATGCTAGATTTGTTGGTGATAATTTTATTCAAAGGCTGAATTCGTATGCAAAGAATAAGTTTATATATTCGAGAAAAATCGCAGTAAAATCCATTATTATGGAGTTAGGAAAGTTTAGTATAGCTCTAAAAAACGGCGAGCATTATGCGCCTTTACTTGTGAATCCCGATATTATTTTTTCTTTATTAAGAAACACAACCGAGGTTGAGGAAATCGAATCCTATTTTACGTTCTTAATCCAATTCGCTTCTAATAAGGAAATATGGGAAAAAGTTGGCATTCAAACAGCCCAAGCTGTCTTGACGTCAAATAAAGTTGTTTCAGGCTATCTAGAGGCTTTGAAAACATTAAATGACTTAGTCAAGGAAAACAAGGATTCGGACATTCTAGATGTTGCAATATTTAGATCGGCCCTGCTGGATGGAGTATCTTCCATGAAGGCCTTAGCCGATATCATGTCGGAAGAAAATTCTATCATTAGGCTAAGAAATCAGGATGAAATATTCTGGCTTAAGGAGCGAATAGACGAGCAGGACGTCGCGGGTAATTTTATCAAAATATTAAGCAAGTACCTGGAGTTGGCAAAATTACTTTCTGATGAAAACACCGAAAAAGAAGCAAAAGATGCTTTAACTCCCGAGAAAGTGGCTTTGGTCCTGAAATTCGGAAAAGGGGCAGAGCTTTTTGATATGCTTAACTCTTTAGTCACTTCTGTTAGAACAAAAGCGGTAAGGCCGGATAGTATTGATTTGACCATGAAAAAGTTATTCGCAAATAAAGACGAGCAACTTGATAAGACTCTGGAAGAAATAATATCCGAGGGATTGGCCAATGAGATATACGTTTACATTAAAGAGAGTGATAACAATTATTATTGGGATCAGATATTTGGGTTAATATCGGATAATTTTCCAAAGGTTGTTATTTTAGGCCGAACGGCATTGTTTGCTCATCTATCATTGATGACAATGGATTCTAGAAAGCCTACTAATGAAAAAATCCTTTCGAAGTTGAGACAGGTATTGTCCCGCGTGACAACGAAAACATCAGCCGATTCTGCGATCTTTGGGCAAACAACAATAGAAAGTGAAGGAAAGAAAGTTTACACCAGTGAGTTATTAAGCATTTTGCAAGCGATAGATGAAGATTTGTTTGAAGCTAACATTGTACAGGAGCCGAAAGACGGCGCGGTGGAGGCAGTTAGCAGAACGCTGACATTCGGCGTTCTTAGCAAATTGGTTGCCGCAAGAGGCTCTCAACCGGTTACCAAGGAAGCTGACGGGGAAGAATCATTAGATTATTCGGGTTATGTTAAGTTAATAATTCAAAAGTTCGCAGACTATATGGAAGTTGCAGGATTGAAAGATGTTAATTTGGTCATTCCTGAAGCCGGTAAGAATTCCGAGTTTATTTTAACTTGGACAGGGGAAAAAGATAAAAAAGGAGAGGATTTTATTCCCAAATTTAGAAGATTTATTTCTAATTTAGCTTTTAGAGCAAAACAGGCGGAGTATGCCGATAGCCTTTTGCATCAAAAGGTAATAAGCCGGGCTCTTTATGATTTGATATTTTTCTTAAATAGGAAGCCATTGCCGGCAATTAAGACAGTATTTAGCCGAGAGAAATGGCTTAAGGAAAAAGAGGAGCCAGCAAATATAGATATTAGAGTTATAATAAAAGGCAATCATTTTGATGTCCTGGCTATGGGAAGGCCAATAATGGAAAGCGGTATCTTTTTCCCGGGTGCGCCAAACCCGGAAAGGGTTATAAATGTTATTTTGCAAAAACTAAATGAATACGAATATATGGGTGACCAATATCGTTTAACCGAGCAAGGGAAAGCTGATCTTGAGAGTAAATTGCGGGAATTGGAAGCAGCAGAAGATCAGGCAGAAATAATTGACCGGGAACAGACGGGCAAAGGACAAAAAGGTGACAAAGCCGGAGTAGAACCAGCCGATCCCGCGATGCTGTCTAAACCTGTTGATACCGAGACGCTTTCCACGCCTGTCGGCGGTATCAATCTTAACCCCAAGATATTCGACCTGCAGATAAAGCGCGACGGGAAAGGTATCCCGCTGCCTATTTCAGAGCAGTCTTTGGAAAATATAAATATTCAAGGTTTTGTCCCGATAATCATCAATATTACGCCGATAAATAACCTGCCTTTACTTTTAGGGGTGGCGGAAACCCCCGATAAACCGGTTGATTTAAGCCGTATTAATCAGCTCCAAGATTACGACCGGCAGGAAAGATTTGTTTTGGCGAAGGAAGAAAAAACAGTCATAGCGATGTGCGTTAGCGGCTAGCAATCCCTAATATAATCAATCCTTTATGAGATTGCTTCGCTATCGCTCGCAATGACAGAAAAAAGGGCGTCCGCAAATACGTTAATAAAAATACGCATGGGACTGTTGCGAAATGGCATTTTCTCGTCATTCTGAGCAAGGCGAAGAATCTCTTATCTTCGAGATCCTTCGTCGCTTTGCTCCTCAGGATGACGTAATTCTTTATTTTGCAAC
>JADFZM010000121.1 GCA_015232535.1 Candidatus Omnitrophota bacterium
ATTAGCTTCCTTCAGAAATGGTTTCCTAATCAAAGAGGCATTCCTTTTCGTGCCAATTATTACTATCATATTTTTGCAAACCCGTTCCCTCATTTAAGGAACAGTATTAACATTGTTCTGGAAGAGGCCTTTCCTCAAATTCCGACTCCGGAATCTATTGAGGATATGTTGACATTATTGCAGGAAGAGGCGCCTTCCCGGGAAGATCAGTATTTCCAGCAACATTTCTTTTTGGGTCAAGAACCATGGCCAGCTTATATTCATTGCCGGTAGGTGAACCGGCAATCTGCCCTGCGTCCTTGACGCGGGTTATCTTTATTTTGCCGAAAACTTCTCCTCCGGAAAAATATTTCCGCGGGAGCACTTGACCTCGAATTTGGTCATAGTCTTCCTTAATTATATTAATCACTCCCTTCTTGAATGATTCGATATACCTGGCATAAATTTGATCTTTAATTGTCGGATCGGACAAATTAACACCCGCTATTTTCTTTTTATCAATATAAACCTTTGACAAAAGGCTTTCTTTGATTGTTTCCTTGTACCATTGTGCCAATATAAGCGACTGGTAAATTTGACGGATGAGCGCAAAATTTCTTCCCTCATTAACTTCCTTCTCGATTTCCGGAAGAATAATTTCCCTGGTTATTTGAGCCGAAATAGCCGAGGAACCTTTATCCGCATAAGTAGTGCTTCCCTTCTTTTCATGCATTGCTTGATAATCTTGATCTAACATGATCTTTAGGCTGCTTTTTACAACATAAACAGCATTGCCGTTTTCATAAACCGTTGCCTGATCGGGCATGATCCAAACCTTATTAAATGTATCGACAGGAACTTCGGCTGTTCCAAGCTTTTCTTGAGCCTTTTTGTATACTCTATTCCAAAATTCTTTCCCTAAATCTTTTTCCGGATCAAGCAAAGAAGCCGTCAATTGCTTGAGGATATAATCCTGCGCCAGCATGTCTCGCCCTAACTCGGTCTTACCAAGAGCTTCGGGGATAATGCGATTTGATTCATAGGGAGATAAGTTTACCCAAAGATCATTTTGGGGTACAGTCATAGCGGCCAAGAAATATTTTACAAGCCGTCCCGATTCTTGTTTAATCTCCGATGGAGTAAAGCCTGTGTTACCACCGTCAACAATAAAATCAAAACGAAGCGGGTTATCGGGATAAAGCGTCATCCCCTTAAGCATAACCGGCAGAAAAGGAGCGCTTAAAGAAACCGGCATCCCAGGAGTAGGAAGAACCATGGTTTGAGCAAACACCGAAGGGATAACAGAGGTAAAAATAAACGAAACAAGAACCGCGAGCGAAGCAATCTTAACCGTCAATCTTTTTTTAGCTAAATAAGACATGTCTTTTCTCCTGGCAGATAAATTGATATTTATGTTAAAATTGATATGCGTTTTTCTCAAAAGATAGCGAAATGATTAAAAAGAAAAGGGAAATCAAATTTATCTTTTCCGTGGCAAGAGAAATTAATAGAACAGGGCAAGATAATAACCTGTAACTATTGCAACTTAAATATAGCACAAAAATATTAACCGTCAAGAGATTGAACAGCTTACAAGATTTTGTCCCCAAACGGGTAAAATTTAATTATGGGCCAATTGGTTGGCTTTTGTGAAAAAAGTGCTTTCTTCTAAATACCTTTTTTAAGATGTTTCGGCTCCTAAGGGGCTCGACATGACACGAACTCGGATGCACCACCTTGGGCAAGCTCGCTATCTTGGGTTTTTTCGCGCTGATAAAAAAAAGTGCCGTGATTTTACAATCACGGCACTCTAATTTACTCCCTATTTACTTCTCTGCTTGGCTTCTATTAATACATCCCTCCCATACCGCCGCCTGGCATTCCGCCGGGCATAGCCGGGGCTTTATCCTTCTCCGGCAAATCGGTAATCAATGCCTCGGTCGTAAGCAATAAAGCCGCAATGCTGGCCGCATTCTGCAAAGCTGCCCTCTCGACTTTGGCCGGGTCGATTACTCCGCTTTTAAGCATATCAACATACTCATCTTTATTAATATCGTATCCGATAGTGTCTTTTTCTTTCTTTAAGCGATCTACTATGACAGAACCTTCTAATCCGGCATTCTCGGCTAATTGGCGAACCGGGGCTTCGATGGCTTTCTTGATAATATCGACGCCTGTCTTCTCATCGCCGGATAATTTGATCTTATCTAACTCCGGGATACATCTTAAATAAGTGACACCGCCCCCGGGAACGATTCCTTCTTCGACCGCGGCGCGCGTTGCGTGCAAAGCATCCTCGACGCGGGCTTTCTTTTCCTTCATCTCGGTTTCGGTTGCCGCTCCGACGTTGATTATCGCAACGCCTCCCGATAACTTAGCCAATCTTTCCTGTAATTTCTCTTTATCATAGGATGAATCGGTTCCATCGATCTGGTTCTTGATCTGGTTGATCCTTCCTTTTATCGCGTCGGTCTTTCCCGCTCCCTCGACGATAGTGGTATTTTCCTTGTCGATCTTGATCTTTTTGGCACGGCCTAAGTCCTTAAGGTCAATGTTCTCAAGCTTTATGCCCAAATCTTCGGTAACAGCCTTCCCTCCGGTTAAAATCGCGATATCTTCAAGCATCGCTTTTCTTCTGTCTCCGTAACCAGGGGCTTTCACCGCGGCGCAAACCAAAGTTTTACGCATATTGTTGACAACCAATGTCGCTAAAGCCTCTCCTTCGACATCCTCGGCGATTATAAGCAATGGAGCGCCTGATTTCGCGACTTTCTCGAGCAAAGGAAGCATATCTTTGATGCTGTTGATTTTCTTCTCATAAAGAAGGATCAAAGCCTCTTCTAGCATACATTCCATTTTCTCTAAATCTGTAGAGAAATACGGGGATAAATATCCTTGGTCGAACTGCATCCCTTCGACGATCTTTAATTCAGTCGTGATGGTTTTGCCTTCCTCAACGGTAATTACTCCGTCTTTTCCGACGGCTTCGAACGCCTCGGCGATCTTCTTGCCGATTACATTGTCGTTATTCGCGGCGATAGTCGCGACCTGCTCCACCTCGGTTATGTTCTTAAGGTCGATCTTCTTTGACATGGATTTTATCTTCTCCACGACTTTCTCGACCGCGACTTCAATGCCTCTTTTTAAAGCCATGGGATTTGCCCCGGCGGTAACATTCTTTAAACCTTCCTTATAAATAGCCTCGACCAAGATAGTCGCGGTTGTGGTGCCGTCACCGGCGTTATCGGAAGTCTTTTCGGCAACTTCTTTGACCATCTGAGCGCCCATGTTCTCAAAAGCGTCCTCAAGGTCTATTTCCTTGGCTACGGTCACGCCGTCTTTGGTAACGGTGGGTGAACCGAATTTCTTATCTAGGACTACGTTTCTTCCTTTTGGGCCTAAGGTCACCTTTACCGCTCGGGCTAATTTCTCAACGCCCTCGAGGATCTTGCGCCTTGCCTCTTCGCTGAATATCAATTGCTTTGCCATTTCCTTTTCTCCTTAATTTTAACGTTCAAAATTTATTTAACAATTATAGCGTAGACATCATCTTCACGCATAATGAGCAGCTCTTCGCCTTCTTTTGTCGTGATCTCGGTCCCGGAATATTTCCCGTAAAGGACCCTGTCTCCGACTTTAAGCTCCATGGCTTTAAGCTTGCCGTCTTCCATGATCTTACCTTTTCCGACAGCCACAACTTTGCCTTCTTGCGGCTTTTCTTTCGCCGTGTCGGGAAGGACGATTCCGCCTTTTGTGACATCCTGCGCTTCGAGCGCTTTTACGATTACTCTGTCTCCTAATGGTACTATACTCACTGTGACACCTCCTTGATTTATTAAAATGTTACCTTTATTTTCCGTTAGCACTTCGGCTCTTAGAGTGCTAATTCTATGCAAAAAAAATATTTTGTCAAGAATTTTTTTCCGTACAAATGGAAACAGGCAACATTAACTAAAATGTTGCCTATCCGCATTTCTAAAAAAACCGTATTATTTCACAGCCTTTTGAGGTTGGCTCAAATAAGACCCTATTATCAATGCGATAAAACTTAAAGGCACTGAAATAATCGCCGGATTATTGAGCTGTATCGGGGCCCTGACTCCCACTAGGTGATACACGTTTGTGTATGTCTCCTGTGAAAGCAAGATCATGCCTAAGGCCGATATAAGCCCGACGGATACCGAGGCGATGATCCCTTTATCGGTTGTCTTGTCCCAAAACAATAACATCAGTATCGACGGAAGATTGGCGGATGCGGCAATCGCAAAGGCCCATCCGACCAGATAAGAAACATTCATTCCCTTAAAAAGGACTCCTAGTATCATGGCGATTATGCCCACCACAACAGCGGCTACTTTACCCGCGGCTACTTTCTTACCGTCGTTCATGTTCTTACCCAAAAAGCGGTCCATAATGTCATGGGCGACGGCACCGGACGCGGCGATAATAAGCCCGCTTACGGTCCCTAAAACAGTAGCAAACGCCAAGGCCGATATAATTGCGAAAATAACGATACCAAAAGACTTGGCCAATAAAGGCGCTGACATATTATCATTTGTCAGGTCGATTACGCCGTTCACCATCGCGCCTAAACCCAAGTATAAAGTCAGGACATAAAATAACCCGATCGCGGCAATAGCGACGATTGTGGACTTTCTGGCGCAAGCCGGGCTGGGAACCGTGTAATATCGGATGAGGATATGGGGTAAAGCCGCCGTACCGAAGAAAAGGGCCAGCATCAAAGAAACAAAATCAAATTTGTCTTTAACTGTCGCTCCCTTCTCTGAATCTACTTTAAACTTCAAGCCCGGCTTTAAAATGTCTTTCCCGGGAGTCGGGTTTTGATAGTAAATGGCGATTTTATCCCCGTTGTCCAAAACATTTTCTTTGTTCCACCTCACAACAGTCCCTTCTTTTATTTCTTTGATAAAAGAAAAGAAATCTAAAGTTGAGGTTTTTTGCCGATCCTTACCTCCCAGTTGGCTCATATGCCCTACCTGGAAGAACTTTTCTTTATCGCGGGGCGCGCCGTTATAAAGCTCGCTTCCGTCTTTTAAATAAGTTACGTAAAGTGTCTCTTCCAGGACATTTTGTTTCTCGTTCAGCTTCCAGACCGTAAACTCCGCGTCCTTTTCCATGCGGTAAAAACGCAAAACATTCTTGCCCTTTTCAACTTTCCAATCGCGTACTACCTTGTAAGATGTATCCTCGAGGACAATTCCTTCGGGCCCCTGCGAAACAACTTTTAACGTTACGAATTTACGGTACGGGACATCTCCCCCTTGATCAGGGCTGGTAGAAATACCTCGGGAGAAGACAAGAAACACTAAAACCAAAGAGAAAACTATCAGCATCGCTCCTTTGAGGAATTGCACATATGTGGTCGATGTCATCCCCGCCGTGCAAACGATAGCGATAACTATTGAGCCGACCATTACAACACCCGCCCAATGCGGCATTCCAAGAAGCGGGGTGACCAATGATCCCGCTCCAACCATCTGCGGAATAAGGTAAAATAGCGAAACCAAAAGCGTGCTTATAGCCGCGACTAACTGAATACCTTTTGAATTAAATTTGCTGTCCAAAGCATCGGTGAAGGTGTAACGGCCTAAACGTTTCATGGGCTCGGCCACAACAAAAAGCGCGACGATCCACCCGGCTAAATACCCTACTGAATAAAGAAACCCGTCATATCCCGAAACTGCTATCATCCCGCAAATCCCCAAAAACGACGCGGCAGAGAGATAATCCCCGGCGAAAGCGATACCGTTCACCGACCAATGTATCGTCCCTCCGGCGGCGTAAAATGAAGCGGATGTCTTGGTCTGCCGGGCAAAGTGATATGAGATCATTAAAACAGCTGCCACAAAAAAGAGGAAGATAATAATCGCCCAGGGCGATGCAACATAATTCATTATACAACCTCCTTTTCTTTTAAGGCTCTTTCGCAAGAAAAAGCCGATTTAATTTCGGCTCCAGACGGTGTAGAGTGT
>JADFZM010000122.1 GCA_015232535.1 Candidatus Omnitrophota bacterium
GAGATCACCAGCGGTTTTACGACTACGGGGTCATCGGTTATTTCCGATGTTGAAATATTGCCGCGCGGGATATTGTTTTGGCGAAGCCTTACTCATTGGATCGGCGGCATGGGAATAGTTGTTTTGTACATTGCTCTTTTGCCGGCACTGGGAGGAAACAATTTTCAGCTTTACCGGGCTGAGGCTTCGGGTTTGACTGTTGATAAGACCGCAACACGAATTAAAGATACGGCACGGACTCTTTGGCTGGTCTACATAATAATCTCCATGTTATCGGTAATATTGCTTCTTTTTGGCGGGATGTCCTTTTTTGATTCTTTATGCCATACCTTCGGCGCGGTCGCAACCGGCGGGTATTCAACAAAAAACTTGAGCATGGCCGCTTATAGTCCCTATTTGCAATGGGTGATATTCTTTGTTATGTTTGCCGGAGGGATAAACTTTATCTTGCATTATCATGCGTTTAAAGGCAAGCCTTTCAATTATTTTAAAGATGAAGAGTTCAGGTTTTACTGCGCGGTCTTGCTGGTCAATATTCTTATTGTAGCCGGGGTTTTGTACCATGATAATTTAAGCCAAAGCCCTATACGGGATGCGGCTTTTCAGGTCATGTCGCTTTCTACCTCGACGGGTTTTGCTACGACGGATTTTAACCTTTGGCCGGATATCCTGAAATATTTGTTGTTGTTATCGATGATTTTCGGAGGATGCGGCGGTTCGACCAGCGCGGGCATCAAGCAAATACGCCTGCTTTTAACTTTTAAATCTTTTGGGAGAGCCGCGGCTCATATTTTGTCGCCTAATTCGGTTGTGCCGGTGAAGATAAATAATAAGCCTCTCTCGGACAATATGATGATTGGCTTGCTGACGTTCTTTGCTTTATATGTCTTTACTGTTGTTATTGGGGTTTATCTTTTGCTGGTTTTTGAATCGTGTGATTTGATGACCGCGGTTTCGGCGGCAGTGACGACCGTAGGCGGCGTGGGGCCCGGTTTTAATAAAGTCGGGCCGATGGCTAATTTCGGATGGATGACCGATCAAAGCAAGTGGGTTTTATCTTTTTTAATGTTGGCCGGGCGCGTTGAGCTTTATACGATGTTCCTTTTATTTTCACCGGTGACATGGAAGAAGTAAAACAAATTTGAATAAGGCTTTTTAGAGAAAAAAGGCTAAGACCGCAGACTCTCCGGTAGGCGGGGAGCTGAAAGAAGATAGGCGTTTATGGAATGGCAATTTGATAAAATCGAAAAGGAAGCTCAAGCGGAACTCGAGGCCGTGAACGGCCAAGGCGGCCTAGAGGCTTTTCGCATAAAATATTTAGGCAGAAAAGGCATAGTGCAAGAAATTTTCTCTTCTTTGGGCTCTGTTTCAGCAGAGGAAAAGCCTCGGGTCGGGAAACAAGCCAATGACCTGCGCAATAAACTCGCTTCAATTCTTGAGGAGAAAACACTTCAGCTGCGGGCGGAGACAAGCAAAGAGACGCAATATACCCTTGATCACTCCCTGCCCGGAGTAGCGCCTTCTATTGGGCATGCGCATATTTTGAGCCAAACAATTGATGAGATCTGCTCTCTTTTCGAGAAGCTTGGTTTTACAGTGCAGGATGGGCCGGAAATCGAAACCGAATTTAATAATTTTACCGCGCTTAATATTCCGATAGACCATCCTTCGCGCGATAGCTTCGATACTTTTTATTTGGAAGCAGAGGACCGAAGCAATAAAGGAAGATATTTGCTTTTGCGCAGCCATACCTCTCCGGGACAGGTGCGGATATTAAAGCAATTCCCGCCGCCTTTGGCTGTTATTATTCCGGGCAAGGTGTACCGGCCCGATGCCGTTGATGCCAGCCATTCTTTCATGTTCCATCAGATCGAGGGGCTTTTGGTCGACCGCGACGTGAAATTCTCCGACCTTAAGGGATTGTTGACGGTATTTTGTCAGCGATTATTCGGAAAAGATATCAAGATGCGTTTTCGCCCGCATTTTTTTCCTTTTACCGAACCGTCGGCGGAAGTTGATATTTCTTGTTATATCTGCAAGGGAAAAGGTTGTTCGGTTTGCGGGAGAAAAGGATGGCTGGAAATAATGGGAAGCGGCATGGTCCATCCGAAAGTTTTTGAGGCCGCCGGATACCCAAAAGGAAAATATACCGGATTAGCTTTTGGGCTGGGCGTTGAGCGAATTACCATGCTCAAATACGGGATAAACGATATCCGGATATTTTTTGAAAACGACAAACGCTTTTTGGAGCAGTTTTAATAATGAAAGTAAGCCTAGACTGGTTAAGCAAATATGTCCCTTTCTCGGTATCGCCGGACGAACTGGCGCATAAGCTAACTATGGCCGGTTTTGAGGTTGAGAAAATAGTTTCTCACCGCGGGGATACTGTAATAGAGCTTGAAATTACCCCTAACCGCCCGGATTGTTTGAATATGCTCGGGTTAGCAAGGGAAACATCCGCAATCCTCGGCAAGAAAAGAGTTTTCCCGAAAATTGTTTCAATAAATTTCCCGAAACAAAAATGCATAGTTGATATCGAAGATAAAAAAGGATGCCCGCGCTATATTGCGACTTTGGTCGAGAATCCCGAAATCAAGGCTTCTGCGGAAGAGCTGGCCGCCCCGCTAGAGAACATTCACTCCCGGCTGGTCAATAATATCGTTGATATAACTAATTTTTGCATGTTTGAAACCGGCCAACCGATGCACGCTTTTGATTATGATAAGCTTGAGGGAGGGAAAATCATTGTCCGCCGGGCAAATCCGGGCGAAAAGATTATTACTATCGACGGCGTCGAGCGCAAGCTGGACCCGAGCATCTTAGTCGTTGCCGACGAAAGAAAGCCGGTGGCCATTGCCGGTATCATGGGGGGAAAAGACACGGAAGTTACCCAAAGCACGAAAAAAGTGCTGCTGGAAAGCGCTTATTTCGACCCTGTCACTATCCGCACGGCATCACGCAAATTAGGCCTGTCGACGGATTCTTCATATCGCTTTGAGCGGGGGGTTGATTTTGATATGGTAGAAAAAGGCGCAACGCGAGCCCTAAACTTGATTACAAAACTTGCCCGAGGCAGGATAACAGCGCGTAAAGACGAGAATTTAATCTCGGGCAAAAAGGAAAAAAAGTCGGTGCAAGTAAGCATCTCGAAAATAAATTCCTATCTTAATGAAAAGCTGACCGCCGAGAAATGCAAGGGAATGCTTAATGCCCTGGATTTCAAATCAACGATATTAGGCAAGAATAAAATAAGCGTTATTCCTCCGTCTTTCCGGGGCGATATCAAAAGGGAAGAGGATATTGTCGAGGAGATCGCAAGGCTTATTGGGTATGATAATTTGCCGATAACTATTCCTTTGATCCGGGCTTCCGAAGTTCCCGACGACGAAACACGAAAAAAGCGCAAAGCGATCAAAACGGCTTTATTGGCTCAAGGCCTGGATGAGATCATAAATTATTCGATGGTTAGCAGGGCTAATCTGGCAAAGGCCGGCCAGGATATTGCTTCGGGTATCAGGATACGGAATCCTTTGACTTCCGAGCAGGAGCTGATGAGGGGAAGCTTGCTCCCGGGGATCCTGGGGACCGTTTTAACCAATATTAACCGGCAACAGAAAAGTTTGCGCTTTTTTGAAGCAGGGAAAATATATTGTGAAGGCTCGGAGACAGAAGCTTTAGGCCTCGTTATTGCCGGTGAGCCAACCTTTGATTGGCGCAAGGAAAAAGCGGACGCAGTAGACCTTTTTGATTTGAAGGGCGTTGTAGAAAATACCTTACAGAGGGCCCTGGGCCTTAATGTCGAGACGCAAAAAGGCAAAGCGCCTTATTTCAGAAAGGAGGGAAGCTTTGTTTTCTCCGTCGATGGAAAAGAGGTAGGAGAAGGAGGCCTTATTTCCTCAGAGGTTTTGGAAAAATGGGATATTAAAAATACAAAAGTTTTGTTTGCCCAGATCGACCTTCACCGGGTGTTCGGATTTGCCTTAAAAGAGAAAAGATTTATCCTGCTTTGCGAGTATCCTGCCGTTACCAGGGATGTCAGCTTGGCAGTTAAGCTCGGAATTACCTTTGATGAGATTAAAAAAGCTATATTTGATTTAGGGGGTGGCATTCTTCGCGAGATTCGATTTGTGGAGGAATACAGAGGAGAAAAAATACCCATAGGTTTTAGGGGAATTGTATTTTCTCTCGTCTATCAATCGGATTGCAAGACTTTGACCGATGATGAAGTTTCGGCTTTGCACGGCAAGATCGTTACATCTATTGTGGATAATTTTTCTGCCGTTCAAAGGTGATTTTTGTTTAAACATTTCCTCAAGCGTTTACCGATGAATATTTATGATCCAACCGCGGCTGCAAGCCCAATATAATTTTGGTAAACTATCTAAAATTCTGGCCTGGGTTCTGGTTTTAGCCTATTCTTTCATTTTATTCTATCGTCCGTTAGAATTTGAAGATGGCTGGTGGCACATTAAGGTCGGAGAATGGATTCACGCTAATAAAGATGTGCCCCGTACCGAGATTCTTAACCCGATAAACAATACAAGACCGTGGGTAATACTGCAATGGATGGGCAGCCTTATATTTTATGAGGTTTACCGCCTGGCAGGTATCGAGGGTTTGAAAATATTCCGCGCTTTGGTTTTTTTTGCCGTATTTATTATATTTGTATTTTTTGCCAGAAAGAAATTACCTTCAAGCCTGTTGTTGGCCTGTGTTCTTATCTTGGGGTTCTTTCTTCAAGGCCGCTGTTTGATGCGTCCAGTTATTTTGAGCATAGTTTTCACGGAAATTTTTATTATTTTGATTTTATTGTATCTAAGAAACCGGAATTTTAAATATTTATGGGCTTTATTGCCGATAACGGCGCTGTGGGGTAATATACATTCCGAAGCGTTTGTTATAGGAAGTGTTTTGATCGCCGCGATCATCATTCCCGAAGCGGTTGCTTGGCTTAATAGTTTTATTTCCAAAAACGCTGATGTCCGCGGTCAATCAGCAAAGGCTCTATGCAGGTTGCTTATTGTTTTTATCGGGTTTTTATTTATGTTTACGGTTTCGCCGTATGGGCCACAAGGCTTAGATAACCTTGCCGGGATGATTTTTGACCAGGACTACAAATACATCCGTACGATAATTTTGGAACATTTACCTCCTAAGTTTGGCGGAGTGATTTACCGCATCATAATGGCAGCTCTGGTGGCAGCCTCTTTTGTTTTAATCAGAAAGAATACAAAGAACAATTTTTTTTATTTTCTGCTGATTAGCATGCCATTCGGATTATTTTTGTCGGCAGTAAGAGAAGCTCCTTTTTTCAGCGTGGCGGTATTGTTTACTATCGCGGAAATGGCTTATGGCGTATCACTGGCGTCTTTTTGGAAAACCAAAAGATTTTGCAGGTGGCTCGCAAATTTTATTTACTGTGCCGTTTCTGTTATTTCGGCTTTGTCGATATTGTACTTATGCCATATTTCGGTATACAGGGACAATCTTGCTCGCCCTTTCTTGCTCGAGCCTTATTATCCCTCCGGGGTGGTTAAGGCCGTGGATTTTCTAAAGAAAAATAAAGTATCGGGAACGACATTTAACAGTTATGTGTACGGCGGATATTTGCTGTTTGCCGGGTTCCCGGAATTAAAACCGGTTGTTGACGGTAGGATTGCTTACCTAGATTTGTTAAACATGCACGCAAATGTGTTGGAGGACCCAAAGAAAAACTGGCCGGGATATGCGCATGATTTTAATGTCAAAGTAGCGCTGTTAGAATCAACCGATTTGCAGCATAAACAAATAATTCGGTTTCTGCAGAAAGACCCGGAATGGCAAATGGTATTTGTTTCTTTGGGCACGGTAGTTTTTGTTAAAAAAGGAATTTTTGATTTATCTGAAGAGGCCTTAGCCTTGCAAGGTACTCTGGAGCAACAAAGCTTATCGCTTGCTGACGCCGAGGCCTTATTTAAATTGACT
>JADFZM010000123.1 GCA_015232535.1 Candidatus Omnitrophota bacterium
TCGATAGCTACGGCAATACCCCGCACGAGAATCGTAAGGATCTTAAGATCAATCGGCGTGAATTCATCCGAACCGCTTGATTCTTTCTTGTCGGTAATATTTATAACTCCGATTATCTTGCCCTCCAACTCTATCGGGACAATTATAAAAGATTTGCCGCGATAGTCGGGGTTATTTACAACTTTAAAACGCTCGTCTTTTTCGATATTTCTCACCAATACCGGCTTTCCCTCTTTAGCGGCGACCCCAGCCAGCCGTTCGCCTATTTTCAGCCGATCTTTGTTAAAAGCCTCCAACTTAATCCCGCGCGAGCCCTTGATACAAAGCTCCCCGTTTTCCTCGTCGAGAAGCATCAGGGAACAACGCTCCGCCTCCAGGATATCTAGGGATTTCTCAACCACAAAATCAAAAAGCCTTTCTGACTTGCGGATCTTCGATACCTCCTCTTCAAAATTGAGGATCTGCTCCAGCTTAATCTTCTCTCTTTTCAACTCGATCTCAAGGCGCTTTTTTTCGGTAATATCGATGACAACGCCTTCTATGCCGATTATATCCCCGGAATCATTTTTTATAAAATTGCTGGTCACGGAAATTACTATTACTTCTGCGTCTTTTTTCTTCAGCTCTACTTCATAATCACGGACAAAACCCTGTTCCTGCAGCCTCCGAATATAAACTTCCCTGTCTTTTTTCCGAAGATATATGTCACGGGCAAAATTAAGGCCGGCCATTTCCTCCCGCCCGCCGTAACCTAGCATTTCGGCAAACATATGGTTAACAAAAAGGATATTGCCTTCGATATCGGCTATGTAGACCCCGCATTGCACCGCCTCAACGAGGTCCCGGTAGGTCCGCTTGGCGCCTTTTAGGATCAGATCCATCCTGTCTTCGCTATTTAAGTTTTTTCCCATAATCAATCCTCAATCAAAGTAATTCTGTCTTGGACCTTTATCCCTCCGCCTTTTAAAACCCGGGCGAATATCCCTTTACGGGGCATAATACATTTGCCTATTTTATCATAAATACCGCATTTGCCGTGACACCTTTTACCCCTTTGAGTAATCTGAAGGATAACCTCGCCTCCGACTCTCAATTTCCTTCCTATCGATAATGTTTCGGTGTCTAAAGCGCTGGTTGTTAGATTTTCAGCGAAATTTCCGGGCCTTACGTCAAACCCTTTCTTTCCAAGATCATCGATGGCTTCTTTCGGCAGCAGGCTTATTTGCCTTTTTCCGGGGCCGGCATGGCTGTCGCCCTCAATACCAAAATCAGCGATGACGTTCGCCTTTTGCACGTTCGACTTGATCGTGCCTTTAACCGCCGAGAGCGATATCGCGTGAATCTTTGCCCCTTTATATCTTTTACTGCTTGAAACCATTTCTCCTCAACTAAAACGATCCCCACGGTTTAAAACTTCAAATTGTGATGCATAAAATATTTAAAGGCTATGGGTTGTAATGTTTTTATTTGCAGGGACTATATTTATAAATGTTGTATTATACCACTAATCGTTATACATTAAATATATTTATGGCCGTATAATAAGCAGTATTTCTTACTTGAAAGAAAATGAACTATCTATTGATTAAAATCAGAACCACTTTTTGCATAAGCATTTTTCTGCTTATTTCCGCGCTTTTTTCCGGCATAGCTTCGGCCGAAGATTCCCTTATCTCCGTTATTTTAAGCCGCCGGCAGTCAATTGTCGGAATAAAGGGCGTACAGGGAGGACTAATGAAAAGCCCGCAGCCATCGGCGGTTATTGATAAAAGTAGCGGAAGGATGCTTATTTCACGTGGAGTAAGAGCGGCCTACTATTCCAAATCCGGGGCAGGAATCATCATAACATCAAGCGGCTATATAGTAACGAATTTGCATATCATAATGGGAGCCAAAAACATTATCGTTGAGCTGTACGACTCCTCGAGTTACCCTGCCGAAGTCGCCCTTGCTTATCCACAACATGATTTGGCAATAATAAAAATCAAAGCCTCAATTGAATTGCACCCGATCCCTTTAGCCGATTCTAACAAGGCTCAACTGGGTGAACAGGTCATCAATATCGGGCACTCGCCATATCTAAAGGAAACTCTTTCGGCGGGGAAGATAATCTCCCTCGCCAAATCCCGCTTGACCGGGGAAGTCGAGATAATTAAAGTGAACATAAACCTTTACAAAGGAGACAGCGGCGGGCCGCTTTTTAATAGGAGCGGAGAGTTAATCGGCATAGTCAGCGCTCAATTAAAATCACAAGACCGCTCGACACTGGCTATTCCATCGAATAAAATAGTAAATCTTGCTTCTGATTTAATCAAATAAATGTATAATCATAGTGTTATTTATCCTGCAAGCAATCAAAACTCTCTATTAACAGAAATCTGCAAATGAATAAAATATCAACTGTCTTAAAATTCTTTTTTGTATATGTTGCCGCCTTATCAATCGGTATTTATTTCCGTTTATTGCCGCTCATTAAATACCCGACCCTTGAATCGCAGGATAAAGCAACTGCAATCGTCCTGGCACAATTACGTTCGAAAGTCGACTCTCTGATCGCTTCGAATAGCTCGAATGAACCCGGATTCCAAAAAGAGCTCCTAAGAAAAGACCTGCTTGATAAGCTAGTAGGCAAAAATAAAACCGACGTGATCAAGGCAATTGATACGGTAGCTAAGAATTTAGATTCAAATCCCGCCTCTCGCGGAAAATATTACCTTTTGGCTTCCGATTCTTATTACTATTACGGATTAGCGAAAAAAATCATCGATACCGGAAAAATCGCCGATAAGATAAAAGGAAGCAAATACTTTAATGAGCTGATGCTGGCACCCTTAGGGTTCTATGAACCTCTAAACTTTCACCCCTTTTGCGGCCTACTTACATATAAAACACTAAAAGCTTTTGTGCCCGACATCGATATTATGTTTGCAATAAGCTTCACTCCTTTGTTTTTGACAGCCCTCATACTGATTCCGTTTCTTTTCATTTGCTATACACTAAACTGCCGGCCTTTGATTTCTTTTATCGCCTCAGTTTTCTTCCTGCTTTCTCCGATTTTCGTAAAGCGCAGCACTTTCGGCTGGTTCGACGATGACCCGCATAATATCTTTTTTCCTCTATTAATAGCCTGCTCTTTTTTGTTAGCCATTAAGCACATCGAAAGCCTTAAGAAAACCTTTTTTTTCGCATTTTTAACCGCGCTTTTCTTTACGGCTTATTCGTTTTTCTGGCATGGATGGGGATTACTATTCGCTATACTGCTTGCCTCTGCTTCCGCAATTTTGCTTTTCAATTATTTGATTTTTAAAGAAAAGTCATTTGCTAAAAACCAGGCTTTATTTATTTTATCTTTCGTTATATTCAGCGTCACCTCGGTCAGCCTGGCTTTCGGTATAAATGACTTTTTCATTCTTTTTAAGGAGGGTTGGCAGGCGCTTAAGAACTTTCTTAACCCTCAATTATCCCCCTGGCCAGACCTTTATATTACCGTCGGAGAACTGCACAAGGAAAGCGCCTTGAAACTGCTTGATAATACAGGAGGACTGCTGACTTTTCTTTTCGTTGCTATCGGTATTTTGCATTCTCTGTGGATGTATATTCGGAGAAAAGACCGGGATATGGCTTTTTCTTTATTTTTATTAATCTATTTTATAGCTACCCTTTTCATCGGTTTCGGGGCAAAACGCTTTGCTTTGTTGAATGTTGTCCCAACAGCAATCTGTTTCGCCTTAGGCCTTCAGGCTTTCGGGGAGAGGTTCTCATCCTGTAAAGGCAAATTTGGCTTCTGGCTAAAGCAAATTTCCGCTTTATCCCTCATCTTATTAATTTCTTTTCCCATTATTTATATCAACAATAACTTCAAATCTCTGCTTAACCAAATATTTAACCCCACATGGGAAAAAGCTTTGGTTAATATTAAAGAAAATACGCCGCAAAACAGCATTGTGAGCAGTTGGTGGCCGCCCGGGCATTTTATCAAATCGATCGCCCAGCGAAGAGTAACATTCGACGGGGCAACAATAAACGTCCCGCAAGCTTATTGGATGTCAAACGTATTTTTGAGCCAATCGGAGGAAGCGGCTTTAGGTATAATGCGAATGATTAACTCAAGCGGGAATAAAGCAGTTGAATTCCTGCAATCGCAAGGGTTTAAATTATCCGAAGCTGTTCCGATAATTAAAGAAATCGTGAAATTAGACCGCAGCCGCGCGGAAGCTTCCCTTAACACTATTCTAAAAGATAAAAGTAAGGTTATGGAGCTACTAAAGCTTACCCACTCCGAGCCGCCTCCTTCTTACCTTCTTATCTATAACGAATTTGTGCACGGCAATATACAGCTTTCTTTATTCGGCAACTGGAACTTTAAAGCGATTGAGGAGATCAACAAAAACAATAAACTTATAAAAGAAATACCCCGCCGTTCCGTCGATGAATATATGAAATTTTTGTGGAAGTTATCCGGCGCACCGCTTCGTTACGGTAATCCTCTTCCCCAGATAGGACAAGTCGGTGATGTCGCTTTATTCCAGGAAAAGATCAGTATTAACTTGGACAACAAAGATTGTATCGTCGATTCCAAAACATACGGGAAAGGCATACCCTATAGTATTTTTTATCTCGAAGGAAACGAGATCAAAGAAAAGATCTTCGCTTCGCCTAACCTTAGTTATTCAGTATTGCTTTATCAAGACGGAAAAAGTTTTAGCTGTAGTTTGATGGATAGGGCACTGGCAAACTCTCTTCTCATGCGTCTATATTTCTTCAAAGGCGCCGGCCAGAAATACTTCAAAACATTCTCGGATAACGCAGATATAACTAAAAGAACCGAAGTGCTGGTCTTCTCTGTCGACTGGAAAAGTTTTGAGGATGATTTAAGCCGGAAGTTAAGAAATTAAGTTCTCGTTAAAAGTCTTCTTCCTCAATAGAACGTTTTTGGAGGGTCATTATGCGGTCTTTCCCTGTGATATCCCTTTTCCCCGGGATGTCTTCCTCTGAATCATCATCTAACTGCTTAGGCCTGCCTTTGATACGGATTTTTACCTTCGGAGCCTCTTCTGCCGGAAGATAATCATCCGGGTTGGGATAACTGTCACTGGAAAGAGTAGCCCTTACTTTGTCCTCGGGAAGCATTAAAGGTTTTCCTTCCTCAAAAACAGAATTGAAATTATTGTCCCTGACCACATTTTCAAGCTGATTTGCCAGATTAACTTCGCCCATTTCCTTTAATTTGGTGATATACCCGAAGGTTTTGAATTTCTGATTCTTCATAAAGTATGTCATTCCTAAGCCGAAATAAGCATAAGCTACATCTTGCTCTTTTACCACTTCATTAAAATATTCCGCCGCCTTATCGGGCATAGACTTTCCCAAAAGATATGTCCATCCTAATGTCAGGCGGGCGGTATAAAGCCTAGGGTTAATCTCTGCGGCCTTGAGCGCTGCCTTCTCGGCGTCATCATAACGGGTAAGGGTATAATATATCCTGGCCAAATTATCGTAGCTATCGGCTAAAGAGGGGTCAATTGAAATAGCTTTTTCATAATATTTAGCGACATCCTCGATAGGCAACCCGGTTTCCTTATAGGCCAAGCCTAAATAATTGTAGGACTGGGCTAAATTAGGATACAATTCCAAAGTCTTTTCAAAGAAAGTAATCGCCTTCTTGAATTCACCGTTTTTATAAGCGATAACGCCCGCTTCAAATAATTTTTTTACCGGGTTCTCGGACGCAATCGAAAACGGAGTAAATCCAAGGACAAGGAAAAAAAGAATCAACAAAACAATTATATAATTCCGGGGACGCGTACCTAATTCCTCCTGTGAAAGCCAGATAAAATAG
>JADFZM010000124.1 GCA_015232535.1 Candidatus Omnitrophota bacterium
TATCGAATAAAATAAGCTGAAAATAATTCTTGGGAAATAAAATCCGGTTTCTTTCGTTTTATTAACGGAAAGATAGCAACACAACCTGTTCCCCAGCGAGTATAGTTCTTCTTTTTGAAAATTTTATCCTGCTGATAAATCCTTGCTTTTGCAACATTACCGAACAAAGAGGATACAAACATGCAAAACAACTAAAATGCTCGATATTTTTCTACCCCTTAAACAGTTTTTGAATATTTGTATTATAATCATGTAACAATTGAATAGTCTATTAAAAAATCAATATTTATCGGAAAATTTTCTACTTATGTCAGCCTTGAAAACAATGGAGGAATAAGGTATTTGCAATGAATTTTGGTATATTGCAGTAAAGTCGGTAAACAAAAAGAGCGGAAAAACTTTCGTTTTTCCGCTATTATCCCGAAAATTTACGGGATTATTTAGTCAGAATTTCTGACTTTTTGGGGGAGAAAGATTTCTTCCAAATAATATCGATATCCAATAGGTGATGAAAATTTACCTTGAAAAGCATCCTGTTCTGGGTCAGATAAAAACTGCCCTTAACCTGAAAGTTAAAGCTTTCCCTTTTCTCTTTGGAATCCATGGTCTTTGTTATATAAACTTGCGGGATGCTTAATTTCGGCTCCAAGCTGGGGGTGGCTTCAACATAATAATCAAAGCTTTTCTCTATAACGCTGATGCTTTCTTTATCTTCCGTCTTTTGGCAGATAGACAATGATTTCAGCCCTTTCTGGATATCTTTATTGCTTTTAACTGTTATTGTTTTCATATGCCTTCCTTTATTATTTACACTTGAAGTATATCATTCGAGGGTTTCCAATCAATAGGACATAGGGCTTTTTGGGAAAGCGTTATCTCGTATTCGACCGACGAGAATAAGCAACTTGGCTAGAAACCGATTTTACGTAAGTGTGATTTTTTTGTGATAAAAAGGATAAGTTTTATGGAAAGTTCAAATACGGGGAAACGCTTTCTTCCTAATATAAAAAGTTATTTTTTGGAAGCAAATAATTCGTGGAAAATAAAAAGATCTGACCTGGCTAGTTATTCTTTTTAAAGAACGGCAGCGAGACTTTTGGTTCCCTTCCGGAAAGAAGCCTTTTGATATTGGACTTGTGCCTGATAACGACAAAAGCACAAAATACTATGCCTAAAAGCACCAGCTCGAAATCCTGGTCAGTAATAATCATAAAACCGGGAAGAAGAATAGAAGCAAATATCGAAGATAAAGAAACAAAACCCGACAAAAGAAAACACAAAAGCCATGTAAACACTGTTAAAAGCAGTACAAACCTAATACTTTCAATAACTATGGTTAATCCGATCAAAGCGCCAAGGCTTGTAGCAATACCCTTGCCCCCTTTGAATCCAAGAAATATAGTCCAGTTATGCCCACAGACTGCTGACACAGCCAAAACTATCCGCTCCAAAGGTAAAGTGACCGAAAAGACATCGGCTATCAACCAAACAGGAATTATTCCTTTAATTATGTCTAGAACAAGAACTATTATCCCAGGCCACTTTCCCAAAACTCGAAATACATTTGTTGCCCCCACATTTCCCGAGCCGTGTTTCCTGATATCTATTTTCTTATAAAGTTTGCCGAAAATGTATGCCGTAGGAACAGCGCCTATAAGGTAACTTACAAAAATCGCAAAGAATAAGCTCATTGCTTCTCCATATTTATGGTTTTTATTCCTTTTCTAATATACTCAAACGCGGAAATGACCGTAAGAAGCAGCATCGCGTACAATATTATTTGCGGCAATCGTACCTCGGTCAAAATAGAAATTATGGTAATAAACTGGAAAAATGTTGCGGCTTTCCCCCAGGCGTTAGATTCAAGAACTAATTTTTCGTGAAGCCCGTAGATAATCATCCCTCCGATAATTAAAATAACATCCCTGCTTACAACAACCGCAACAATCCAAATAGGTATTCTCTCAACCGAAAGATGGCTCCCTTCCACATAAAGGCAAATAAATGCGCTGGCCAAAAGAAGCTTGTCAGCCAAAGGGTCCAGAATAGCTCCGGAGCGAGTTTTCTCTTTTCTTGAACGGGCGATGTAGCCATCAATCATGTCCGTGATTATCGCAAAAATAAATATCCCTAAAGCTAATTTGCGGGAGATAGTATCCCCTGATGAGATGTTTAAAACTGAAGCAATAAAAAAAGGCAAGGCCAAAATTCTAAGCAAAGTAATTTTATTGGCAAAAGTCAAAGGCATTTCTCAATTCTCGTTTATCCACCTGATCCTTTTAAACGGCCAAAAAATAAATTCTGCCCTTCCGACTATATTTACTTCGGGTACAAATCCCCAATAACGGCTGTCATGGCTCGAGGCACTGTTATCGCCTAAAACAAAAACGTTTCCTTCCGGGACCTTGGTCTTAATCCCAGATTGCGCATACTCTCCGAAATTATAATAATATCTTTTTTGAGCCCATTTTTCCTCGATAATTCTCCCGTTGATAAACAGTTTGCCGTCATTGATCTCAACGGTTTCCCCGCCGAAAGCAACCAGCCTCTTAATAAAGTCGCGTTTATTATCCCCGGGAAAAACAAAAACCATGACATCTCCCCTTTTCATCTTCTTGAAACCAGGGATCCTTTTTTTAGTAAAAGGGACCTTGGGGCCGTAATCAAGTTTATTAACCATAAGCCGGTCGTGCTTAATAAGCGTGGGGGTCATCGATTCGCTGGGGATTTTAAAAGGCTGGATGAAAAAGGTGCGAATAAACATCGCGATTATAAAAGCTATAAATAAAGACTCCACCCACTCAATTATTTCAGCCTTGATCCTGTCTTTCTTTGACTGCGGTTGCCCGTCTTTTGGGACGATTTTATTTTCTTTTTCTGTCATTTTCACCTTATAATTTTAGAGCGGCGATAAAAGCTTCCTGAGGTATCTCAACGTTCCCTATTTGTTTGAGTTTCTTCTTGCCTTCTTTTTGTTTCTCCCATAACTTCCTTTTGCGAGTTATGTCCCCGCCGTAACACTTTGCCGTAACATTCTTCCCCGCGGCCTTTACCCGGGCGCTGGATATTATCCTTCCGTCGCAGGCCGCCTGTATGCGGACCTCAAACAGTTGCTGAGGTATGATATCTTTGAGCTTCGACACCAGGCTTAAACCTCTATCATAAGCGTTTTCCTTATGGATCAAACAAGAGAAAGCGTCACAAATTTTGTCATTTATAAGGATGTCGAGCTTAGAAATTGCCGCCTCTTCGTAACATTTGAAGCGGTAATCTATCGAGCCGTAGCCACGCGTAAGCGATTTAACATGATCGTTGAAATCAACTATCACCTCAGAGAGCGGAATGTCGAAAATTATTTTCATTCTATCAGAAACATATTCGCTTTTAACGAAAATTCCTCTTTTTCTCTTCGCCAGCTCAATGACATTATCCATATACTCGACGTGAGAATAAATCGACACCGTAAGGTACGGTTCTTCGATCTTAGCGATTTGAGAACCGTCGGGAAGATGGGCCGGGCAATCCAAATCGATAAATTCGCCGTTTTTGGTGGTAACCTTGTATTTAACACTGGGCGTTGTGAGGATGAGATTAAGGTCGTATTCCCTCTGCAGCCTCTCCTGGATTATCTCCATGTGGAGAAGGCCCAAAAAACCGCATCTAAAACCATATCCGAAGGTTTGGGATGTTTCCGGTTCGTAAGTAAAACTCGAATCACTTAAACGCAGCTTTTCAATGGATTCCCTTAAATCCTGGAAATCTTTGGAATTTACAGGATAAATGCCGCAGAAAACCAAAGGATTAATTTTACGAAAACCCTCCAAAGGGGTCAATGTAGGAGTATTTCCGTCGGTTACCGTATCTCCCACCCTGACTTCCCTCGGCTCATGGACATTACAGGTGATATAGCCTACTTCCCCGCTCGCTAATTCCCTGACCCTGACCGGTTCGGGGGTAAAAATACCGACCTCCTCAATATTATAATCCTTACCCATATTCATCATCCTTATACGCGTGCCTTCTTTTACCGTCCCGTCTATAAGCCGCACGTAAATAATGACTCCCTTATAAATATCGTACTTCATATCAAATATTAAGGCCTTCAAAGGCGCATTCTCGTCACCCTTGGGAGGAGGAATGACTTTTACGATATTCTCGAACAACTCTTTAATGCCGATCCCCTCTTTTGCCGAGACAAGCTGTATTTCGGTATCATCGACTGACAGTATATCCATCATCTCGAGCTTGGCATGGTCGATATCGATCGTCGATATATCGATTTTATTTAAAACCGGAAGTATATACAGATTATTCTCTTTGGCCAGGTAAAAGTTTGATATGGTCTGGGATTCTACTCCCTGGGTAACATCGACGACTAAAAGGGCGCCATCGCATGCATGAAGGGACTTCTCAACCTCATAACAGAAATCTACGTGCCCGGGAGTATCGATGAGGTTAAGCACATATTCCTTGCCGTCATCTGCCTGATACTTAAGCCTGACCGCGGAGGCCTTTATAGTGATCCCCCTCTCGCGCTCCAAATCCATGCTATCGAGATGTTGGTTATGGAACCTTCTCTCGTCTATCGCCCCGGTAAAAAGCAAGAACCTATCGGCTAAGGTTGACTTGCCGTGGTCAATATGGGCAATTATGGAAAAATTGCGGATTAGGGATTTATCCATCTTTTTTGATATGCCTGTGCAAAGTATTTACTACTTCTTCGATTGAGAGGTGGGTTGTATCGATAAAAAGAGCATCATCGGCTTTCTTAAGCGGCCCGACTTTTCGGTTAATGTCTTTATCGTCACGCTCCTTTAATTCTTCGGTCAAAGAAGATGCGTTAACTTCTTTTCCCTTAGACTTTAACTCTAAGAGCCTTCTTTTTGAGCGCTCGTTAAGATCGGCATCCAGAAAAAACTTATAGCTGGCTTTGGGAAAAACTACCGTGCCAGTGTCCCTTCCTTCAACAACTACGTTCCTCTTAGACCCTATATCCCTTTGCCAGTGGACCATTATCTCCCTTACCTTAGGAGCTCGGGCTATATAAAATGTTTTGTTGGTCACATCCGGAGTCCTTATCTCCTGGCTGACATCTTCCCCGTCGAGAAGAATAAGCAGCCCTTCGGGCTTATCCTCTAAGTCTATTTTCGTATCCATGGCCAGAGCAACCAAAGAATCCTCTTCTTCCAAATTCACCTTTCCTCTTAATGCCTTCAAAGTCAAGGCCCTGTACATAGCCCCCGTGTCCAGGTAAGAAAATCCGATCTTCTTCGCAAGCAATTTCGCCACAGTGCTTTTACCCGCTCCGGCGGGCCCGTCAATTGTTATTATCGACGGCATCGGGAAGAATTCCGTTTCTTTTTGTATTGGCATTAGTGAAAGAAGTCAGAAGCGTTTCCTGGTCCTTGGCCGCAATGGCGTTTCGAATATCGGAGAGTATCTTGACATATTGATCCAAGCTTACGACGATATTCTTGGCGTTAGCCATACAAATGTCGCTCCACATTTCAGGAGAAGATGAAGCAATTCGGGTCGCGTCCTTAAGCCCTTGGGAAGCAAATTCCATAAATTGGTCAGGTATTGAATTTATCAGCCCGAACGCGGATAAATGCGGTAAATGGCTGACAAAAGACAATGCTTCATCATGCACTTCGGGAGAAATGATCTTGACATGAGCGCCGATCTTAGTCCACATATGCTTTATCTTTTCCTTTGTGACTGGAAGAGTCTTATCGGTCGGGGTCATCAGGCACTGGGCATTGGCAAAAAGATCGTCGCGCGAGTATTCCACGCCCTTTTTCTCCGAACC
>JADFZM010000125.1 GCA_015232535.1 Candidatus Omnitrophota bacterium
ATTAGGACATTTTCATTTTGGTCATTTAGGACATTACCATTTTGGTGTTACAAAAAATTTCTTAACAAAAAATTTCTTAACAAAAAATTTCTTAACCCATAAAAATATTTGTAATATACATGAATTATGCTAGAATTACAAAAATAATTAAATTAAAAAAGGAGTAAGAAATGTCACACGTAATATCAAATGAATGTATAGCTTGCGGCTCATGCCAGCCGGAATGCCCGGTCGACGCTATAAGCGAAGGAGACATCTATAAGATCGACCCCAATAAATGCACCGATTGCGGCGCCTGCGCCGCGGTTTGCCCGGTAAGCGCTATATCACAAAAGTAATTTTTCCTAAAACAAAAACCCCCGAAATCATTTTCTGGGGTTTTTGTATGAATGATTTTTTACTAATCCCTTAACTCCTGTAAAACCGCAGTTGTGCCGTATTCCTTTTCTTTGCGCATGAATTTTATATTAACCTTATCGCCGATGTTTTTGCCTTCAAATAGGTTTATAACATCTTCGGCATCCTTTATTTCGATATCGTCGATAAAAGTTATAACATCGCCATAAATTATATCTCCGCTTAGATCCCTCCTTGTCGGAAGTAATCCGGCTTTTTGGGCCGAACCGCCTTTTTGTATAGCGAGTATCATTGCCCCTTTAATTCCTAGCCGTTCCCTTATCCTGTTCGGTACCAAAAGAAGGCCTAATCCCGCCTTTTTTACCTTGCCGTATTTAATAAGCTGGGGGACAACTCTTTTTACCGTATTAACCGGTATAGCAAACCCAACCCCGGCATAAGCTCCTGAAGGGCTATATATCATGGTAGTTACTCCAATTAAGTTCCCGGATGAATCAAGCAAAGGCCCTCCCGAATTACCCGGATTTATCGCCGCGTCGGTTTGAATAACATCCTGAATTTTTCTTCCTCCGATTGAACGCATAGAGCGGCCTAAAGCACTGATAACTCCCGTCGACAGTGAATAATCTAAGCCGAACGGGTTTCCGATGCATATCGCTTTTTGCCCAACCTTAAGGTCTTTGGAGCTCCCTAACGGAATCGATTTTAGCAACGCTTGGGGCGCTTTTATCTTTAATACGGCCAAATCATCATCCGGCGATAAACCGACAATTTCAGCTTCGTATGACTGTTGGTCAGGCAGAAACACTTCGATTTTATCGGCCTGGTATATCACATGGAAATTAGTCACAATGTGGCCCTGATTATCCCATATAAAACCAGATCCGGCGCCCTGGGGTATTTCATAAAGATTTGTTGAAAACCAGTCCCACTCCAAAGAAGCATTTTTAATGAATACAACGGACGGAGAAATCCGCTCGAATACATTTATAGTCGATAATTCATCCGCCTGCAATTGGTTTTGGGAGTACGCGGGGCAGGCGTATGCGGCTACAAAAATAATAACTCCGGCAAGGGTTTTATTTAGTTTTTTTAGGCAACCTGATAACAATTCTACCTCCTTCTTTCTCTGTTTTCATATTTGATGTATCCGCATCTGTCGGAAGCGGAATAGTTTTCATGAATGAAGTAAAGCTTTTCGAGTTATATAGCGAGCCCTTTGTTTCTTCTTTGACTTCTTTTTCCTCTTCTCCTTTAATAGTCAAGGAATGCTCGTTGACATCGATATTGACCTTATTCTTGTCCAAACCGGCGATGTCCAGTGTTATCTCATATGCTTTGCCCGTATCCTTAATATCCATATCCGAATCAAAGCTCATGTCGCTAGAAAACATTCCCTGCATCCCGCCGGGTCGGTCAAAGGAATTCCTAAACATCCTGTCCATCTCCTCTTGCATCCGGGTGATCTCGCTAAAAGGCTCCAGCTGTGAATTGCTCCCGATATAATCATCTTTACTATTCTTTAAAATTTTCCTCTCCTCTTCAAGCCGGTCGACTCTTTTTTGCAAGAGCTCAAACTGTTTCTTCAATTCACTTAAATCTTCCCTCTGTTCGCCAAAGCAAGGTAAAGGCCTAAAGCATAAAATACCTATAAGGAAAATAATTATGATTGATAAAAAAACACTCTTTTTCATTTTCTCCTCCTTTTTATAATTTATTTTGGTCAATAGGCGCTTATTCTTAGGGAGCCTCACCATAATCCTTTTTTTATCAACAATTTCGTAAACATCATCTAATTCCAGCTATATGTTCCCCTTAAGGGAAAAAATACTGATCCGCCTCGCTAGATTTGCCGGAGGTAGAAATCTCACCGAAATTTGCTTTGGTTTTACATGAGGCAAATTTTGGCGGAGAGGCTGGGATTCGAACCCAGGTCCACGGAAACCCGCGGAAACGGTTTTCGAGACCGCCGCATTCGACCACTCTGCCACCTCTCCCAAGTACTTAAAGTCTTCATCCATACATTCAAACCCAACTTTTCACCCTCAAATCCGCAACCGAGATTTTTATGCTTATAAATCCCTCGCCGATACCATGTGCTATGCTTACATGCAGTGCACTCATTTACCTCAAAGGAATCGCATTTCGGGCATGTTGTGACGCGATACAGATCTTCCCAAATCCAAATTTTTTCCCTCTACACCCTTAATCATTTTTGCTACTTGAATTTTTTCGATAGGCAACTCTTCGCCGCAGAAAGGGCAACAGAAACCCTTATAGGCATGTTGTATTTTAACCCTTTTCTGTTTTTTCCGTCTTCCGGGCAATTGTCGCGGCTCTAGGTCAAGTTGACGAAGCTTTAAGCCCTTCTCTTCCACTTTAGGTTTTCCCCAATTCCCCGCGGCAAACTGTTTCATTTTATTTTTTATCAGTATCATAAAATTGCGTTTAACCTTTTATCCGACCCAATCAGTCAGTATTTATTCTACCAAACTGAACAATGACTAAATCCCTTACCTTGACTACCCTACCTATTATCTTTTCGAAATTTTCATTGGCTCCACAAATTATCCAATGCCATTTTCCAAGGCATAATGTTAATACCGTCGACCAAGCGAGGCCTATCCACAAAGCATATCACCATATATTTCTTAAGCTTATGTTCTTCGCGGATAGCCTTTAAGCCATTAATATCCCCGGAACTAATATTAGCCGATGCCTTTACTTCTATCGCAATTTCATCATTTACTATAAAATCTACTTCATATCCAGAAGTAGACCGCCAATAGTTAATGCATCCTTTGCCTTTATATTCAGAATAGACCTTAAGCTCATGAAAAATAAAAGTCTCAAAGCATTCCCCATATTCTTTCGAGCCAGGCGATATCACTTTACGATTTTGCATAAACCGAGCTACGCCTACATCAAAGAAATAGAACTTTGATGTCGATATGGGCTTCCTTTTAAAAGATTTCTTCCAGGCTGGTAATTCATAGGCGAGAAGGGTATCTGTCAAAATTTGAAAATATTCATGAACTGTTGTACGCGGCACCTGAGCATCATTAGCAATTTCGGTATAATTGATCATCTGCCCATTGCAAATAGCCGCAACTTCCAAAAACCGGCTGAAAGCCGGTATATTGCGAGTCGCCCCTTCATCGGCAATTTCTGTTTTAAGATAGGCACCCGAGTAAGATTCAAGGTCTTCCTCCGGGGAGTCTGAAAGATAAATAGACGGCAGTAATCCGTAATTAAGAGCTCTAGTTAAGTCGAACTGGTGGCCTAATTCTCGATAGCTGAAAGGGAAAAGGTGTTTTTCTCTAGCCCGGCCTCCTAATAAATTGGCCCCGCTTCTCCTTAATTTTCTAGCGCTTGACCCAGTTAAAAGAAAATGTATACCTCTTCCTTCAATTAACAGGTGTACTTCATCCAGCAAAGAAGGTAATTTCTGAATCTCATCAATCACGATTATTTTATCTTTAGGCCCGCATTCTTGACGCAAAGCCTGAGGTGTTCGGTTTAACTTCAGAAACGTATCGCTCTCTAATAAATTATAAACCCTACAATCGGAAAGGGTGTGGCCAATCAAAGTGCTTTTACCGGTTTGTCTCGGCCCGAATAGAAAGATAGATTTATTTTTTAAAGCAGCTGGTAAATCAAGAATCCGCGGGATATATCTTATACTTGTATTTGCCATGTGTTCGGTCCTTTATCATGATAATTGACAACTCATATGGCAATTATAATATCGATCTTATTGCTTGTCAATATAATTAAATAGGAGCTGCTTATTCTAATAATGTAAGATGTGCGCACCGATTCAAGGGGGCGACCCTGTAATCTAGATTTAATTAATTTGGTATTTTACTACATTATTATTCTTTTGGAAGGTAAAATTTTATAATAGATTGCGGATAGAAAATTCGATTTAGGCGTAAAGGCTTTCTATAAAAGCTTCGACGATATCCTGATCCAGATGATTGTCCATTGTTCTAAGGACCCTTGCTGCTTCGGTCTTGGTCATTTTCTGGCGGTAAGAACGGTCAACGGTTAAAGCATCATAAACATCGGAGATAGCTAATATCCTGACCAAAGGGCTGATCTGGTCCCTTTTGAGCCCATCGGGATAACCGGTGCCGTCTAATTTCTCGTGGTGATGCCGGATAATATCGCAAAGGTGGCTTAAAGAAGTTATTGGCTTAATTATGCTTTCGCCTATCTCAGGATGCTTGCGCATCAAAATCCACTCGGAATCGCTTAAAGCGCCTTCTTTTCTAAGGACATCATCGGGTATACCGATTTTACCCAGATCATGCAATTTAGCAGCGTCGCGAAGCGACTGTAAATCATCCTCATCCAAACCGAGCTTATTTCCTATTTGCACGCAGTATTCAGCTACCCTATCTAGATGGCCGCGGGAATACTTATCTTTGGCATCCACCGCCAAAGCCAAAGCAGATATAGTTTCAAAATAAGTGGCCTCAATATTTTTATTTAAACGGACATTCTCAGCGGCAACTGCAGTCTGCGAGGCAAGGTTAAATAAAAGGTTTTTTTCATCTTCATCGTAATTTTCACTTGTCTTTTTGTTGCAAACAATTATCAACCCTCTTATTTGCTCCTGGATAACCAAAGGCGCGCAAATCAAAGGAGCGTTAAGTTCGTATCCGGCTTTAGAAAAACATTCAAACCCTTGCTTGATTTCAGAAATCACTACCGGCTTTCTTTTTTCCAGGGCTTGTTTTATCGCTTCACACTTTATCAAATCAAGGTGTAACGGCTTGCCCGATTGTTTACTTGTGCCGTAAGCTGTCTTGACATAGAAGTTTTTGTTATTTAAACTATCTCTATTATCTTTTTCATTTGTATCGTCGGCGAAAATCAGCAAACCGACCCGGCTGGAAAGAGCATCGGTAACTGTTTCGATTATCAAATCAAGGAAGGCGTCTATATTTTGCATATTTGAAACCCCTTCCCCTATTTTTATCATTACCGCATATAATGTCTTTTTAGCCCGCTCAAGGTTCCGGACATTTTCCTCAAGCCTGTCGTTAATCGCCCCGAAAGACGAAGACAGAACATTGATCTCGTTCTTCTCCCTTCCTAGTTCTTTCAATTTATCGGAAGACAATACCGACTCGAGCATCTTCTTATTTGATTGGGTCAATCTGATTATCTGCATTATTATCGAACGCATCGCAAAATATCCGACTATAACTCCGATAACGACTATAATTAGGGTAACATTGAGATTCTCGATTGACAATTCTATGAAGCCATTCGATTTTATTTGCAGGTAAAGATAAAACAGAACGCATACCGGGATAAGCGACATGATG
>JADFZM010000126.1 GCA_015232535.1 Candidatus Omnitrophota bacterium
AGATAAAATGACTTTCCCTGATCAGTGTCTTTGCCCGTCATTTTATAATCCTGAACCGTCCTTATTACAAAAACCGAGCTCAAACCAAGCAATATAACGAGAATCAGTAGAGATATAACCAGCGCGATGCCTTTTTCATTCCGGATATTCATGTCTATCACCTCCTGTTTCTCAGAAAAAAGCTTTGTGAATTCGTTAAAGATATCTGTCGGCTGTTTGGTGGAGTTGTCATTGTGACTGTCATAGCCAAAACTTTAAGATCACCGCTGAGGTCAAACTGCAGATTTGATATGTTTTGAGCAAATATCTCTTCTTTAACAACACCATAAGCATCGTCTAAAACTCGGCGCAGAAGCTGGTTATTTCCGTTTATAAGATATTCAATATACTTATAATCGAAGGTTCCGCAATCATTATCAGCTTCCATACAAGAAACGTCCTTGCAACCCCAATGAATAGAAGCCCCCTAATAAGCAACCTCTCCGCTTAGGTCCATCACGCTCACCGAGTCTTGGCAAATTACGGGAATTGAAAACCGCACAATATCCGAGCCGTTTACTCCGTTATTATTATTCACCGTAAGTTGAAGCGCTCCAGATTGATCAGTTCCGCATTCTTTGACTTCCCTTCCGATTTTTTCAATTACTATCCTTATATTCTCCCTTAATTGAATTGACGCATTCGTCTCTGACCAGGTGTTTTGAGCGGTGACTAATGTCAGCATGACTCCGGCAAATAGCACCGTTAAAATAGAAAGTGCAACCAACAATTCCAGGACACTAAAACCTCTTTTCCTTTTAAAATATCATAGATATAGCTCACAATCGTAACCGGAGAATCTATAATTCCATTGGCGTTTTTATCTTCGCCCATGTCTAGAGTCCCGTCTAAGTCCGCGTCTTCCCCAAAAACCTTTTTGTCTTTCTGTCACAAAAAATAACTGACTGTACCCCTAAGCCATCTGGGGTTTACATTAGTTACATAACTTACACCCTTTCCTTTTAAATTCGCCGCGTTAAAAGGCGTCAGATCATAAGTAGCTGAAATCTGTTTAAAAACAGTATTCTTTATATTTTCCATACTGCTTTTTACCTCCCCCATCGAGACAGTCTGATTATAGGAGATTTCGTTTAGATAAAGGCACTTTATATAGCTTAATATCACGCCGGTAAAAACCAAAGATAGGATAAAGGCCGCAACTATTAATTCCGGGAGGGAAAACCCTTTTTTTGTTTTGCGTATAGGTCATAGAATTTTTCATTATTCATCCTCGCATAAAAAAAAGGGGGCTCGTATGGAGCCCCCTTTTCTTTTTGCTAAACTTTTAAAACAATTACGGCAATAAAACTCCGCCTGTTATTACAGTGTAAGTTGTAGTACCCGATGTTCCTACAGTAACCGGTGTCGCGGCAAAAGTATAAGCGGCGGCGCTCATCGTACAGGCAAAAACATAACCGGAAACAGTCTGCGCACAATAATCGGTGGTCATATAGGACGGAGAAGCCCCGGTTAATGAAGTCATGTCTGTGGGATAATTACCGTTATTTGATGTTCCGAACGTCTCAGCTGCGGTTGACAATGCACGTAAAGTGCTTTGTGCTAACGAATCATTAGCGGAAATCCTAGCCCTTAAAAGGTTAGGGATCGCAATCGCGGCCAATAAAGCGATGATCGCGACAACAATCATGATTTCGACCAGCGTAAAACCTTTTCTGTTTCTCATTTCTTCCTCCTTGATTGAGCCGTCGGCTTTGGCCTAATCCGAAAAGATTCTGAATTTATAATTTATGATTACAACGCTACTATCTTTCTCGGATTTATCCGTAACCTATTGGCTCGGGTTAAATTACGAAAAATCACTTTATGATTCTATCACTGCCCTCCTTTCTTTGTCAATCCTTTTAATAAGAAATTTTTGCTTTAGTTAAAGTTTTAACAAAATCCGCCAAATAAAAAAACCTATTCCATTCTTTGGAATAGGTCACATATATAGTATGCCATCACTCTAGTGGTAACTGGCTACCCCATTGGGGCCCTATAGCTTTGTGTCCCATCCTTACGAATGGTTTACCTTTATCACTATGTGCAACACTGCGCCTGAAGTATAGCACCCTAAACCGCTGTTGTCAATCCGCCGGAATAAAATAGAGCCGTAAGCTACTGCATATAAATTAGTTACGATAAGATTCTAACGTCTTATTAAGCCTTTCCAGCTCTTCTTTTAGGGAAGAATTCTCTTTTTTCATCATTTCGACATTTTGTTTCAAATCTTCCGTTTTAAGATAATCTTTTCCGCTATTTGTTGCATCTTCCTCTAAAACACATTTTACCCTAACAATATCCTTTTCTATTTGCTCTTTTTTCTGGTTAAAGCCATTTATCTCCTCAGTACGCCGCTTTTCTTTATCGTCATTATTACCTTGAATATTTATTATATTTGCCTCTAGCGATTTGCTCTCTTCTATAAGACCTTTTAAATTTAATGTAGACATCGCCACCTGCCCCTTAAGAAGATCGTTGTTTTTTTGCAGTTCGATTATTTTAACAAGTGGCTTTTGATATCTGTTACGTAAATTTGTCGCCTCTTTATCCAGCTGCTTCACTCGAGCTTGGATTGAGTTTAAATCACGGGAGAGAGTATCTCTTTGTCTCTTGTAAGATTCCTCATCCAATCCGGAGCATACTGATCGTTTTGTTCCCTCTAGCTGCTCAAGAGACTCCCTTAGCGAAGCCGCCTCCATTTTAAGGGCAGCGACATTGTCTTCGGCAATAACCTGAACTCTAACGCTATCATTTTTAGCGTCAGCTACGGCCAACAATCTATTATCGGAGATTTCCTTCTTCTCAACCGCGGTCAGCGGCTTATTAAATCCTTGCTTCGTTTCGGGTTTAGTTTCGATAAGAAGCATGGTTTTTTTATCACGAAGGGACTCCAAAGCTTGTTTCTTTTGAGATATTTTCTTCTTAAGCGATTCGTTTTCAATTACCAGCTTATTATTTTCCTCTCTCAGCCGGGTGGCGCTTTCTTTAAGGCTCATCAGGCTCACCTCAAGGGCTCTTTTTGTCGAAACATGGTTTTGTACTTGCGCCGTAGATTCTTTACACAGGAAAAGAGCCAATAACAAGCATACACCCGAGATTATAATGTTTTTTATTTTCAGCATTTATTTGTGCCTCGTTTGCAAATGTGTCCCCGCTTAGACCAGGGTGGCTAATTTCATGATGGGTAAGAATAAGGCAATAACTATAAACCCGATGACAATGCCTAATACGCCGATAATAAGCGGTTCGATGATACTGGTCAACCCCTCAACCGCAGCGTCAACCTGGTCATCATAAAATTCGGAAATCTTAAGTAGCATTTTCTCCATCTGACCGGACTTCTCTCCGATGCCTATCATCCTCGTTACCATTGTCGGGAACACTCCGCTCTTTTCCAATGGAGAAGAGATAGTTTCCCCTTCGCGTACGCTTCTTTTAACTTCCTGAATTACTAACTCCAAAACCCGGTTTCCGATTGTTTTCTCAACAATGTCCAAAGACTCCAATATAGGTACGCCGCTTTGCACTAAAGTAGCCAAGGTGCGGCTGAACCGGCTAATGGCCACCTTGCGCAGCAATTCCCCAAAGATCGGCATTTTGAGCAGAAATCCGTCAATAATCTTTGCACCTTGGTCGGTCTTATGCCATCTGATTACAGCAACTCCGAGGAGAAAAACACCCGCAATCGCAAAAATTAAATATTTCTTAAGAAAACCGCTAATCCCTAAAAGCAAGAGGGTCGCTGCAGGCAAGGTCGTATTAAAACCCTGGTAAATACCGGCAAAGGTCGGGACGACTTTTACCATAATAACAATCGTTATAATAATCGCCATGGAAACAACTACGCTCGGATAGACCAAAGCCGATTTAACCTTGCGTTGCAGCTTGAGGGTTTTTTCCATATAAGTCGAAATACGGTCCAGGATCTTGCTCAAAACACCTCCGGTTTCCCCAACGCGGACCATATTAACAAAGAGATTGTCAAAAATATTAGGATGCTTAGCAAAAGAGGCGGAGAGACCGCTGCCGTGCTTGATATCAGATTCGATAGCGTTCAAAACAAATTTGAAACCGGGGTGAGAAGTCTGGTCCTTAAGGGCGTTAATGCCCTGCAATATCGGGATACCGGCATCGACCATAGTCGCCAGCTGGCGTGAAAAGATTACTATCTCCTCCGGCTTTACTTTCTTGCGGGTCAGGGATGTTGTTGCCGAGAACTTGATCTCTTTTACTTCCTCAACCGCCACAATGGTCAGCTCGCGCTTTCTGAGCTCCTCGATAACGGCGATTTTGTTCTCGGCGGATATCTTTCCGGAAACAGTATTAGAAGCCTTATTTTTTGCGGTGTATTTAAAAGTCGGCATAAGCTAAGTCTAGTTGCTGTTATAAACCCTCTCTATTGCCCTATCGATCTCTTTTTTTGAGGCGATAAAAGGCGAAATCCGGCAATCAGTCACTTCCTTAAGCTCTTCCCTTAAAGACAAATTCAAAGGGTCGGCCATGACAACGCTTAAAATATCGCCGACTTTCTCTAAGGGCACAACCCAATTCCGGCTGGCCATTTCCCTGGGTATCATCCGGACCACATCCGAATCAATGTCATACTTATCTATGGCGATATAAGGCAAGTTGCACTGCACAACGAGAGCGGCGATAATATCCATATCATTGGCGTAACCCAGTTTGACCAGCATTTCCCCGATATACCCTTTATTTGTTCTCTGAGTTTCCACCGCCTGCTTTACCTGTTCGCTGGTAACGGCCTTTCTTTCTATCAATATCTGACCCAGCAATTGTGTCTTAGTCATCAACCCCTCCGTACTAATTTGGTACTAATTTTGGTACTAATTATACTCCAGTTTACCTTTCTAAGCTAAAGATAAATTACAATATTTGTTCTTCCGATGTTACCCTTAACGCTTCCTCGAAAGATGTTACGCCTTGAGAACACTTTAACATAGCATTTTCCCATAACGTCATCATCCCCTTTTCTCGGCGGGAATAATCTTTGATATCATCGGAAGATTTACCCTTTAAAAGCATTTCCCTGACCGGATCGTCGATCTCCAAAAGCTCCGTAATCCCCACCCGGCCCTTATAGCCTGTTTGTTTGCAAGCCTCGCAACCTTTGCTTTTGTAAATGGACATACCCGGCTTAAGGTCATGCCCGATTTTTTCGCACAGTTGCTCGGTCAGTTTTACTTCCTCTTTACAGTTTTTGCAAAGCTTACGGCAAAGCCGCTGGGCAGAAACCATAACGATACTGGAGGCAACCAAAAAAGGCTCAACGCCCATATCGATCAAACGCGTCAAAGCCCCGGCAGCATCATTGGTATGCAGAGTGGAGAATACAAGTTGTCCGGTCAAAGCGGCTTTTATGGCGATGTCGGCCGTTTCATTGTCGCGGATCTCTCCGACCATAACCACATCCGGGCTTTGTCTTAGAATAGCCCTTAACCCTTCGGCAAACGTCAACCCTATCTCGGGACGGGCATGTATCTGGCTTAAACCCTCAATCAAATATTCGACGGGGTCTTCAACGGTAATAATGTTTTTGCTCGGCGTATTAAGTTCATTAA
>JADFZM010000127.1 GCA_015232535.1 Candidatus Omnitrophota bacterium
CCGCCGAGCTTTTCGAGGCAGGCGAGTGCCTGAGAAGGACACAGGCAGCTTTAATCGAAGGGGGCCGGGCATCGGCCTTAGCCGGCCTATCGTCAGGCATTCTGCATCAGATAAGCCAGCCTTTGACCGTTATTTACGGCTTTGTGCGTTATATGAAAGAAGAAATAAAAGAAGGCGATAAATTCTATAAGCCCGTTTCGATGATGGAAACCCAGGCGGTTGAATTGAAGAAGAAACTGGATAACCTAACGGAACTGGTCAGCCACCGAAAAATAGTAAAGACTCCGGTGGATGTTAATGAAGTTATTAAGCAGGCTATGGGGCTTGTGACGGATGAATTTAAAAAAAGGCGGATAAAATGGCTGGCGGAACTGAACACGGATGTCCCGAAAGTTAACGCCGACGGAGTTTTATTACAACAGGCCTTTATGATCCTGGCTATCAATTCCGCCGAAAGCCTGGAGGGAAGAAGCGAGGAGGCTATCCGGTATTTCGAGGTTCAAACGGCCTTTGACAAGGATCAAAATGAGGTTACCGTATCATTTTCCGATAACGGCCCCGGGATAAACGAAAAAGATAAAAAAAGTATTTTCACTCCTTTTTTTACCACAAAAAAGAATTCGCTTGGAATCGGGCTTGCCTTATGTAAAAATCTTGCGGAGGAACACTCCGGAAACATATCTTTCCATAGCGAAAAAGGCGCGGAGACGGTTTTTACGGTGCGTCTTCCGGCTTTAAAATAGAAAGGAGCAGTCGGTGGAAAAATTGAAGATCCTGGTTATTGACGATAAAAGGATAATCGGTGATGTATTCGATGTGATGGTCGGGCGAAAAGGCCATGAAATAAAATATGCCAACAACTATCAAGAGGCGGCGAAGTTCCTTAAAGCTACCGTCTTTGATGTCGCTTTTCTCGATATAATTATACCCGATAAAGACGGAATCTCTATTTTGGGGGACATAAAGAAGGATTATCCCACCCTTCCGGTTGTAATGATGAGCGGTTATGCTGTTGATAGTAAAAAAGAGCAGGCCCGCAAATTAGGGGTTGTCACTATCCTAAAAAAGCCTTTTGACCTCGATGATATCAGAGAAGCGGTTAAGCTGGCGACGGACAAAGACGTATAAGGGTGCGTTTTAATCCCCGTCTTTGAACATCCATGCGGTGTCAAGCAAGGTTTCCGAGAGGGTCGGATGAGGATGAATGTATTTTTGATACTGGCCGATCGTGAGCGAGTTTTCGACTGCCATATTAATGCCGTATATCAACTCTGACGCCCCTACCCCGACAATACCCGCGCCGACTATTTTCTTCGTATAGGAGTTGACAAGTATTTTAGTAAGGCCGTCGGTACGGTCTAAAGTTGTTGCTTTTCCCGAGGCGATCCATGGTAAACTCAAAACTTTTACCTCGATGCCTTTTAATTTGGCTTCGCTTTCTGAAAGCCCGCAAACCGCGATTTCCGGGTCGGTGTAAATACATCCGGGAATGGATTTAGGGCTAAATTTAGAATCCAATCCGCAAATCACCTCGGCCGCAATTTTCCCTTGCATGCTGGCTTTGTGCGCCAAAAGCGGGTTGCCGGTAATATCTCCGACCGCGTAAATACTTGAGTCGGATGTCTGAAGCCTTTCGTTAATCTTAATGAACCCTTTTTCCGATAAAGTTACCTTTGTTTTTTCCAGCCCGAGATTTTTTGCCTCCGGCATGCGGCCTATTGAGGCTAAAACTTTATCAAATTCTTTCTTGGCCTGATTCCCGTCTTTATCCGTTATTGTTACCGTGACTTTATCCGTGTTTTTATCGATACCGGATATTTTGGCGTTCACAAAGATTTGCGCGAATAAGTTTTTCAGGCGTTTTTTAAGAATTTTAGTCAAATCTTCGTCAACGCCGGGAATTATTTCTTCAGCCATCTCTACCAAGGTAACCTTAGACCCTAAAGCCGCATAGACCGTGCCCAGCTCCAGCCCGATATAACCTCCGCCGATTATCAGCAAATCATTCGGGGCCTCTTCGATATTAAGGGCCAGGGCGGAATCCCAGACATTGCCTCCGAAATCAACTCCGGGGAAAGGAATCGGCTTTGAGCCGGCCGCGATTATAGCCTTATCGAAGCTCAAGTCTTGGAGTTTACCGTCGGATGAAACGGTAACGGAATTTGAGCCGGTAAAACGGGCTTCGCCGTTAATATAAATTACTTTTTTTTGCCTGCACACAAAGGCGAGGCCGTTATTTAATTTAGCGATTGTTTTCTCTTTGAATTGCCTCAGGCCGTTTAGGTCAATCACGGGGCCGGATAATTTTATACCGAATGATTCGGCTACCTTGGCCTCAAAAATGATTTTTGCGGCATGCAATAGTGTTTTGGAAGGGATGCAGCCGTAGTTTAGACAGGCTCCTCCGAGGGATTTATCTTTATCTACCAGGGTAACTTCAGCGCCTAATTCAGAGGCGCGGAAAGCCGCCGTGTATCCGCCCGGCCCGCCGCCGATAACCAGTATTTTATTGTTTTTCGGCATAGGTTTAGATTACCTTAAAAAGTAAGAGTTGGAAAGAAAAGTTTTAGAAAAGGTTGATCATAAAATCGCGATTAAAGAAAAGAAAATGCGGAAGGAGGGAGTTGAACCCTCAAGGGTTTCCCCATACGCTTCTGAGACGTACGCGTCTGCCAATTCCGCCACTTCCGCGATAGTTAGAAGTATAAGTAAATAATGTATTTCTGTCAATTCCTTAGATGACGTGTTTCTTTTTATAAGCCTTGAGTTGGATTGACTTTAGAAGGCGTTAGCCTTATAATAACTCAAATTAGTTCAATTAAGAAAGGATGGTGAAATGACCAGATTAATTATTGTTTTAATTGCCGGAACGTCTTTTTTACTTTTTGCCGCGGATTCTTTCGCCCAAAAAGGCAAGCCCTTCAGCTCGGCAGGCGAGGCAATCTCCCCTAAAGCCAAACACGCCGACCCTAAGGAAGGCGGCATAGTAACAAAGAAAAAAGCGTGGAGGGAAAAGAAGAAAGACTATAATTTTACCGGTAAGATGGACAAAAAGAAGAAAAAAGACTTTAATAAAGACGGTGTAATAGACGATAAAGAACGCGCCGCCTGGAAAGAAAAGCATGCTGAGGGGTGGAAAAAGAAAGCGGATTTGAACGATGACGGAACCGTGGATGACAAAGAAAGGGCTATGTGGAAAGACAAGCATCCTTTGCCAACGGGTATGCAGAAGAAAGCGGACCTAAGCGCAGACGGTGATATCGTTGAGAATGAAAAACAGATGTGGAAAAAGAAGCATAAAGGGGACTGGAAGAAAAAAGCTGACCTAGACGAAGACGGCACTGTTGATGATAAGGAAAAACAGATGTGGAAAGACAAGCACCCCTTGCCGATCGGGAAGAAGGCGAAGGATATAAATAACGATGGGATCATTGACGATAAGGAACGCGAGCTCTGGAAACAAAAACATCCCAAAAGCGATAAAGAAGAAGTGGAATTATCCGGGGATGCAATGGAGGATGCTGAATAATTCGTAGGGCAATCTTTAAACAATGCCAACATGATAAATCTTTCATTCGTATACATTGTTTCGGCCGTATTACAGGTTTTTCTTATTGGCGCGGCCGGATTTTTTCTTTTTAGAAAGAACATTATAGACCACAAGGGCTTGGACCTTTTGGCTTGGCTTCTGGTCAATCTGTTCATGCCGTGTTTTATTTTCACCAATCTTACCTCGCAGGTCAATTTTATTAAAACAAACGGCTGGTATGTTTTTACCCTTATCGGTTTCGCTATTGTTTTAATCGGTATCGCGATATCGGGGCTGATTTTTTTTCTTAATCCGAGGATAAAAGAAAAACATGAGTTTACAGCTTTGGTCTCTTTCCAGAACTCCGGTTATATCCCGCTTATTCTGGTCGCTAACCTTTTTGAGGGGAGTTTAGCGCAGGGTTTATTCGTGGGGATATTTTTGCTTTTAATCGCCTTTGACATTTCGCTTTGGAGCTTAGGGGTCGCGCTCGTGACCAAGAAGAAGCTGAAGGATGTGAACCTGCGGAGTTTAATAAATCCTCCGATAATCACTTTGGTTTTTACTCTATCGGTTATTTTCTTTGGGCTGGATAATTTTATACCGCAAATAATCGTTAAGCCGGTGAAACTCCTGGGCGGATGCGTGCTTCCTATGGCGATGCTTGTAATCGGCGGAAACCTGGCCGCGATAAAATTAGGGCAAATTAAAAGCGATATGGTTTGGGCAGTAATATGCAAACTTATTGTTTTCCCTTTGCTTGCCTTAGGCGTGATTTGGGTATTTAAGCCTAATTTTCTGATCAGCTTTATTATAATGCTTGAGGCGGCGATGCCGTCCGCGGTTCACCTTTCTCTTTTATCGCGTTATTTTAAAACGGAGGATGAGATTATAAATTCCGGGGTGTTTTACAGCCATATATTTTCTGTTTTTACGGTTCCGGTTTTCCTGGTTATTCTTTCAAAAATGATGGGAATGGGTTAATGGGCCAGGTTTTAATATCGAACAAAAAAGCCTTTCGCGATTATTTTCTCGATGGGATGTGGGAATGCGGCCTTGAGCTAAAGGGTATGGAGGTCAAGTCCTTAAGGGATGGCGGTGCCAACTTTGCCGACTCTTTCGCCCGAATCGAAGGCTCCCAAATAATCCTGCATAATTTGCATATCAACCCCTATCAGCAAGCCAGCTATATGAATGTCGAGCCGGCCCGCCCGCGAAGGCTTTTGCTCCACAAAAGGGAGATAAAAAAGATCACCTCCCGTATGCTGGGCACCAGCCTGGCGCTTATCCCGACGAAGATTTATTTTAACGCGCGCGGTTTCGCTAAGATCGAGATCGCCTTGGGTAAAGGCAAAAGGCTTTATGATAAAAGGGAAGCTGTTAAAAAGAAGGCCTTGGACCGCCAGATCGCCAGGACGATAAGGACTAGAAGGACTTAATTAAGTAAACATGCAAAGAGACGGCGAATTCCCATCTGGTTTTAAATTATTTTGCAAAAATAGCTTACATGAATTATATTGATTGTATTCTATTTTACACCCTGCGCTTAAGAGGTAGAGCGCAGGTGTTCGTTATCTACGAAGGGGAGAATAATGTTTTACGGGGAAGTTTTTAAGGCTTTAAATAAAGCCCGTGTAAAATATGTCGTCGCCGGAGGGGTTGCGGTTGTGCTACATGGCTATCGCCGTTTTACGGACGATCTGGATTTGGCAGTATTCCTTGATAAAAGGAATTTGCAAAAGCTTTACGAAGCTTTATATTCTGTTGGTTATATAACAAAGGTTCCCGTAACAAGAGAAGAATTAGCTGATAAAAATAAAAGGAACAAATGGATCAAAGAAAAAGGAGCTATAGTTTTTTCGTTTATAGAGAAAAACCCTCCTTTTAAACTGATAGATATATTTATTAAAGAACAGATTAGTTTTAAGTCTTTGTTTAAAACTCGCCAGATTATGAACATTGATGGCGCTAAGATTCCTGTAGTCTCTATGAAGAATCTTAAAATAATGAAGAAAATGGCTGGTAGAGATACTGATATTGTCGATTTGATTAATTTGGAAGAAATTGAAAGAAGGATAAATGATAAA
>JADFZM010000128.1 GCA_015232535.1 Candidatus Omnitrophota bacterium
GAGAAGAAAATAGCCGAGAAAGTCGGGGTTAAGCACGCTCTTTTTGTTTGTAACGGAACAGCAGCGCTGAAATTGGGGTTAGTCGGATTAGGCATAAAAGCGGGCGATGAGGTTGTAATGCCGTCTTTTACTTTTATTGCCACGATCGAAGCGATTTTGGAGCTAGGCGCAACTCCGGTAATTGCCGAGGTTGATAAGTCATTGAATATGGACCCAAAGGACTTGGAAAAAAAGATATCCAAGAAAACAATGGCTATTATCCCTGTACATATGGCCGGAGTTCCGGCGAGGATGGAGGAGATCTTAGCAATTGCCAAGAAAAAAAACCTGCCGGTTTTGGAGGACAGTGCCCAAGCTTTTGGCGCGACATATAAGGGGAAATATTTAGGGACATTGGGAAATGCCGGTATTTACAGTACCGATATCGGAAAAATTATTACAACCGGCGAAGGCGGGCTTTTGGTCACTAATGAAGAGAAGATTTATTTAATGGCGCGCGAATATTCCGACCACGGCCACGAACAGAATCCGAAATTCCCCCGAGGAGAAGATACCCGCACTATCTGGGGTTTTAATTATAAAGTAACCGAAATGCAAGGCGCGGTCGGCTTGGCGCAGTTAAAAAAATTGGATTTTATTTTAGAAGCCCAAAGAAAGAATAAGAAAAGGATTAAAGATGCGTTAAAAGGAATAAAAAAAATAGAATTCCGCGAGCTTCCCGACGATAAAGGCGATGCCGCTGATACCCTTATTTTCTTCGTTGAGTCGAAGGAAAAGGCTTTAAAATTAGCCGCAGCATTAAAAGCCAAAGGTTTGGGGACAAAAAATCTGCCGGATGCAATAAACTGGCATTATGCCGGGACATGGGATCATATTTTTAAAGGTTATAAGAAGAATTTGGAAGAAGTTTGGAGTCAATCAACCGGGTTTTTAAGGCGTTCGATCGCACTACCAATTATGGTCAATATGAGCGAAGATAGGATTAATGAAGTAATTGTTAAAGTCAATGAGTCGATAAAGGAAGTTTTGTAAATGAAAGATAAAAAATATAAGGAAATCCTTCGTCACTGTGTTCCTCAGGATAAGCCATCGGAGGGAAGAAATAACCTACCCCGAAGGCTCAAATACCTTGGCGTAATTCCTGCACGGGGAGGAAGTAAAAGTATCCCGCGGAAAAATATAAAGAAAATCGCCGGCAAACCTTTAATTGCCTGGACTATCGAAGCGGCCAAAAAGTCAAAGCGGGTGGATGATTTTATTGTTTCGACTGAAGATGATGAGATAGCTGAAGTATCAAGAAAATTCGGCGCAAAGGTTTTACCTCGCCCGAAGAATCTCGCCACAGACACGGCGACCACTCTCTCTGTTTTACAGCAGGTTTTAAAAGAAATTCCTGCGGAAAACATTGTTTTGCTACAGCCGACCTCCCCGGCAAGAAGCAAAGGATTGATTGATAAATGTATTAAAGAATTCGAACGCGGGAAATTCGATAATCTCGGAACGGGATTTATCTGTAAATTCATGGAGTACGGTTCATATTCGAAAAGGCGACAGGAGCTTAAAGGGTTTTTCTATGATGACGGGAATGTTTATGTAATAAAGGCGGATTTGATTAAGAACGGCAAGATGTTCGGCGAGAAAGTAGGACGTATTTTTACATCGCGCGAAGAAAATGTGGAAATAGACGAGGAATTCGACTTCTGGCTGGCCGAGCAGATTTTAAAGAAAGCGAGGTAATAGATGTTAGCGAAGATGAAGGAAATCTTAAGAAAGTTATTTTCTTACAGAGTATATGTGTTTTATGTCGTAGGGGGGGTGGTAACATTATTAGCTAAAATTATTTATGCGGTTTTCGGATACACTCAGACATTTATATTCCGAAGGAAAAGCCCAACACTTGGTGCAATCGGAATAAGCGATGAGGAAAAAACAGGAGAAGTCAGCGAATATACAAAAGTACGGGTTAATTTATTAGTGGATTTTATAAAAGAAAATGATTTGGATACATTGATAATATTCGGCTGTGCGTATGGCAGGGAATTGTTGCCATTATCTAAGAAGCTAGAGAGTGTCAATCAAAAGATTCAGATTATAGGAGCTGATATTAATAAAGAGGCGATGGATGCTTGCAGTAAATACGGGCTTAAGAATAGCGTTTTTTATGTAGTTAATATGGAGTGCTCTAGAGAACTGGAAGGTTTATTTTCGAAGGTTCAGGGAAATAGAATAGGAGTTTATTGCTGCGAGACCGCTCCTTATTTATTACCGGGAAAATTTAGGAATTTCGTGAAGGTTTGCGCTCAAAATTCGAGAATTAAAGGTTTTCAGCTTCTTGAGGCGGCTTACATTGATTATGATTCCTTTTGGGATGTCGGGATGCTTTTTACGTTTCAAGGAAATTATTGGAGGCATAATTATCCTAAGGTCATAAAAAGGCATTTTAGTATAAACAAAATTTATTTTCTTGACCCGAAACTACGGACTAATGTGCATTTAAATCAGCCTTTATGGTTTATCTCAGCCAGTAAATAAACTTTAAAAATTATGAAGAAGAAATTTCCAAAATTTTTGTTTTGTCCGGTAGATGTCACTTATCTAATCGGAGGTTTTTGCTTGTTATTGCCTAAGTTCATTTTTACCCTTACCGGATATGTTAAGACATTTATAAAAAGAAATCAATTATCATATGGAACTATCGGAATAAGCGATGAGGAAAAAACAGGAGAAGTCAGCGAATATACAAAAGTACGGGTTAATTTATTAGTGGATTTTATAAAAGAAAATGATTTGGATACATTGATAATATTCGGCTGTGCGTATGGCAGGGAATTGTTGCCATTATCTAAGAAGCTAGAGAGTGTCAATCAAAAGATTCAGATTATAGGAGCTGATATTAATAAAGAGGCGATGGATGCTTGCAGTAAATACGGGCTTAAGAATAGCGTTTTTTATGTAGTTAATATGGAGTGCTCTAGAGAACTGGAAGGTTTATTTTCGAAGGTTCAGGGAAATAGAATAGGAGTTTATTGCTGCGAGACCGCTCCTTATTTATTACCGGGAAAATTTAGGAATTTCGTGAAGGTTTGCGCTCAAAATTCGAGAATTAAAGGTTTTCAGCTTCTTGAGGCGGCTTACATTGATTATGATTCCTTTTGGGATGTCGGGATGCTTTTTACGTTTCAAGGAAATTATTGGAGGCATAATTATCCTAAGGTCATAAAAAGGCATTTTAGTATAAACAAAATTTATTTTCTTGACCCGAAACTACGGACTAATGTGCATTTAAATCAGCCTTTATGGTTTATCTCGGCTAGTAAATAATGTTTAAAACTTATGAAAATAAATATCTTCAATAAGCTTTTTAATTCAAGCCGTATTTTTATCATCGCCGAGGCAGGGGTTAATCATAACGGCGATATGAAATTAGCGAAGAAGCTTATTGACTGCGCCTTTTTAGCCGGATGCGATGCTATAAAGTTCCAGACATTTAAGGCGGAAAACCTTGTTACCCAAAGCGCTGCCCAGGCTAAGTATCAGAAGGAAAACTCGCCTAATAAATCGCAGTTTGAAATGTTAAAGAAAGTTGAGCTGTCAGAGGATAATTTCATCGAACTATTCAAGTATTGCCGGGCAAAAGGGATTATGTTTCTGTCAACACCATTCGACTCGGAAAGTGCCAGATTTTTGAATAAATTAGGCATGCCGATTTTTAAGGTTAGTTCCGGTGAGGTTACCAATATCCCTTTTTTAATACAGGTTGCCTCATTCAAGAAGCCGGTAATATTATCTACGGGGATGTCAACGCTCAAAGAAGTTAAAGAGGCAGTACACGCGATATATTCAACCGGAAATAAGAAGCTAATACTTCTACATTGTACTTCAAATTATCCGGCCAGTTTTAAAGACGTAAATTTAAAGGCCATGGACACATTGAGGACGGTTTTTAATGTCCCGGTCGGATATTCCGACCATACATTAGAGGTAGAAGTGGCGCTTGCGGCAGTTGCTCGAGGGGCTTTTGTGATAGAAAAACATATTACTTTGGATAAAACTTTACCGGGGCCGGATCATAAAGCGTCTTTAGATATTGATGAGCTTAAAGCTTTGGTAAAAATGATAAGAAATATCGAAGTTTCCCTCGGTGACGGAGTCAAGGCCCCCGTAAAATCCGAAGCAGAAGTAGCGCGAGTAATAAGAAAAAGCGTAGTTGCGGGTAGAAATATTCTTCCGGAAGAAAAGTTGTCTTGGGAGAATCTTATCATTAAACGCCCCGGCAATGGAATAAACCCTAAGGAAATTTATAAGTTGATAGGCAAATTAGCTAAACGTGAAATAAAGAAAGACCGATTAATCAAATGGAGCGACGTGAAATGAAAGATAAGAGAAAGGTTTTAGTCGTTGCCGCCCACCCGGATGATGAGGTATTGGGTGTAGGGGGGACTATTCTACGGCATGTGGCCGAAGGAGATGCTGTATCGGTTTGCATCGTTACCAAGGCCTATGAGCCACAGTGGCCAAAAAAATACATGGAACAAAAGATCGTTGAACAGAAAAAAGCGGATAAAATCCTGTGCGTATCTAAGCGTATTAATCTAGGATTTCCTACGGTTAGATTAAACACTATTTCCACGGGAGAGTTTAACAAGAAAGTTTCCGTATTAGTCGATGAGATCGATCCGGATATCATTTACACTCACTTTGAAGATGACCTTAATTTCGACCATTCGATAATATTTAAGGCATGTTTGGTCGCGTCCCGTCCGCCGAAGAAAATAGATTTGTTTTGTTTCGAGACTTTATCCGAGACAGAATGGTCGTATAAAGCATTTAATCCGGATTTTTGGGTTGATATTAAACAGTTTATCGGAAAAAAGATATCTGCTTTCAAGATCTATGCCTCGGAAGTTAAGAAATATCCGCATCCGAGGAGCCCCGAAGGGATCAGGATCTTGGCGCAGAAAAGGGGAATGGAAATCGCCTGCGAATACGCGGAAAGCTTTAAAACAATCAGAAGAATTTGGTAAAAAAATGAAAATAGTCTGGTTATCGGCAAATTTGTTCGGGTTTGAGGTCCTAAAGGAAGTTTTAGCCAAAACTAAACTTAATGTTTCTTGCGTCATTACTCTTTCCCCGCGCTCAAAAATCGTAATGTACGACGGAATTAAGAATTCGCTTTGGGATACTTTGGGCGTTAAAATCATCAGAGTCGAGAGGCTTAAATTTGATTTGCTTAAGAATATAAATCCGGATTTGGTTGTCATGTGCGGATGGAGGCAGAAAATTGATAAAGAGACCTTGAGAATACCCCATAAAGGGTTTATCGGGTTTCATCCGACGCTTTTACCTTTCGGCCGCGGCCCGGCACCGATAATAAATTGCATAAAGCTCGGGATTAAGAAAGGCGGGGTTACCATGTTTTATCCCTCCTGCGAGCTAGACGACGGAGATATCATCGGCCAGGAGAAATTTGATATTTTAGAGAGTGATTATGCTTTTGATGTTTATGAAAAGGTGGTTGCTGCCGGAAAAAAGTTGGCCGTTAAGTATTTACCGAAAGTCATTAAGGG
>JADFZM010000129.1 GCA_015232535.1 Candidatus Omnitrophota bacterium
TATGTTCATTCGCTGAACAGTTACATTATATAAGCTGACTATTGGCTGTCAAGAATTAATTTGTAACAAATAATTGTTTTTTAGCTTGAAATTTGGAGGGAAAATGTGATTGGATCCCAAAACTATTTCTTTTCCAAAATACCCTGCCACTTGAAAATAAAATCGCCTTTCTGTAAAGACGGGGGTTGTTTTTTGCTATCTTTAAGATACCCGACATTAACCTCGACCGAACTTAGCCCGATTGTATAAATATCGGATAAATATCCGGGGTATAGGCTTTCTGCCAAGAAATACCTTATTTTTTCGCCTTCAATCATCCAATCCCATGCAAGCTCTAAGACAAGCTTTTTATCATCTTCAAACACCTGAACAACTTTATTGTCGTAAAAAGCCCTTATATCTCCTTTCTTGCCAAGGAAAAGATTAAAGAATTTATTAAAAACCAACTCGGGCCGCTTGAATTTCTTCTCAATAATAAGATGGTCTTTAGATTCGTCAAGCCTATGGTTCCATAAAGTTTGACACTCGGGGCACTCTAGAATAAGAGCATAATCAGTCGGATGCTCATTCCATGCTTGCCCGCTATAAAACCTTTTCGCCTCTTCGCCGGAATAGTAATAATTCTTATAACATAAACAATTTTTTTCCATTTTCTACGCTCTTTCTAATCTTTTTCTAAGATCTTTTATTTTACGCCATTTAAGCCCTGATGAGAAACGCAATTTATTTTATTATTTTGAAGTCAAGTTATCGCAAATATCGCCTAAGATGCCTTCTAATCCGTATTTCTGCTTCCAAGCGGGGTAATCCCTTTTAAACTTTCCTATATCCGAAATATACCATTTATGATCGCCCTTTCTTGGACGATCAATATAATTATATTTCATTTTATTGCCGCAGATTCTTTCGCAAGCCCTAATCGCCTGAAGAATAGAGCAACTATTTTGCCTTCCCCCTCCTATATTGTAAACTTCGCCCTTTTTAGGCGCTTTGTAAAACTCGTAAAAAGCAGCTGCCAGATCAGCGCTATGAATATTATCCCTGACCTGCTTTCCTTTGTAACCGTAAATAGTGTACTGTTCTTTTCGTATGCAACATTTCATCAAATAAGATAAAAATCCGTGCAGTTTCACCCCCTGATGCTTGCCTCCGCTTAAACATCCTCCTCTGAAACAAACGGTTTTCATCCCAAAATAATTTCCATATTCCTGAACAAGCAAATCACCCGCTAATTTCGACACACCGAACAAAGAATGCGTCGAGCGGTCAATGCTCATTCTTTCGCTTATCCCGTTATAAAATTCATGCCGAGGAGGCAAATCCCATCTTTCTTTGTTTTCCCGAAGAGGGAGAAAATTCGGCAAGTCTCCGTAAACCTTATTTGTACTTAAATATATAAATGCCGTCTTTGGGCAAAATTTTAAAGCAAGCTGTAGCAAATTATTTGTTCCGACGGCATTTACCGCAAAGTCAGTTTGAGGGTCAGAGGCTGCCCAGTCGTGCGACGGCTGAGCAGCAGCATGAATAATCAATTTTATATCCTTATTAAATTCCGCGAATATATCCCTTAATCGCTCTTTATATCTTATATCAGTATTATAATGGGTATATTTAACGAGCTCACCTTTAAGCCGATTTACCATTTCTCGGGTAGAAGCATCTTTCCCGAAAAATTCATTTCGCATATCATTATCGATCCCGATAACCTTAAAATTCTTACCCGAGAAGAAAACCACCGATTCGCTTCCGATAAGCCCGCCGGAACCTGTTATTAAACATATTGCCATATATCTGCTCCTATGGAAGTACGGTATAGCCTAAAGATCAGTAACGCCATCAGAATTAAACCGATAATTATTTTGTAGAATCGATTACTCGACGCATTAAACAAGCTTCTCGAGAACAAAACCATTGCTATTATTCCAACCGAGGTAAGGGGAATAAAATACCTGCTTGGGACAATAAACCCGGTTTTTTCAACCGACTCCATGCTTTTTAAGTAAGCAATAAAAAGCAAATAGCCCGTTAAAACAAAAAACGTGAATACTAGATAAGCCGTGCTCTGCCAATGATACGAAGAGCTATCAAGCCAAGCCTTTAATCGTTTCTGACGGATAACATTCAATAGAAAATATGCAATAAAAGCAGCTAAGATAATAAATCGATCCTTTGGGATACTGGCATTGATCAATTCCAAGGGCGGGTTATAGAACCAAAATTGGTATTCACCATGATCTTGCAGAAAATAGTAAGCGATGATCAAAGCCGGTATAAAGAGATTGCATAGAAATCTTTTCCAATCTTTCCCTATAAACAAATAGATAGTAGTTGATACAGCCGCAATCTGAATAATGCTTAAAGAGGCAGTAAAAGATAAAAAGACATTTACCAAAAATATCGTATTCAAACAACGGGCCCGATAATTTCCTGCCGTCAATGCCCTGACAAATAAAAGAAGCTGAGCTGTTGTCAAAAACAACCATAATGAATACGGCCTAGCCTCTGCCCAAAATATCCAGACCATATAAGACGATATAGATATTAAAAATGAATAAAGACCCAATATCAGAGAGTAAAATCTGGAGAAAAAATAAAATATCAGGCAGACCGACAAAGACATAAAAACAACCGGATTTATCCTTAGTATGAGCCTTGAATATAAATCCTGAGGGACCTCCTTACCGGCAATGATATCTTTTGCCGACCTATAATGCAAAACATCTACAATCCCTTTTTGTATTAAGTAAAACAACGGGTTATTATTAGCTTCCCTGATCTTGCCTCGGAAAATCACAAGATAATCGCTATTTAAAACGCTTGCCTTTAACGTAAATATCTCATCCGTCCATAAAGGCCTTTTGCCCGCTACGCTAAAACCCGTAAAAAGGCTTAAGGAAAAAAGCATCATAGTTAAAAAAAAGGCAAGTTTCCCCGCTAATGGCTTATCAATCGACAATTATTTACTCCTTTACTTGAATTTTATTTTTTTCATAGCGAAAAAGCACATCCTCAAAAGAAGCAATCCATGGCGGAAACGCTGTATCTGCGTCGTGCCGTATTGACGGCTTTTATAACGGATGGGAAGCTCTATAACCTTCAAATTTTGCTTAACCGCCCCGAAAATAAGGTCAAAATCGCCGAAAGGGTCAAAATCCCCAAAATAAGCACGGTTGCGGGCAATCTCTTCATAATGGTGCCGGAACAAAACTTTCGTACCGCATAATGTGTCCTTGAACCGCTGTCCCAACAACCATGAGAAAAATATCCCAAAGAATTTATTGGCTATCAAATTCAGAAAGCGCATCGCCTCTTTTTCCATTGGATAGACCAGGCGGCAGCCGTTCACAAATTCTCCGACGTTATCCTTTAAAGCCCGATAAAACTTCGGCAATTCCTCAGGAGGTACAGTTAAATCAGCATCAAGAATCATCAATACCTCGCCCTTAGAACGATTGAACCCCAAACGCACGGCATCGCCTTTTCCTTTTCCAGTTTGCTTATAAAGGTAAATTTTTTTATTCTTGTAGACATTCTTAACGCGCTCCGCTTCCTCATATGTCCCGTCTTTTGATCCTCCTTCGACAAAAATAAACTCCTGCTCTTTCCCGAAAAACGGGGTCCTCTTTATAACGCTTTCAATATTTCCTTTTTCGTTGCGGCAAGGCACAACGATGCTTACCGAAAGCTCCTCGTCTCTATTAAATAACGGGCGGGCAATAATGAAATGATTAACGGTTAAAGCGTTAAAAATCGGTAACCTAGCTAAAAACTTATTAAATAAAATTTCCAGGCCAAACGCTCTCTTGGGAAATAAAACGCATCTTTCCCGAGCGACAACCTCATAACCGGATAATTTCAAAATGTTTTCAATATCGCTATATACCAGCCAATTTTGTATCCTTTGGGGATTTCTTCGGCCGAACTTTTCAAATATTTTCAATATCCCCAGCCAAAAATAACTATAATACTGAATTATAACTCGCGTATCACTGAAGCAGAATTTATTAAGCCCTACCAAAAATTCCTGTATATCTTCTATCTCACCTAATAATCCGGATAAGACGATGAAATCAAAACGGGTATTTGTTTTTAAGGCAGTTAAGTCTCCTTCTGTAAAGTTAAATTGCGGGAATTTGCCTCGCGCGATCTTAATCATTTCAGGGCTAATATCAACCCCGTAACCTTCTTTAGGAGCTACCGCGTTAAGTAGTCCGCCCGTGCCGCAACCTACCTCCAAAACCATTTTGCCCTTCGGGATAAAATACCTGTATTGTTTATAAAGCTCTTCGTAGAAATAATCATTTTTCCGGATAAAATCGTCCCTTTTAGGGGCCAAATTATTATACATCTTTGCGAGTTCAAAGAGATAAGGATCAAACATTACGTATATTATCCTTTTTTTCAAGCACAAAATTACCGATCGATAAAACATCAAACTCGGTACGTAAAAAACAGTTTATAGCATCTTCGGGGGTGCAGACAATCGGCTCGTTTTCATTAAATGAAGTATTAAGCAATACGGGCACACCTGTTATTTTCTCAAATTCAGCGATCAAGTTCCAATACTTTAAATTACTTTTACGGCTTACCGTATGGACGCGGGCAGTCCCATCAGCATGGGTCACAGCAGGAATAATATTTCTTTTATCCTCCCTCACATCCCCGATAAGGATCATATAAGGGGACATTTGATCTTTTGGCATATTAAAATATTCAAATACCCTCTCTTCTAATATCGACGGCGCAAACGGCCGGAAGAATTCCCTTTTTTTAACTCGGCTGTTAAGCTTATCTTTCATCGCGGCCTTGCGAGGGTCGACGACAATGCTCCTGTTGCCTAAAGCCCTTGGCCCGGCCTCCATCCTGCCCTGGAACCAGCCGACTATTTTTCCTTGCGCTATAAAAGAAGCCGTTTCCCGTGCAATATCATCGCTTTTCCGGTAATTCATTCTCCTTTTCTTCAAAACATCCTCTATCTTTTCATCAGAAAATTCCATCCCCAGGTAGACCGAATCAAAAATATAATCCCGCTTAGACGGGAAAAACCGGTGGTAATAATACAAAGCGCTTCCCATGGAAGTACCGGCATCATTCGCGATCGGCTGGATAAAAAAGTTCTTAAAAGTCGTCTCCTCAAGTATTTTTCTATTCATAAGACAGTTCAAAACAACGCCCCCGGTCAGGCAAAGGTTTGGATTTCTTGTTATGTCGCTTAGGTAACGAGCTAAGTGCACAGCTGTCTTCTCGACAACCCTCTGCAGCGAATAAGCGATATCAAAATGCCTTTGCTCATACTTATCTTTATACCGCCTCCTCGGCCCTAACTTTTTTAGGAGGTAATCGCTCACCCATTTATTTTGCCCGTTGGTCGGGAAAGAGAAATATTTCAAATTCAGCTCATAATTCCCTTCCTCTTTTAAATAGACCATATCATTAAAAATCTCTTTATAATCGTCTTGCCCGTATGCCGACATCCCCATCACTTTCCACTCGTCGAAAAACGGCCTGAAACCCAAATAATCGGTTATAGCCGCA
>JADFZM010000012.1 GCA_015232535.1 Candidatus Omnitrophota bacterium
GGAAGCGGGCGGTTATTTAAATATTTACCAAGAGCAGGGAAGAAATATTTCGCTTGTGATGTGAACTTGAAGATGCTTTTATTCGCTAAGCTTAAAAAGGGGCTTAACATAAGCTATTTTTGCTCTTCCGGCGGTAAATTACCTTGTAAAAGTAAAAGTATAGACTTGGTAACATTGATCGGTGTGCTCCAGAACTGCGGAGAGGATTTAAAATGTTTTATAAATGATGTTTCACGGATTATTAAGAAGGGAGGCCGCATCTTTATTGTGACCAAAAATCTCGGGTGGGACAGGTTTATTTACGGCAAGTTAAAGCCCGAATATGATCATAATTGGTTTTTTGATTATGAGCTTGAATCTGCGCTAAACGAGGCAGGCTTTGAAGTCGATAAAAAGGGCGGTTTTGACAATCGTAGCGGAGAGGTCACGAATATTAACCTTTCCCATGAAATGTTTATTCTGGCTCGAAAGACGGTTAATTAAAAGACAAATGAAAAAGTTCGAAAGCTTTAATTACAAAACTTATTTGAATAAATTTGGCTTGAATTTTGACAAAATAGCTTCTGGTTATTTAACATCTCATAAAAGGGAGAATGTTGTAATCCCCTCGGGAGATAAAGCCTTTGCTGTTTTAGTCAGGAAGGCGTGGGACAAGAGAATACTAGGCGCGGAAACTTATTCGATAGAAGAAATATTCATAAAAACAGGCCTTCCTAACCATAAAGAAGTTTTAAGTGATTTATTGGACAATGTAATGGCTTTCGCCGTAAAGAAAAAAGCCGAGCTACTGACACTGCGCGTTAACGAAAATAAAAGTGAGTATGCGGATATCTTTGAAAGATACGGTTTTATCACAGTAGATAGGCTTAAAACATTTCTATACGAGAAAGGTAAGAATAAAATAAGGAATTATCATACAACTGCCGGGTTTGCTCCAAAGGGTTCTGATTATAAGGATATTGTTGCTTTGGCAAGAAACAGCTTTAAGCATTCCAGGATATATAGAGATAAAAATATCCCTAAAAAACGCGCGGACAAGTTTTATGAGAAGCTAGCCGGTGCTTTGCTCAAAGACGGTTCAAATTTAAAGCTAATTTATAAAAGGGAAAATCAACTCTTAGGTTTTGCTGTAGGCGCGAAAGATGATTCTTTAAAAGGTTTTATTCCCGGAAAGATCGGGTTTTTGTGGCTCATTACTGTTGATCCCAAGTTCCGCGGCCAAGGATTGTCGGCGGGAATAATGTCTGATTTCCTGAGCAAATTCCAAGATGTTGTTGATTTGATCGAAGTTAATACTCAAAACGATAATATGCCGGCGGTGAAATTGTATGAATCGCTGGGATTGGCTAAGGTTGGGGGGATTATAACTATGCACTGCTGGAGAAAGAAATGATCATTGACGCTGAAGTCCATATAATCCCGCCGGAAATATCTAACATGAAGAAGTCGGCATTTGTTAGGGAAAAGGCTTTTAAGCAAGCAATTTATGAGCATCCCGAGGGCGAAATGGCTTTAAAATTATCTACAATCGAAGAATTGCTTAAGTCTATGGAGTTGTGCAAAATTGATAAGTGCCTTTTGATGGGTTTACCTTGGAGAGACCATCATCTGACTCTTATGAATAACTCATATGTAAAGAATGTCATCGATGCAAATAAAGGTAAATTTTACGGGCTTGGGCTTGTGACTTTCTCTAAGAAGCTGGATATCAAATCGCAGCTTAAAGAATTGAAGGAGATATACGGCTTTTTAGGGGTAAAGGTTATACCTTCCTGGCAAAGGTTTAAGCTTGACGGAGATGAGTTCGCTCCCGTGGTCGAAGAATTGATCAAGCAAAAGATGATTTTATTCCCGCATATTGATTATGTGACTGCATCTTCAAGCGAGCAGGGACCGCATAATCTATTTAACTTGATTAAGAAATACCCGGAGTTAAAAATATTGGCTCCGCATTTAGGGGGGCTATTGTGTTTGCATTTTGAGTTTGGGCCAATCAAAAAATATTTCTCTAACACGCGGTTTGTAACATCCGTCGGAGAGACTATGCAGATGGTCGAAAATGCCTCCAAGGTTTTAGACGAAAATATGCTTATTTTTGGGACGGACTATCCTTTTCAGCCTAATCACGACCAGAAAACAATACTGGAGCGGTTCGAGAAGCTAAATATAGACCCCAAGTTAAAAGAGAAGATTTTATCAAATAATTTCCGGGAGTTCATAAATGTTTAAATTCAATTCCAGAATTAAGCTCGGGGAACATATTGTCTCGAGGGAAGCGGCAGCTTTGCTTATTGCCGAAATAGGCGTAAATCATAACGGGAAAATGGAAATAGCTAAAGAGATGATAAAGGAGGCGGCAAAAGCGGGAGCCGATATAGTTAAATTTCAGACATTCAATGCCGATGAGTTTATGGCGGATAAAGATGTAAAGTATGCTTATAAATCCGGAGGAAAAACGATAAAAGAAGGTATGTATTCGATGTTTAAGCGCTTAGAACTGCCGGTATCGTGGCATATAAAACTCAAAGAATATTGCCTTAGAAACAAAGTGCAATTTTTATCGACTCCTTGTGATAGGAGTGCGGTTGACCTATTGATGAAGGTCGGGGTATCGGCGTTTAAGATATCATCCGAAGACTTGATCAATATTGACCTGCTGGAATATGTTGCCGGGAAGAATAAGCCGGTAATCCTTTCTACAGGAATGGCAAAAAGCGATGAGATTGACCACGCATTGAATATATTTAAAAGAAAAGGCAATAAAAACCTTATCCTGATGCACTGCACCTCTGTTTATCCTACTCCGGAGAGAGAGGTTAATTTAAAACGAATGGTTGAGATCTCCCGCCGATATGATATCCTAAGTGGTTTTTCGGATCATTCCAAAGGCGATTTAGCGGCAATTGCTGCCGTGTCAATGGGTGCTGTTATAGTCGAGAAACACTTTACCCTCGGGCATCAGATGAAAGGCCCGGACCATATATTTTCCAGCACGCCTAGTGAATACAAATCAATGGTCGATAAAATCCGCTTAATTGAGCGGATGAAAGGAAAAGGGGGATTAGGTATTTCTCCGACTGAAGAGAAATTGCGTATGCTTTACCGCCGAAGTATTGTTGCCGGGGAAGATTTGGAGGCGGGTTCCCGGATAGAGCTTAAAAACTTAGCATATAAGAGGCCGGGTGACGGTTTAAGGCCTATGGAGAGATATAAATTAATCGGGAAAAAGCTTAAGCGAAATCTTAAGAAGAACGAGAAAATACTTATTAACGATTTATCGGGATAATATTATGCCGAACGTTGTAAGCGGACATCAGCCGGTCTATTTGCCGTGGCTGGGATTGTTCCACAAAATATATTTAGCGGATAGCTTCATTTTTATGGATGACGTCCAGTATCTGGAAAAAGACTGGAATAACCGGAATAAAATTAAAACCCCTAACGGATCGCTTTGGCTGACGGTGCCGGTGAGCAAAAAGAAGAGCAGCTCGGAGCTCTTGAAAGATATCGCGATTGATAATTCTAAAAAAGGGACAAAAGACGATTGGCAGCTCCTGCACTGGAAGGCGATCAACGCAAATTATAAAAAAGCCCGGTACTTCGGAGATTATTCAAGTTTCTTTGAGGAAATGTATTTAAGCAAAAGATGGGAGAATCTCTCTGAGCTAAACGAATATCAGCTAAAATATTTTATGGATGCTTTGAATGTAAAGGCTAAAGTTTATAAGGCGACGGAATTGGGTTTCACTAAAAAGAAATCCGAGCTTGTTTTAGAGCACTGCTTAAGGCTTGAGGGGGATATATGCGTTACCGGTATTCACGGCAAGGATTATATAGCCGAGAAAGACTTTACTGACAACAAAATAAAGGTTTATTATCAAAATTATGTTCATCCTGTCTATCCGCAGCTATGGGGTGATTTTATCCCGAATCTTTCGGTGATTGATTTATTGTTCAACTGCGGGAAAGAATCTTTAAGCATTATTTTAAGGGATAACATAAAAGATGTTAAGAATTTAGGGTAGTTAGGAATTTAATGGATAAAAAAATAGTAATTATACTGGTCGCGCGTATGGGATCTAAGAGGTTTCCCGGTAAAACCCTTGAGAAAATAGGGAAGTATACGCTTTTGGAGTATACAATAAAACGCCTTAGGTTAAGCAAATTGGCAAATGATTTGTGCTTGGCTACGACTAATAAAGACAAAGATAATCCGGTAGCGGAAACCGCGAAGAATTCAGGGGTTAAAGTTTTTCGCGGAAGCGAGGAGGATGTTTTAGGTAGGTTTTATCAGGCATCTGTTTTTATGAAAGCCGATATTATCGTTGAAGTAACCGGCGATTGCCCTTTGATCGACGCTTCATTAATTGACAAGGGAGTTGAGATATTCCTCAAATCAAAACACGATTGCGTCGGTATCGGAATGAATAAGAATTATCCGCACGGGTTGGATTTTTATGTTTTAGGAAAAGGGCTACTTTCCGAAATGAATGAAAAAGCTAAAACTCCAGTTGAAAGGGAGCATATTATAGAATATGTTACTTCCCGCCCTAAGGATTTTAATTGTTATTATATGGAAGCGCCCGTTGAATTAAAGCGGCCGGATGTCAGGATTACGGTTGATTACCCCCAGGACCTAAAAATAGTTAAAGAGATTGTAGATAGTATAAATATGAAAGCTGGGGCGGAGCGCTTTAACTATTCTGCCGGCGAGATAATTAAAGAATGGGATAAGATTCATGCCAAAAGCAAATAAGCATAATGTGCTGGTTGTTGCCGCTCATCCGGACGATGAAGTTTTAGGCTGCGGCGGAACGATCGCCAAACACACTTTTAATAATGACCGGGTAAGGATATTGTGTATGGCTGACGGAGTGACATCGCGGTATTATAACCCCGGCAATAAAATTTCACGGAAGAATGAGCTTAAAAAATATAACAAAGAAATAAGCCGGCGAAAAAGTGAAATGCTCAGGGCTGTTAAGATATTAGGAGTAAAAGCGGATGATGTCAGGTTTGGGGATTTTCCCGACCAGCGGCTTGATAGCATTCCTCTTTTGGATATTATTAAATTTATTGAAGCTTACAAGAAAAAGTACCACCCGGATATAATTTATACTCATTTTTGGGGCGATCTGAATAAAGATCATCGAGTTACTTTCGAGGCGGTAATTACTGCCTTTCGTTCTTTCGGGAAGAAAAGCAGGGAGAAGATATACTGCTTTGAGGTCCCTGAATCGACTGGCTTCGGAGTCCCAGAGAGAGAAAACAAGTTTGATCCGGATCATTTTGTGGATATAATAAATACTTTTGCGCTAAAAATAGAAGCGCTTAAGATTTATGAAAGCGAGAAGAGGGTCTTCCCTCATCCTCGATCGGTAAAATCCATAGAAAATCATGCCTCTAAAAGGGGCAAAGGGATGAAGCGCAGGTATGCCGAAGCTTTTGTTTTGTTCAAGTATGCAAAATAAAATATTGATTATTGATTATGTTGCCCATATTGAAATTGACATAGTTTTTTCTCCATGTTAGTATTTCGGATGGTAGAAATAGGTATAATTAGATATAAATTAATAAATCGTACTTTATTAAGTTATTAAAAAAGGAGAAATGGTGAACAATGTAATGCTAATGTAACACTCTGCTCTGTCTGGAGCCTAATTTAAATCAGCTCTTTCTTTCGAATGAGCCTATATCTATGAGGAGAAAAATGGAACTCAAATCAACTTTAGAAAACAAAGCGGCATTTGATAATTTTTATGAAGTAAAATCTCGGCTGAAATATCCGAATCTAATCTTTATACACTATTTTATGAGATACATTAAACATGAAAAGTCAATTAAGAATGCGTTATCAATTGGTTGCGGTGATGGGGCAAACGAATTTGCGGTAGCTCGGGAGGGAATCCGTGTAAAGTGTATCGATATTAGCGAATTGGCTGTTAAAAGAGTTAATAATTGGGCCAGGGAAGAAGCCTTGGATGTTACAGCTGAGCTGGGGAACCAGGCTGACCTTTCAAGCTTTAAAGATCAATCTTTTGATTTTGTTATTTGTTGGCAAGTATTGAGTTACGGAACTTCTGAAGTTTGCCAGAAAGCGCTTGATGAAATATATCGCGTTTTACGCAAAGGAGGATATTTAATTGCGACTCTTGAATCAAAATTCCACACAGGATATACGCAAAATGGGGTTACAAAGATTGGTGAAAACACTTATCGGTTGCCTAATGAGGTAAAGGTATTAGTTCCTAACGTGGTTGCTTCCTTTTATTCCGAAGACGATGTAAGGAATATGACCAAGAAATTCAGCGAATTGTACCTGGCTTTGGAGATTTTGCATCCGCCGAATAATTTAGATCAAAAGGTCGGGCAGTGGATGTTTCTCTGCCGCAAATGAATTGATTTATCGTAAAAGTATTCTCTAAAACTTGTAAAAGGAGATGAGATGATGCAAGGCTTATCAAACATTTCAATACATCAGGATGGATTAGCGACTTTGGTAAACGGTATTAAATTTAAAGATGGATTTATTAACATTGATCAAGGGACTATCGATAAGGTTCGTGATAAACACATAATCATTTTTAAGAAAGTTTTCGAGAAACCATATTTAATGAATCTTAAGAGTATTGTCACATCGCATAAATTCAAAGCAAATGACTATAGGGATTGTGGAATGGGCTTGCCAGGGAATCTACATCGAATCGACAATTTGCCAAATAGAAGATTCTCTGCCAAGTTCTTTCAACTATTTAGCTTCACTCTCTGGGATTCTGATACACCCGAAGAAATATTAAAACTTATGAGGGCATGGGGTGAGTTTGCTAATAAAGTACGAGGCTTTAAACCAGGGTCATTGTTTGATCCGGAAGGGGTTGGGTTTGAAAATCTGACAAACAAAGATTTTGCCTATTGGTTGAATTGTATACATTATCCGCCAACTGGATTTTTTGGTCGACATCATACTAGGGGAGCATCGGATTATCTGGATGATAATATCCCTTTTGCGGAGACAGTGTTGTATCTAAGCACTTTAGGGGAAGACTTTCAAAGTGGTGGCCTATACATCGGTAAACGGGGACATGACGATAGTGAGCTAACTTATGTTGAGCCACTTCTCGGATGGGGAGACATACTTTTTTTTATAAACGACATACATCATGAAACTAAGCCAGTGGATAAGGATAAAACATCCGATCTGGATCCTCTGAAAAGTAGGTTTGTAATGGCCTTGACGGGAGTCGCGATTAAAGACGCCAAGGCATATTTTAATGTAAATGTTGACAAATACTAACCTTTTTTGATTTGATCAGCTCATGATTTATCTTTGAGTCGTAAACAAATGAATATATTGTTTATAAACCCTCCACAAATTCCATTGGATAATTTTGACGTTGTTACCTGCCGAAAAAAAGGTTATCCGGCATATCCGCCTATGGGATTGGGTTACTTGGCCGGGGAGATCAAGCAATCTAAAAAGCATCAAGTTGAGCTTTATGATAATCATCTTGAGGGAATGCTTGAGGTAATTCATGATGAAAAGGTAGACGGATCTGTTTTTTGGAAATTATTAGAGAATAAGCTAGTATCAATTACAACTCCGGATATTGTAGGAATAAGTATAATGTTTTCCTGCTTATATAAAAATTTACAAAAGACGATTGATATTGTAAGGAAAATCCACCCTTTATCCAAGATAGTTGTCGGAGGGTCGCATGCTTCGATGGCCACTGAGTCCTTGTATGATATTAAGTCAATTGATTATATCTTTACCTATGAGTCTGAGGAAACGTTTATTGATTTTTTAGATCGGATATCGGACGGAACAGAAGAAATAAAAGGTATAGCCGGGGTGCACTCCCGGGACAAGAGCGGGAATTTCATTCCCTGTAAAGAAATCCCAAAGCTGGACATTGGCTCTCGCCCTTGGCCGGCATGGAAACTCTTAGGTGTGGATAAATATTATCTGACCGGAAGGTTCGGAGGCGCTTATGCCATACCGGGTAGTGCCAATAAGCCTTTTGCGCCTTTATTAACTTCCCGCGGCTGTAGGGGTGAATGCGCTTTTTGCACCGTGCATAAAATAATGGGGCGTAAGGTAAGGATGCGGCCCTGTAAGGATGTTGTGGATGAAATTGAATATCTGGTCAAAGAATTTAACGTCAGGTTCTTTGAAGTCCTGGACGACGATTTTACTTTCAGCCTGCCAAGGGCAAAGGATATCTGCCGGGAAATTATTAGAAGAAAACTAGATATAGTCTGGACGGCTAAAAACGGCCTTATTATTTGTTCTCTTGACCGGGAAGTTATATCTCTTATGTCGGAAAGCGGCTGCCGTTATGTCCAGGTCGGCGTTGAGTCGGGGAATGAAGAGATGTTAAAGTGGATAAGAAAGCCTTTAACTATTCCGAAATTACTGGAGGTCAGGCAGATCTTTCGGGATTACCCTGAGATTTATTTGGCCGGATATTTTATAATCGGATTTCCCAATGAAACCGTTGAGATGATGCGCGACACTTATAACCTGGCGATCAAACTTGAGCTTGACTGGAGCGCGATCACTATGGCCCAGCCGCTTCCCAATAGCCGGATGTATGAGGCTTTTGTGACTGAGGGAATTATTAAGGAAGATGAGATCAATTTCAACGACCTGACATTTTTCCATAATACTTTGGGTAATAAATATTTGAGCCTCAGAGAAATACTGGATATGTGGTACGAATTCAACATCGGCGTGAACTTTATCAACAATCCGAATTTGCTCTCGGGAGAGAAGTTAAAGCTTGAGCGGGCTATCAGGGATTTCACTCATGTCGGGCGGGAGATCGCGCCCGGGCATGCCATGGCCATTTTTTGCTTAGGAAAGGCTTATGAGAAATTAAGCGATTTAGAAAAAGCAAAATCGCACATAGACGAGGCTTTAAGAATAGCCGATAAAGACAATGAATGGAAAAAGTGGTTTCATAAATTCAATATTAAAAAATACGATGAATTTGAATCGGAAAAAGGGCTCAGGATAGCGAGCGTAAAGTAACTTTGGATAATCATTCTGCTTTTAAGAAAGAAAATAAATAAATGAGAATTGCTTTTGTTCAAGAAGAGCTGTACCCATATTTGAGCTTCATGTACCTGGCGGCGATTGCCAAAGAATGGGGATATCAAACCGAAGTTTTTATTTCTGACGTTGACAATAACTTTATCAATTCAATTGCTAATTATCAGCCGGACATTGTTTGTTTTTCTGTAACGACTAATAGTTTCCCATTTGCTAAGGAAACAGCAAAAAACATTAAGGTTGCTAACCCAAAAGTTTTCTCTCTGGTAGGAGGATGGCACCCCACTTTTCATCCCGAAATATTAGAAAAAGAAGATTGTTTTGATGCACTTTGTTTGGGTGAAGGCGAAGGAGTTTTCCGCGAATTACTAAAATATTTTTCTAATAAGGATAAAATAAGAAGCATTAACAGTCTACATGTAAAAGTCGACGGGAAAATTTACTGTAACCCAATTGGTAGCTTAGTCGAGAATTTGGATGACCTGCCGCTTCCTTTGCGTTCGATTTATTACGATAAATTCGAGATTCTACGAGATGTGCCGACAAAAATATTCAATGCCGGCCGCGGCTGCCCTTTCCCGTGCACTTACTGTTTTAATGAAAAAATGAAAGAAACATATTCGAACAAGGGTAAGTATGTGCGTTTTCGAAGCGCGGAAAATATCGTGCGAGAGATAAACTCGGTCAAAGAAAGGTATCCGATAAAATACGTCCAATTCATCGACGATACTTTTAACTCTGACCGCAAATGGTTGATGAGCTTCTTAGATTTATATAAGGAGAAGGTCGGGCTTCCTTTCTTAGCCGCCTGCCGAGTTAATAGGCTTGATGAAGAGCTGATAGTTAAAATGAAAGAAGCCGGAGTTGATAAAATTAATATTGCTGTTGAGCACGGAAATGAAAAGATCCGCCGGGAAATGCTAAGGCGCGATATGACGAATGCCGAAATCTTAGAAGGCGGGCGCCTTCTTCGCAAGTATAAAATCCGTTTTCATATCTCAAATATTGTGGGATTTCCCGGGGAAACGATGGAGCAGGCTTTGGAAACGCTCAAGCTTAATCAGCAGTTAAGGCCGGAATTTGCCGCAATGCATGTTTTTCAGCCGTATCCCGGCACGCAAATATATCAATATTTTAAAGACAAAGGATATTTTAAGGAAGATTTGAATGTCAACGATATGCCGCCGTTGATGTCATGGGGCATGAAAGAAAGGAATGTCGGAAGTGTTGTTAAGCAGGGCAATATACATGCTCTGATAAATCTGCACAGTTTTTTCTCTCTTTTGGTTAGGCACCCATATTTATGGTTTATAGTTAAACCTTTGCTAAATTTAAAGCCTAATAAATATTTTGAGTTTTTTCAGTCATGGTATGTTTTTAAAATGCGTTTTAAGTATGCTACAAATAGTCGAGAAAGAATCAACTATTTGCTTCAACTAACGCAATATATTCTCCCCGCATATATACAAAGTAAGCTGGAGCATGTTTTTAAATATTATAGGCAAATATAATTTGATTGAAGTTGGAGTGTATGATTGACGCAAGAAATTATTATCTTAAAACGTTAAAAAAACAAATTGCCTTCTTTAAAAAAGGGGTAAAGCCGATCGCCCCTTATTTTCTCAACTTGCTTGAGATAGAATTGTCCAGCAATTGCAATTTGAGCTGCCCTTTTTGCCCATCGAGTGAGTTAAGGAGAAAAAGAGGGTTTTTGCCGTTTGAGCATTACAAAAGGCTTATAGATTATTTATCCTCAAAGGAATATTTCCCGCGGATAAGCTTCTCCGGAGACGGAGAGATGTTTCTGCATAAAAATATCGTTGATTTTGTTTCTTATGCCAAACAAAAAGGTTTTCATGTCCAGATCATAAACAATGGAACACTGTGCGGGCCAAAGGCCTCTTCTGAGCTTATTTCCGCCGGGCTTGATAGGATCCAATTCTCCGTTGATTCGATTGTGAAGAAGACTTACGATAAAATGCGGCGCCAAAAAAGAATCGGAGCCGACTTGCATTATTACGAAAAGACAATCTTTAATATCTTGGAATATGCCAAGATGAATTACGAGTCAAATTCGCCAACGACGATTTCCATAATGGCGGTACAGACCGATTTAAACAGGAATGAGGCCGATTCTTTCAGGCGCTATTGGGAAAAATTCCCAATCCACAATGTTTATTTATCGGTTCTATATACTCTTGCCGGGAATGTTGCAAGCCGATTTAAAGAGGCTAAAAATGCGGAATATGACGGGAAAATAGAAGATAAACCCGTTTGCGTTAATCCTTTTATCCTTGCCTGTATAAAAACAGACGGTAAAATGCTTCTTTGCACCCATGACAGCCACGCGGTTTACCCAATCGGAAATATAATAGAGAACGGAGAGAAATTCGATCTGGCAGAAAACGGAGAAAGAATTGAAAGAACAATCCAGATTGACAAGCTTTGGAATAATGATCGCGCCCAAGAATTACGCCGGGCTTTGATAGAGGGAAAGCCAGAGAAGTTTGTTAAAATAGGCCATGACTGTCAGCATTGCAATGCGCCTCTAACGGGAGGAAGTATTGACGAATATTGCATGGGTTCTGCTTCAGCGAGAGTAAAGAAAATCTTATTAAGCATGAACAAGAGGAGGATTCCATTTAATCCAAAATGCCGAGAATATGTGAATGTCGAAAAGGAGATTGTTAAGATTGCTAGCAGGCAGGCAGTGTCAAAAAGTTAGCTTTGGAGAAAGCATATCTTTTTGGTATAATTCGATAATTAAACAAAGGAACGAGAAATGGCAAGAAAAGAAGGCATTGTGACAATATTGGAGGGTTATCGTTATGAGAACGGTATCATTAAAGGCCCTAAGTTCGACCCGAAATTGCGGGAAGAGCCGATAGTTGTTTTCAAGGGGGTTTATGACGAGAAGTTCCTGAACGAACTACGTAAGACGGTCGTTTCTTTCAAGTATAATTACAGCGATTATACAAAAGGCGAAGACGGGCTCACGTTTAATTATCGCAGGGAAGATAAACTGCATGACAGAAAAAGGCGCGCCCGCTTTAATATCGGCTATCATTTTTATTTCTGGAATAAAGAAACCCCTCAAATGGTCAAAGATGTTTACTATGCCATGGTCCGCTTCGGAAACATGGTGAGCGGCAGGGAGGAGAATGACCGCCTAAAGCTCGTGGATGAGAAGATCGGAACCATGAGTTATTATTACTATCCGGCCGGCGGATTTTTAAGTAACCATCATTTTAGCGATGATATCGGCGGATACGATGAGATTTTTGATGAAATAGTTATTCAATTCTCTAAATACGGACGGGATTTTAAAGAAGGCGGGGTTTATGTCGCTAAACGCCATAAGTTATCCGATGAATATAGCCCAAATGATCACAGCGATTTACAGTTTATAGAACCTTTGCTAGACCCAGGCGATGTTTTTGCTACAACAATTAAAGATTGTTACCATCGTGTGACCCCTATCGACCCAAAAAAAGATTATTTTAATCCATTATTTGGCAGGTTTATTGCCAGCATGTACTATGTTCCGACGGTAGACCTTAAAAAACTATCTAAGAGTGCTTATTAGATATGCCGATAAATTCAGAAATTATCTCGAAAGAGGAGAAGATGAGCAGGGCTAAACACACCCGGTTTTCTTTTAAGCATGGGAGTAACGAGTATTTCCTTACCTTTATTTCCGACAATTCCCTTGATTTCAGCTCCCAGGTTTCTTTTATTTTCGAGCAATACTTTAAAAAGCTTGAAGAGCTTGGTATTAATCTGCAATCGGGTATTTATGTTAATATCTATCTTTCGGATTCCGGGAACCAGGAAGAATATGTCAGGGGTACAGTAGAATTCAAGAAGCTACTGCAGAACAATATCTCCGTTACTCTTATCCAGATGCCTCCGACCTCATCTAAGATCGCAATTCTTGCCTATCATCTGATTGCTAAATCAGAGCTAACAAAAAGCGAAATTAAGGTAACAAATGTTTTGGAATTGTTTACCGGCGTTAAGGTCGCGCATAATGGCATGGAGCATTACTACCTTAAGAATCTGATAAGCGACGAACGGCTTAATGTTTTTAACCAGTCGTATAACCTTTTTGAGACGATAGAGGATTTTTGCGGAAAAAATAATATCCCTCTGGATAACCTTATCCGCACTTGGATTTATGTCCGCGACATAGACAATAATTACAAGGATATGGTCGAAGCCCGGAATAAAATATTCAAGAAATGGGGTTTTTTCGATAAGAATAAATTTCCGGCCTCAACCGGGATAGGCGGGGGGACATTTAACAGCCAGCATCATGTTTTTGTTGACGCTGTTTTGGCGAACGGACTTTTACCGGGGCAGATAACAAAGCTGGAAGTCCCCTCCCACATGAACCCCACGGTTGAATACGGAGTAAGTTTTGAGCGCGCGATAAATGTCGAATACGGGGATAGAAAGCATATTTATATTTCAGGAACGGCGAGCATTAATAACAAAGGAGAGATAATACATTTAGGTGACATAATCAAGCAAACCGAACGTACCTTGGAAAATATTAAAGCTCTGATTGCCCAGGCCAGTTGCCGGATGGATGATATAGCCTATTTGATCGTATACCTTAGGGATTTTAATGATGAATGCCGGGTAAGGCAGTACTTAAAGGAAAATATCCCGCCGCATATTCCGCATCTTATATTACGGGCTAAAGTTTGCCGCCCGGGGTGGTTGATAGAAATCGATGGCCTTGCGGTAGCCGCAAATAATAATCCTGCCTATAAAATATACTAAGAATATTTATATGATAGACCTTGAATACCCTGATTATTTCTTTTTATATAGATTCAATATAACCTTGACATAAGTAATTTGCCTTATATAATTATACTGTTCACAAGCTGAACATAAGGTAAATTATTATGAATAAAGAGTTTTTGGACGAAAGAGAATTCGAATTAGTAAACATTGTTGGCGCTGATTTGGCCTCAAATCAGCGAGATTTATCCCGCCATCTTGACCTTTCCTTGGGCCAAACTAATATGCTAATAAGGCGACTGATAACAAAAGGCTATATACGCATTACTCAGCTAAATAAAAAGAAAGTAAAGTATCTTCTAACGCCAAAGGGAATAGCGGAGAAGATGCGTAAATCCATAAAATATACCCTTAAGACGATTAGCTCAATAGGCTTGATAAATGATCGATTACAGGCTTCTTTAAAAGATTTGATAATGTCCGGTGAGCGAAACTTTGTCATCCTCGGGAAATCTGATTTTGCCTTTTTAGTTGAAATGGCTATAAGGAGATTATGCCCAGAAAACGAATGCAAAGTTACCCACATTGAGGAACTGAAAGATGAATTCCCGGATAGTGTTTTATTGATCTGCAAAGAGGATTTCGACACATCCGCCTTAAAATCTTTTAAGAAAAGTTCGAATTTAATTGAAGAGCTGGCAAAAGATAGCGAGCTGATACACAGGAAAAGCGAATGAAGCCGATTATTGTTCCTAGAACTTATGATTATGTCGGAGTTTACCTTACCGATAAATGCCACCTTAGTTGCTGTTATTGTATTACCCAGCATCATCAAGCACGTTTTGGGAGTTACAAATATTCTTACCTCAAAACTGAAGATTGGATAAAAGGTTTAAACCGCCTTGTTTTGCCGGAAGGTATCCCTATTACTTTGCAGGGAGGCGAGCCTTTTCTTTTTAAGGGAATATGGAAGATCCTCGAGAATGTTAAGCAAAAAATAGATATCATGACCGCGCTTCCCTCATTTTTAAAGAGGGAAGACCTTATTAAATTAAAGACATTGGATTGGAACAAAAGAAAAGCGCTTTATCCGACGATCAGAGTCAGTTACCATAAGGGACAGAATGATTACAAAGATTTAATCAAAAGGATTGCCGAGCTGCAGGATATCTTAAGTATCGGCCTATATTATTTATCCGAACCGAGCCAAAGCGAAGAGGAAGTTTCCGAGTTAAAATCATTTGCAAAGAAATACAACGTTGAATTAAGGCTGAAGGAGTTTCTAGGGGATTACGGAGATGAAAAAATCGGGAATCTGCTCTACCCCGAGGCGGCTTCCGGGATAAACTTAAGTAGAAGAGTATTATGTAAGAATACTGTTGTGCCGATAGCCCCCGACGGCAATGTTTATTTGTGCCATTCTGACCTTTATTTTAACCGCAGAGAAAAGGCCCTCGGGAATATCCTGGATGAGGATTTTATGTTCCCGAAAGATTTCCTGCCTTGCGATAATTACGGGCTATGCAATGAATGCGATGTTAAGGTCAAAACAAACCATAATCAGGAATACGGCTATACTTCGGTAACAATTCAGCCTGCTGACGATAAACCAATTCCGAAATTGGATTTTAAGGATGATTTTACCGGCACTTTTGTAAAATATAGCAGCGGAAAATTCAAATAAAAAGGCGGGATATGAAACCTAAGCACAAGGTTTTGATCATCAAGGTCGGTTATTCGGAAACATTGACGTCGGATATAAGCAATATTACAAGCTACGGGGATGTCTTAAGAAGCACTGTTCTTTTACCCCTTTATAAAGATGCGCATGTTACATGGCTGGTCGACGAGCGGTCATTGCCGATATTGAAGAATAACAACCTTATCCACCGTATCCTTATTTATAATCTAACTTCTGTTTTACAGCTGCAATCCGAGCATTTTGACACGGTCATTAATCTTGAAAAAGTTCCGGGGCTTTGCGCATTATCGGATTCAATCAATGCCTGGCGCAGGTATGGTTTTAGGTTTGATGTCAGGACAGGCGAGGCTGAAGCTTATGACGGAACGCATATAGTTTTGGATATTTGCCGGGATATTGAGAAAAAAAGGAAAAGCAAGGCTTATTGGCAGGAAGGGCTATTTGAGATGGTCGGGGCGGAGTGGAATAAGGAAGAATATTCTCTCGGGTATAAGCCAAAAAGCAAGCAAAGATACGATATCGGCTTTAATTATCAAGTCGGCAATAAATGGCCCTTAAAAGCCTGGCCGGACAAATCTTGGAAAGAATTGGAAAAACTGGTCAAGGGAAAATATTCTGTTTCCTGGCAGGAAGGGACCAACAATATCGAAGAATATTTTGACTGGATAAATTCCTGCCGGCTTCTTATTACCAATGACTCTTTTGGCATGCATGCGGCAATAGCTTTGAAAAAGAAAATCGTCGCATTGTTCGGTCCGACGCATGCCAGCGAGAACTATTTGTATAATTTGGGAGTTGCTATTTATCCTAAGAACTTTGACTGCCCTCAATTTCCCTGCCGGCTGGATAAATGTATAAAATTCGATCACAGTTGCATTGCCTTAATCAAGCCCGAACAGGTTTTAAAGGAAGTTGAAAGTCTATTGCCTAAAAGAGGAAAGAAAATTGGATAAATACAGGATCGACAGCCATAAGTTGATGTTTCATCCCGAAAGAGTAGCTGATTGGCATAGGGGTAAAAATATCTATCCTATTTACATGGAAGTTAGCCCCTCGGGAGCTTGCAATCATCGTTGCCTTTATTGCGGCTTGGATTTTATGGGTTATCAGGCAAAGTTCCTGGAGACCGGCATATTTAAGAAGCGTTTGACGGAGATGGGGAAGCTGGGCTTGAAAAGTATCATGTACGCCGGAGAAGGCGAGCCTTTTTTGCACAAGGATATTGTTGAGATAGTAAATCATACTAAAAATTCGGGAATAGATGTTGCCTTTACGACTAACGCGGTATTTCTAAAGAAAGAAATAGCTAAAGACATTCTTCAAAATACGGCATGGATCAAAGTTAGCATTAACGGAGCGACGAAGGAAACTTATGCCAAAATCCATCGTTGCAAGGAACAGGATTTTGATAATGTTATCAATAACCTTAATGCGGCTGTAAAAATAAGGAAGGAAAACAAGCACAAATGCGCGCTCGGCATGCAATTATTGCTTTTGCCGGATAATTCTCATGAAGCGGTAAAATTGGCGAAGCTGGCAAAAGATCTGGGGTTGGATTATCTCGTAATTAAGCCGTATTCCCAGCATCCGCAAAGCAAGACAAAAAAATACCGTTCCATAAAATACAATGATTTTTCTTATCTGGCCGATGACTTGGCAAAACTTAATTCTAAAGAATTCTCGGTGATCTTCCGGATCAATACAATGGAGAAATGGGACAAAGCAGAGAAGGGCTACAATCGCTGCCTGGCCTTACCCTTTTGGTCGTATATCGATTCCGAAGGCAATGTTTGGGGCTGCAGCGTCTTTTTAAAGGACGATAGATTTTATTACGGCAATATTTACGAATCAACTTTTAAAGAAATTTGGGAAGGCAAAAGAAGAAAAGCCTCGCTCGAATGGTCACAGGATAAGCTGGATGCAAGTAAATGCCGGCTCAACTGCCGGATGGACGAGATAAACCGGTATCTTTGGGGCATTAAGAATCCTCAAAATCATATTAATTTTATTTAAATTAATTGGAGACAGAAATGAAAAAAATAGTAATAATTACAGCGCAAAATTTTCAGGACGAAGAATTTACGTACCCCTATTACCGGCTTAAAGAAGAAGGGTATTTAGTTGATGTTGCTACTCCGGACAAAAAAGAGGTTTTTGGAAAGTATGGCGTCCCGGCACGGCCGAACGTGGATACAAATGATTTGCGTGTTTCAAACTATGATGCTGTAATCATTCCCGGAGGTTTTGAGGCCCCAGACAGGTTAAGGATCAGAAAAGAGGTCTTAGAGTTTGTTAATGGAATGTATAAAGCAAAGAAATTGGTGGCAGCTATTTGTCATGGACCTTGGGTCTGTATCTCCGCCGGGATATTAAAGGGCATGAAAGCGACTGGGTATATCGCTTTAAAAGATGATATCGTAAATGCTGGGGCGGAATATCTTGAGAAAGACGTTGTTGTGGACGGGAACTTAATTACGTCGCCACATTATAAAAACAATGGTGATTTCATGAAAGCGGTTATCACTTATATTAAGTAGGGATGCTTTATGGGGATTATAAATGATTCATAAAATTGTTGCTCAAGAAAAAGATATTGAGTTGTTAAGTAACAAGAAGAACAAGAATCTTAAAGACGACATTCAAAGGGTTGATTATAACGATGTTATTGTTAAGAAACCATGGGGCTATGAATACTTGTGTTTTAGTAACGAGCTCGTTGCTATTTGGATATTGCATATTGTTAGGAAGAGAAAGACTTCGATGCATTGCCATCCTAGCAAGAGAACGGGGCTTGTTTTGCTTTCCGGAAAAGCCAAGCTTCATAATTTAGGAAATCATCTTGAGTTAAACGGAATCGACGGGGTTGAAATCGAGAAAGGGGTCTTTCATTCAACAGAAGCGTACAATGACCTTTCTATCGATCCTCAATCTGAAAATGGAATATGGGTTATGGAGATCGAGGCGCCTCCACATAAAACAGATCTTGTTCGCCTGCAGGATGCTTATGGCAGAGAAGGAACATCTTATGAGGGAACGGAACACATGGTTTTTGACCCCAAAGATTGCCTAAGGTTAAGCGAGCCTTTAAAACATGAAACAATAAAAAGAAAACTTTTCGATTGTTCTTTTACCGTATCAAAGGGGCTTAAAGAAAAAAATAAATTCAACAAAAACGCAATTGTTTCAATAATTTCAAGAAGCAATGATTTGCCGGATAAACCTGTAGGCTTGGAAGCAGGTTCTTTGGTAACGCTAGGAGAGTTAATTAATAGCTACGAAGAAAGATTTCTAGATAAATATACTTTCTTGATAATAGAAAAAGAAGAGAAAATGATAAGAGTTGCCGATTACATATTTAATGCTATTGCGGATTTAGGAGTGAGGGAAGTTTTTGCTGTTTCCGGAGGAGGAGCGATGCATTTGGTTGATGCCCTCGGGCGAAATGAAAAGCTAAGGTATATCGCCACTCATCATGAACAAGCCGCGGCAATGGCGGCGGAAGGTCACTCGCGTATAACTGGTAAGCCGGGAGTAGCATTGGTTACTTCAGGCCCGGGGGCAACTAACACAATCACCGGGGTCTGCGGGGCATGGATTGATTCTATTCCTGCAATATTTATTTCCGGCCAAGTTGTTACTAGCCAGCTTCTTAAAAATACCGGCTTGAGGCAGTTGGGGATACAGGAATCCGATATCGTTAGCTTAGTCAAAAGTATTACAAAATATGCTGTTACAATAGATGATGTCAGCCAAATTCGGTATCATGTAGAAAAAGCAATACATCTTGCTACAACCGGTAGGCCGGGGCCGGTTTGGTTAGACATTCCTCTTGATATCCAAAGTAAATTAGTAAATATAACAGAACTTGACTCTTATACCGTCACAGAAGATATTATTGCTCAGAATAAGCTAAAAATTGATAGAGAAACTGAACAGTGCTTAGAGTTGCTAAAGAAAGCAAAAAGGCCGGTTATCATATCGGGGTACGGGATACACCTGGCAAAAGCGGAGGGCGAGTTTGTTCAATTAATCGAAGAGCTTAATATACCGGTTGTTTCTTCTTGGACCAGCAGTGATTTATTGCCTAGCGACCATAGATTGTATGTTGGCAGAAGCGGAATTATGGGTGATCGGGCAAGTAATTTTGCTGTCCAAAATGCCGACCTACTTTTAATAATTGGTTCCCGAATGTCTATCCCGCAAGTTGGATACAATTTCGCATCTTTTGCCCGAGAGGCAAAGAAAATAATGGTTGATATTGATGGGCAAGAATTGAATAAGAAATCTATAAAAAATGATTTGGCAATAAATTGTGATGCCAAAGAATTTTTATTGGCTCTCAGCCGCAAAATTGTCGAGGGGTCTATCAAAGTTGACGTTCAAGAATGGATTCTACGATGCCAAAAATGGAAAGAAAAATATCCGGTAGCCTTGCCCGAATATTCCGACAATAAAAAACTTATTAATTCTTTTTATTTTATAGATTTATTATCTTCTAAATTAGACTCGGGCAGCGTTGTCGTGACTGACATGGGAACAAGTTTCACCTGCACCATGCAAACGTTTAAAGTCAAGAAAGGCCAAAGGTTTTTTACTTCCAGCGGACATGCCTCTATGGGATTTGGCCTTCCGGGGGCAATAGGTGCATGTTTTGGGAATAACCTTAAGAAAACTATTTGTATCAGCGGTGATGGCGGATTACAGATGAATATTCAAGAGCTCCAAACGGTCGTGCATTATAACTTGCCCATTATACTATTTGTTCTAAACAATAACGGATATCTGACAATAAAATTAATGCAACAAAACCATTTCGGCAAATATGTTGGCTCTGATCCATCCAGCGGTGTAAGTTGCCCGGATATATTAAAAATTTCCGACGCTTATGGCATCAAATCTTGTCGATTATCAAGCCAAAAAGAATTAGTTAAAAAGATTGATTCTGTCTTAAATGAAAGAGGCCCGTTTATTTGCGAGATAATGATGCCGGAAGACCAACCTTTAATTCCCAGGGTTTCATCAATTAAAAAACCAGACGGAACAATAATATCAAAGCCGCTTGAAGACTTGTACCCTTTTCTTAGCAGAGAAGAGTTTTTATCTAATATGATCGTTAAACCTATTGAACCGTTGAAATGAACCTATGAGCAATGAGAGTTTTAAAGAAGATTTAGATAACAAAATCATAATTATGACTCCTTCTTCGGATAATGTTGCTGTTGCCAAGCAAGACATTAACTGCAGAGAATTGATACGCTTAACCACGGATGAATTCAAGGTATTATCTTTTGTTAAAAAGGCCCAGCGCTTGGCTATCAGAGATATAAAGAAAGGGGAGTTTCTTAAACAATATGGCTATTCTTTTGGGATGTCGAAAGGCATATCTAAAGGGGAAATCATATCTGTAAATAATACGCTCAATATTGTCCCGGAAATTTCCATGGGTAAATATAAAGAACCTCCTGAAACAAAATACGACGAATTGTACACAAAGAAAATTTTTAAGGGCTATTTTCGCGAAAATGGCATGGTTGGGACAAGGAATTATTATTTAGTAATTCCGACATCAATGTGTGCCAACGATACTGCCATCCAGATCGCTCGTATTTTTGAAGATGAAAAGCAATCGCTGCGAAAAAGTTCCGCATTTGATGGGGTGTTGGCGATTCCTCACACGGAAGGTTGCGGTTGCGACAGCGGAGTGCAAATAGACCGCCTTTTATTGATATTGAAAGGGTACGTTGTGCACCCCAACGTGGGAGGATGTCTGCTGCTTGATTTAGGATGCGAACAGACGAATTATGAAAGGGTAGCGGCCTATATGGGCGATTTAACCTCTCAGAATATAAAACCCATAGATTGGATAACCATTGAAAATATAGGAGGCGTTGAAGCCGCAAGAGAAAAAGCCCGGGGAATAATTTCTTCTCGGCTTCCTGCGGTCATGGATATTAAAAGAAAGCCTTGCCCCTTAGGGGAGTTGATTGTCGGAACGGAGTGCGGAGCATCGGATTCTTTCTCGGGGATCACGGCCAATCCTCTTATAGGGAATGTGGTTGATAAAGTGATCCACGGGAAGGGATCTGCCATATTGTCGGAGATGCCGGAGATGGTTGGCACCCTGGAAATGTTATTGCCCCGGTTTCGCAGTTTGGAAATCGCGGAAAAGTTTATAAGCGCAATGGATTGGTATGTAAACTTTGCAAAAAAGTTAGGTCTTACCTTAGAAGCAAATTTGGTACCAAAGAATATTGAAGGCGGGCTGATTAATAATTATATAAAAAGTTTAGGAGCAGTGCTAAAAGGCGGAACCACAGCAATCGAAGATGTCGTTGACTATGGTGAGCGCGTTAAGAGAAGGGGTTTGACAATTATGCAAGGACCGGGAGGAGATCCGGAATCTGTTACTGGGATAGTTGCCTCGGGGGCGAATATTATTTGCTTTTCTACGGGACAAGGAACTCCGGGAGGAAGCGTCATTTGCCCGGTAGTTAAAGTCGCAACTAATAACGAGGTTTTTAATAAGCTTTCACGGGATATTGATTTTAACGCAGGGCGGATGTTAACTGAGCCAGCCAGTTTCGAGGCTTTAGCCGAGGAACTGTTAGAGTTAGTAATAAAAGTTGCTTCCGGCCAGGAAACTGCGGCGGAAAGATTGGGGCAAAGGCAATTCCAAATCTGGACCGCCGGTAAATTGTCATTGTAGAAAATTATTATGGGACATTTGTATACAAAAATGAAGGTTTTTCACTATAAGGATAAGATAGATTCTTTGCCTGCGGGAAAAAAAGAGATAATGCCACCCGTTCATATCAGAATAAAGCCGACCAATGTTTGTAATCACAATTGTTGGTATTGCGCCTATAAAGTTGAGTCTATTCAGCTGGGGAAAGATATGGTAACCAAGGATTTTATACCCGAAGAAAAGATGAAAGAGATCATCGATGATTTGATAGAAATGGATGTTAAGGCGGTTACTTTCTCTGGCGGCGGGGAGCCTTTTTGTTATCCATATTTATTAACGGCGGCAAAGAAACTAGCCGCATCTAAAATTAATTTCGCGGCCTTGACTAACGGATCGAAGTTGGAAGGGGAAGTTGCGGAAATTTTCGCGAAGAATGCCACTTGGGTCAGGGTTTCGATGGATGGATGGGATGACAAAAGTTATGAGCAATATCGCGGGGTTAAATCAGGCGAATTCACAAAAATAATGAGGAATATGAGCAATTTCAAGCGTTTAGGGAAGAAATGCTATTTGGGTGTAAGTTATATTATTGATAAAAATAACACAGAACACATTTACAATTTTATTAAGGACTTGAAAGGCATTGGGGTTGACAGCGTTAAGATTTCCCCCTGTATTGTCAGTAATAATGTAAAAGAATGCGGCGATTATCATAAGGATATTTTTCATCGCGTTAAGGAATTGGCGGCAAAGGCAAAGCGGGAATTGTCGGACGAAAAATTTGAGATATATGATTCTTATCATGAATTGGACCAGAAATTTAAGAAGGATTATGACTGGTGCCCCTATTTGCAAATATTACCGGTAATCGGTGCGGATTTGAACATATATCCTTGTCAGGACAAGGCTTATAATCTTGAAGAGGGACTAATCGGTTCTATCAAAAACTGCCGTTTTAAAGACTTTTGGATCTCAGATAAAAACAAATTTTTTAAGATTAATCCCGCTTGTCATTGTAATCATCATTGTGTTGCTAATGACAAAAACAAACTTATTCTTGAGTATTTAAATGTTGATAACAATCATATAGGGTTTGTGTAAACGAGACGCAATTATTATAAGTTTCTTAAAAGAGGAGTTATTGTGGGTATTTCAAAAATTACGTTAGCATATCCTAATTTCAAATGGGGGAAATGGTCTGAGAGTACCGGCTGGAGCATGTTCCCGTATAACCTTTGTCTTATTGCCGCAATGGTTGAGAAAAAATATGAGGTAAATATTCTGGACACAATTCAGGATAACATGACGGAAGAGCAGTTTGCTCAAGAACTTGATAGGATAAAACCTGATGTCCTGGGGCTTTCTGTAATCACCTCCGAATATGCTGAATCAGGTTTACTTGCGGCGAAAATAGCGAAACAAAATAATCCTAGAATTATAACCGTGATAGGTGGTGTCAGCGCCAATTCAACTCCAAGATTATTCGCTGAAAATCCATCAGTAGATTATGTTATCGCCGGTGAGGGGGAATTTGTTTTTAGAGATCTCTGTTTTTTTCTGGATGGAAAAGGAGATTTTCCAAAAAAAGGAATAATGTATAAGAAAAACGGGGTGTTGGTAGATACTGGAAGGGCTGAATTTATTCAGGATTTAAATTCTCTCCCGCTACCATCCTATCATTTAATAGATTTCAACCGATACGCAAATATTATCCAACGGGAAAGCACTGACCATCCCCGAGCGCTGCCGTTTGGGAGAATCAGGACATCAAGAGGCTGTCCCTATAACTGCTGTTTTTGTGAGATTGAGTCAATCGCTGGGAAAAAACCTAGATTTAGGACGATAGATAATATCGCCGCGGAATTAGATATGCTTACTAAGAATTACGGTATAAAGGGTCTTATGTTTGACGATGACAACCTTATAGTAGACACAAAAAGGGCAAAGGCGCTGTTTAGGATGATGATTGAGAAGAAGTATTATTTGAAATGGAATGCGCCCGGAGTTGCTGTTTATAAGCTTGACGATGAAATGCTTGAACTTATGAAAGAAAGCGGTTGTGCTTATTTGAATGTCGCGGTTGAAAGCGGGTCAGAGCGGGTCTTGAAAGAAATCATTGATAAACCTGTCGATCTGGAGAAAGCCAAGATAACTCTAGGCCTAATAAAGAAGCATGATATAGACCTAGCCGTTAATTTTGTCATCGGATTTCCCGGCGAGACTTGGGATGAGATAAGGCAGACAATTAAATTCGCCGAAGACATAGACGTTGATTATGTTAAGATTTTCGTTGCCATTCCATTTCCGAACACAAAGCTCTATGAGCTTGCGAAAGAAGAGGGATACCTCAGGCCTGATTTTGACCCCAATAAGCATTTATGGACAGAGGGCTGGATCAATTCCAAGGATTGGCGGCCGCAGGATCTGCAGATACTAAGGGCTTATGAGTGGGACAGGATCAATTTTTCGCATAGAAAAAAGAGAATCAAGATTGCGAAAATGATGGGTGTCACAGAAGAAAGATTGGAAGAAATCAGAAAGTGGACTTTAGCCAGGGCGAATCCTTAGTTAATTTGCATAATCCATGAATGATAATAAAGATATAAAAGAATACGTTTCAATTCTTAAGAAAATGTATTCAATCAACGACAAAGTATTGCTGATTCAGGCTCCGCAGTTCTTATTTGATACATTTAACCTGGAGATAGCAAGAAGGAGGGCATATTATGCTTATCCCCCGACGGGGTTAGAATGGCTGGCAGCGGCCTTGTACGGTCGGAAGCTCAATATCGAGATATTTGACCTGAATTATCTTATTTTAAAGAGGGTTATTGAGGATGAGAGTTTTGATGTTAATAACTGGCCCGAGCTTTTGGAAGATTATCTGGCTAGCAACGAGCCTTCTATAGTTGGTGTTTCATCCATCAATGTAAAGGAAGATATCTTGAAAGCAAATTACCCTTTAACGGCTGTCCTTAATTATTTTAAGAAAAGGGGAAAACAAATTGTATTGGCGGGAGGCCCGATTGCGGCTGACGAGTATAAAGATTATTTAGAACACGATATCTGCCATTTTGTGTTAACTGGAGAAGGGGAGAACAAGATTAATTATCTTTTTGATTTGTTTTTTGACGGGGAAACAGATCGGGAACCGTTGCAGGGTATATTCTTTAAACATGATGGTTTGGTCAGGGAAACGGAAGGGCAAAGGGATATTGTGAAATTACGGGGCAATTTGGTAAATGTTCACGGGCTTGTTCCGTTTGAAGGTTATAACAAAGTCGGTAGCCTTAATCCTTATTCGCGAATGGCTGGGCAGGACAGGCCTTTTGCTGTTTTTCAATTGAACAGAGGATGTCAGGGTAATTGTAAGTTTTGCGGAGTAACTGATTTTATCGGCAAAGGCGTGCGCAGCTTTCCGGTAAATGATGTCTTGGATGAAATATCATATCTGGTAGAGAAAAGAGGTATAAGGCATTTTGATGTGCTGGATGATGCTTTTCTGGCTAACAAGAATTACGTTGTTGAATTATTAAAGGGCCTCATCCCTTTACGAGAGAAATACGGCATTACTTGGTCATCAAACAACGGCTTAATGGCGGTCTCTTTAAATGATGATTTGATGTCGTATATGAGAGACTCCGGGTGTGTTGGTTTTAGAATAGGAATTGAATCGGGGAACGTTAAATTGTTAAAGAAGATGAGAAAACCTGGAGACCTTGATTTGTTCCGGAGAGTTGCGGCTTTGTTGAGGCGTTACCCGGAAATATTTACAGGCGCTTATTATATAATCGGGATATTCGGAGAGGAAACATTCGGGGAAATGATGGAAACCTTCCGTCTGGCAAGCGAGTTAAAGCTTGACTGGTCCTCGATCGCCACATTTCAATTTACTAGTAAAGCCACTGCTGCCACTGAGAACCTAAGGATGACTCAAAGTAAATCGACCGATTTCATCCCCTCCAAGCGTTCCGCCCAGCGGGAATTGTCAGATGCCGAGGGTGCTGTTTCAGGAGCGGATATTTTTTATCTCCAGCCGGATATGGTCCCATCCGTTGAACAGGTAAAGCAGATATGGTTTGCCTTCAATCTTGTCGAGAATTATATAAACAATAAAAACCTAAAAGAGGGCGGGATCCCTTTGAAATTTACAAAATGGGTGGAAGCGGTAAGGGCGGGGTATCCGCATAATCCGTATATGTCTTTATTTGCGGCGATCGGACGCGTCTTATCCGATGATAGTGAAACTGCTCAAAAACATATAAGCGAAACAAGATTGATTCTTAAGGAATCCAATTACTGGTGTGTTAAGTTTGCTCAATTTGGCTTGATGGAGATTGCGGAAGATTTTTCGTTTAATGCTGAAGTAACTAGGAATAAGTTGGCTAATTTACGGCAAAGATTCGCCAAATGGACGGGTTAAGGCTGTTATGATAATCGACAATGAAACAATCTTAGTAACCGGTGCAACGGGATTCCTGGGAAGCCTGGTTTGCGAAGATTTATTAAACCTTGGCGCCAATGTTATAGGTATAGGGCGAAAGGAGAGCGGGTATATCGGCGAAAGGACAAAAGGCAGTAAAAGGTTTACATACATAAGACAAGATTTGGCAACAATTGACCTAGGCGTTTTTAAGAAATTCAATATTTGCGGAGTTATTCATCTTGCAACCCCGTGTATTGTTGACGACAAAGGGAATTGCAATAAAGACATAACTTATGACGACTTTTATGATGTCCATGTGCGCGCAACAAGGAAGTTGATCGAGCTATCGAAGCAAAATGATGCCAGGTTCTTTATCTTTCCTTCCTCGGTTTCAATATACGGCAAGAAAATTACTGTGACGCAAATTTCGAATGAGACATGCCCTACGCCAGCGGATTACTATGGGTTGACAAAGTATATGGGGGAGAGATTGATAGAGATAGAGCTCTCTAAGGTCGAGACAAAAGGAATTATCCTAAGATACCCTTTAATATTCGGGAGGAATCATCCCCACGGTTTAATTTATACTTTTTATAGCCTGGCAGCAGCAAATAAGCCTATTTCTATTTTGGGAAGCGGAAAAGCCTTGCGGAGTCCGCTCTATATCCGGGACGCGGTGAAAATAATTACAAAGTGCGTCGAATGTTTAGAGAATTTGGACAAGTATGAAATTATATCTTGCGGGAGTTCGAATGCTTTATCTATAAGGGAGATCGCCGAGTTGACCGTATCATATACAAATTCAAAGTCGAGGGTCATGAAAGCAGATAAACCGTTTTCACTGGATTGGGACATGAATATGGATATTGCAAAGCTTAAAAAGAAATTAAAATTACTTCCCTTGACGGTTGAGGATGGATTAAGGGCTTATTTAAAAGATCTGGACATTGATGGACAATTTTAAAATGCAAAATACGATAAAAAATAATTCATACGAAACAGTAGACGCGAATAATAGCGAAAATTATATGTCGGCAATTGATCTGGAGTTGAATAGGCTCTTCCCGACCAGAAATATAAAGCGTGTTCTATTTGTTGTCCCTCCGGATGGCGATGCGCAGATGTTTAATTACGAAACGGCTAAGAGGGGAAGATATTATAACTATCCCGAATACGGATTCGGTATCATTGCGGCTTACCTGTTAAGAGACGGCATAGAGGTGCGGATCATTAATCTTAATAATGAAATCCTTAAGGCTTGCATAAGCTCCCCGTCCGCTGAATCGTTTGATTTTGATTCAATCTGGAAGTCCCGAGTTAAGAATGAAATAGATGCTTTTAACCCTGATATAATCGGGCTGACCTGCATGTTCACTCAGGCCAGCGCATCAACTTCGCTGGTTTGTGCCGAAATTAAGTGTAACTATTCGAATATACCTTTAGCCTTGGGCGGAGTCCACATAACCAATTGTTTTATGAATAGTAACGAACTGCAGAATATACTGAGCGATTTCAATATTGTGGATCTGTTTTTTTTATTTGAATCGGAAATATCCTTTAGGTATTTCGTTCAGGTTGTTAATAGGATGTTTTCAGAGGCGGGACTTTCCAATTTAGTCTTCAATACTGCGGCGCCGAGACTTTTCTTTTCAAAGCGAGAAATCCCAGCCGAGAAAGACTTGGATATTATTCCGGCGTATGAATTGATGTGTGTTAAGGAGGTGTCCAAGTATGGGGTTATTGGATCGTTTGCCTGCCTTAAGGAAGCTAATGCACGGAGCGCGACGGTAATCGCAAACCGGGGATGCAGAGGGCGCTGTACCTATTGTAGTGTGCGCAGTTTTAATGGGGTGGGAGTAAGGTGCCGGTCGGTTCAATCAATAATCGATGAACTGCTACTTCTGCGCGATAAATTTGGTATCGATCATATAATGTGGCTGGATGATGATTTGCTATACGAACATAAGCGGGCAATAAACCTTTTTAATGAAATGGTCAGGCAAAATGTTGGAATAACCTGGGATTGTACCAATGGGATTATTGCCACCTCTTGCCGGGAAGAAGTAATGGCCGCTGCAGCTGAAAGCGGATGTATCGGAGTTAATATCGGGGTGGAGTCCGGGAATCCCGTTATGCTTAGAAAAATAAAAAAGCCCGGCGGGATAAATAATTTTATCAGCGCGGCTAATGTTCTGCGGAAGTTTGCTTCAATCAACTCGCGTGTTTTTCTTATGATCGGTTTTCCCGGAGAGACATATAAGATGATAATGGATACCATGAACTTGGCGATGGAAATGGATCTGGATTGGAATAATATAACTATTTTCCAGCCGCTTCCTAATACTCCTATATTCAATGAGATGGT
>JADFZM010000130.1 GCA_015232535.1 Candidatus Omnitrophota bacterium
TATTTATGAGTAGCGGAATTACTGTATTTCCTGCTTCAATCCTGTAAACAGTATCACCGGATTTAACTGCTTTGAAAACGCCTGTTGCGTCATCTAGAATCAAGATAATACTTTCGGGTAAAGGCGAAATGGGTCGGGAATTCGCAACCTTTATTGCATCTTCTTTATTTAGATAACATAAATCCATAGGAATCGAAATATTCCCCTCATTTACATAAACTCTAGCGGATGTACTATCAATATCGTTTATTTCAAGAAGGATTACCTTATTATTATGATCAAGAACATAAACGACGTCATGAAATTTGACTTCTCTAGTATTCCCTAAAGCGTCTTTGAACGGCCATTGAAATATACCGATAGAGTTCCTTGGCTGTAACCCAATTGCTGCTTGTTGGCCTTTTGCGGCCTCCAGCGCATCTAGTTCGTCAAAGTACACCTCTGAATAATTGACGGTTTTACCTTCTTTCAATCTAATAGTCCTTCCAATAGAATCAATCGAAGCGACAATACCTGGAATAGCTCTTCTATCCAAGATATAGTAAACCGGGTCGCCTTGTGAAATTTGCCTTGTGTTGTTTTTTGCATCAGTTAAAGTAACGGAAGTGAGCTTTCGAGCCTGCTTTTTTTCATCCTCTTGTCTTTGTAACTCTTTTCCGCGACGGCCGACTTCGCTATCTTCTTTGATTTCGATATATCCTTCTTCAACTATATCCCAGCCTTTCGCAGTTTTTTTCAAACGGCACGGTTTAGTTACTTTTAGATCATTCAGTTTAATTCTCTCCCAATTCCCTTGAGGAATTGAAAATTTAAAAAACCAACCAAGATACATTGTACCAAGGTCAGAAGAAAAGAATCTATTCGCCACAGGCAATAAGTAAACTTCCCCTTCTTTTTCGCTACTTGGAATCCAGAAAAATTGGCCATATCTTTGATTCTCGAAGAAATCATGTTTCTGGTCCAAACTAATATGATTACCCTGGGAGGGGTTTTTTAACTCATACCGGGCAGTGGTACTTGACGGCCTAAGATGCTCAGGTAAAGCGGAGAAATCTATATCAGAGAGCATCGCCGGGTCATTCCCCTCGGGAACCGATTCACCCGGCAGCATTCCGATTTCGGATAACAAAGACCGTACCTCGCTAATAGTTTTTTTCCAAACAGAGCGGGTTAAGGGAAATTTCCCGTCAATTTCATTTGCTAAATCGCCAACAGTTCTAATCCTCTGATCGTGGTATGCCCGGGAAACAGCCGCCAGGGCCCGAGAAGAAAGAGCCTGTGATAATTGAAATACCGACCGGTCAGCTAAATCCGGTAAACTCCGCAGCCTTTCCACCTCTGATACCGAAGACAAAGACATCCCCACCCGGCCTAATGCCGCTTTGACATTATCAACCATTTGCCGGCCAAGATTGCGAACGCCGAATATTTCATCCTCGGTCTTTTCAGCCAGATCGCCTATCGTATCAATATGCAAAACTCTGCGCATTAACCGCAGTTGGTTCCAATTAGGTGACTCTAAAAACAATAAGCCCACCGGCTGCTTTTGAATATCAGCCACATCCGTTAAGGCGAGTAAAAGATTTCGCTTTCTATCCCACAAAACGCTTGAGTAAATTAAATCAACCCGCTCCCGCACTCGGGTCAGCCTGTGCATGAACCATTGCGGGGCGTTTGTTTTTATCCCCCACCGGTCCGCGATTTCCTTTTGGGCAACGGCATTCTTAGAAAAAACACGGTAATACCTAATGGCATCTTTTTCTTCCTCAGTGAAGGGGGAATTGGGCGACTCTAAAATTTCCCTCAGGAATTCCGCCGTGGGGAACATCAGCCGGGATCTTTTCTTTAAAAAACTTTCGCCGTCTATTTCCCCATTTTCCCCCAGCATAGCCGGGTCGGCTTTCTTTTTTATAACATATACATTTCCTCGCAATTCTTCCTGCTTGAAATCGGAAGTATTTTCCAGGTCAACTCCCAAGAATGTATTCCCTTCCACGCTCACATCGGTATATCTGCTTATCAATTTTATATAACGCTCTAAAGCCGGACGCATCTTGAGGACTATACTACCCCCTTCTTTAAGTTTGTTCAGCGCCTGATATTCTCTTATTAAAACTATCAAATCCTTCAAAACTATTACCGAGGGATTAACCACAAGAATATGATCATACGAATTATCATGGACGAATAAAAGCATATCTGCGGTGGCTCGGGCTACAGCCAGATTAACTATACCTTCTTCTTTAACCGCCTTCTGGGCCGCTAGATCCCCTTGATTAAAACCTATCGCATAAGGCAGATATTCAGAGCGCGCCCGGCTCGGGTCATCTTGATACTCGTCGGTGGCAATAACGTCTATTCCCGAGTTTTTTCTGGCTATTTCTAAGGCTGTATCGGTATTGCCGGCTCCCAACTCAAGCAAAGTTTTACGCTCATCCCCTTTAGCCTTAGGGGATTGTTTTTTCAATGCAAGGCCTAAATTAGACGCCATTGCATTTTCTTTCTCTATAACAAGGTAAGCGTGCAATCTTGTTATGCCTTCTTCTTCGCTTTGAAGGGACACCTTCCTTAACATTCTAAGAATATTTCTTTTCGTGATTCTATACCACCCGTGAAAAGCTTCAAAACCATCCCGTGTGTCATCAATAACCTCTCTCATGGCTTTGAATAGCCCCGCTTCATTGACTTTTTCCCCGTCCAGTTCCCCATTTTCTCCCAGTATCGCCGGGTCTTTTGCGGATACTGGTTTATTTGTATCCTTAGGCTTTGGCTTAGGCCGGCTCACCCAGGCGAAAGCCGAGCCAAAAGGAATTTGCCAAGGGCTCGATGTGTTCTCCCCTTTTCCTGTTCCCGCCTGACGAGCCTTTTCCCGCGCCGCTTTCCTTACTTCCTGCAGGCTAGCTTGTAAATCAGGCTGGCTGTTGACGCCGGGCATTTTAAGAAGGCTTTCGGCTTCGGTACTGATATCTTCAAAGGAGACAGGGAACTTTTCATCCGGGTAAAAAGCCGCATAAATCCGCATATTTAATAATTTTACTGCCCGGCTTATTTCAATATGATTAACACCTTTTAGCGCCATGTTTCTGACCCGCCCGAATTCGGTTTGCGAGAATCCTCCGCGGAAATACACACTGTTCAAATCGGCATTTATCATAACCAAGGCGAACAAATTTTCCGCTTCTGTAATGTTACCGGCATTAGCCAAAGCGGCGGCACTTTGGCCTATCGCATCCATAGTGTCAACTTGCCTCTCCATCGCCCCGCGGCCGAGATTAGGCCTGGGAGTTTCGGGCCCCGGAAGCACTGGTTCCGCAGGAGTCTGGTCTTGTCCTTCTAGCAACCCTCGGATAATTGCGTCCACCCAAAAGGCCCTGTCTGACGGCATAACATAATCTTGCGAGTCCCTGGCTAAATGTTGGGCTATAAAACTTTTGATATCTGTAAAATCAGCAGTTCTCTTGTTTAACGCCTCCAGCAAGTAATAGGTGAATATATTTGTTTTCATGCCATAAGCCGTGGAATTTATGCCGATCAAACTCGCGCCCGAATATTGCCGCGCCATGGAACTTAAACCTGTAGCGCTTCTGCAGCTTGAAACAAACAAGATCTTGCCTTCACTGTTGACCGGGACATTTTGCCGCTTAAAAACACTCCCTTCGTTGTTTGCGTGGCTGCGTGATTCGATCATTCCCACTTCATTGATGTGCTGATTTATATCGTATTTTTCTTCGTTTGCCCTAATAAGGACCAACTGAATATCTCCTTTTTCCAAAACAATGCGGTTGCCCGATGCAGAAACCAATCGATAACCTTTAATGTTGGGATAGGCAGTGTTTTTGCCCTGAAAGAGATCCGCGGTTGCCGCGTAAAAGTTTTTTGCCGCGTCATCATCCGCGAAGACGATGTGCACAAGGATCTTGGAATCTTTATTCAGCAATTTTGAATAATCAACACGCGTCGATGGTGTTCCGAATTCCTTTCCGATTTGATTAAGATCCTCCCGATTTAGGAAGCCAAAGTTGTCTTTATAAACAAAAAGCAAAGCACCGATAAAGCTCCGCTTAAACCCTGAGGTCGTATCGTAAAGCATTTTCAAATGCTCTTGGAATCCCTGCTGGTAAAGAAAATTTTCGTCTTTCAGAATTCCTTCTGTTAATAACGCCAGCCGCACCGCGTAGTCTTGAATGCTCAACCCGTCAAGACCATTAAAAAGGTCATCCAGCACGGCGTTTAATGACTCCGCGGAGAAAATCATATCATCCAACTGGCCAAAATTAGCCGCCTGCAAGATAAATTGTGTATACAACTGGCCACCGGGATCCAGCTCTTTCAAGAAGGAAGGCATATCCATGCCTTTGCTTTCCGCTTGAACACGCAAGGCGATAAAAAGTATCTTAGCTAAATCGCCAAAACTTTCCCTTGAAATATAAGCATTCAACAAAAGATAAGGACTGACATCTTTCACAAGAGAAACCTGTCTCTCTAATTCCTCATACGACATCCCTTCCTCTAAATGCGCCTGGCGCATACCCAAGACAATATTATTCGTCGAGCGGGATACATAAAACTCGGCAACGCGGTTCCCCTGGGATGCTAAATTCGCTATCATATAAGCGGCTGTTATATTTTCCGCTTCCGTAAGTTTGTGCATGATTTCGACTGCTCTCTCCTTTTCCTCCGGCGAAAGACGGCTATCGCCTTCTGAAAAAGCAAAGAGTCCTAGCGGATTGTAGGTTCTGCGGAATTCTTTGGCGAATGGGTTACCTTTATAATCAAAGAATTCTAAGAGCTCGAGTCCATCCATTATTCGCGAGGGATTATGATGTTCAACATATTTTTGAATATAAACTTGCGGGTTAAACGTACGGAAGAATTCATTAGCCCAGGGATTACCCCAATATGCGAATAGTTCCAGAAATTTTACATCCGAAAAGAAATCCCCCCTTGAAGCTTTTTCAATAAAAACGCGGGGATTTATCGATCTTATTCTCTCTTGGACGGCCAAAGAATCGTTATGTTGGGCTCGGTCTAACAGTACAGTAGTTTCCATATATTTTCCTTGAGACGCTGAATCAGCCAAGGCATCGAGGGAAAGTAGCTTGGCTTTGTCTAAAGGCGATAACTGTTGGCTTTCTCCCTTTTGCTGGGCCGCTGCCGGCTCTGCCAGACTCTCCATGATTTTATTGACAATCCCCCACATTCTCTGAGCTGGGGTCAGTTGGGAGAATAGCTCCTGCGTTTCCTCCATCGCCCCGCGGACGGATTGCGCTTGCATAGGGGAGACCGGCAAATTAACTTGCAAAGGTTTTACATTTAGCTCGCCCGAAACAAGCAATGCCTCAGCGCCTTGCTCCTTCTCAAGCGACCCGGTTTGCTTGCCTACTCCTGCGGCTTTTTGCGCAAGTTTTCTTAACTTTTGAATATACCCTTGTGTCTGCGCGTCGTCGGTAGAC
>JADFZM010000131.1 GCA_015232535.1 Candidatus Omnitrophota bacterium
CCCAACACTTCTTTAAACTTTTTTGTGAGTAAGGGCACTACTTCGAAGGCGTCGCCCACGATCCCCAATGTGGCGACGCTAAAGATCGGTGCGTGCGGGTCGGAATTGATCGCCAGTATCATATCCGATGACTGCATACCGACTAAATGCTGTATTTGGCCTGAAATCCCGCAGGCGATATATAGTTTAGGGCAGACTGTTTTTCCGGTTTGTCCGACCTGATGCGAATAAGGCATCCAGCCCGAATCAACAGCGGCGCGGGAAGCTCCGACAGCGCCTCCCAGTACCTTGGCTAAATCCTCAAGCATTTTAAAGTTTTCCGGGGAGCGAAGCCCTCGTCCGCCGGAAACGATTATATCCGCTTCGGCGACATTAATTGTTGATGTTACTTCCTCAACGATATCGATTATCCTGGTGCGGGATTTAAGAAGAGATTTCGATGTTTCTTCGACTATAACTTTGCCTTTGTGTGATTTATTAATCGGAGCTTCCTTAAAAACCTTATGGCGAACGGTCGCCATTTGCGGGCGGTGATTGTTGCTCAGGATTGTCGCCATGATATTACCGCCGAAGGCTGGGCGTGTTTGCAAAAGCGCTCTGTCTTGGACATTGACGTCAAGGCCTGTGCAATCCGCGGTTAATCCGGTATGGAGTTTTACCGCGACCCGGGAAATAAGAGAGCGTCCGATAATGGTCGCCCCGCAGATAAATATTTCCGGGCGGTATTTCCTGACTAATTGGACTAAAACGTTTGTGTATGGCTCATCAAGAAAGTTTTCAAGTTCAGGAGCGTCAACGATATAAACGTTATTAGCCCCGCGGTGTATCAATTCATCGGCTTTATCTTTAATATTATGCCCGACAACAACGCAGGAAAGCTCAACGCCTAATTTATCGGCGAGTTCGCGCCCTTTCCCTAAAAGCTCGTAAACAACCGATTGGATTTTGCCTTTTTTTTGCTCGCCGAACACCCAAACGCCTTTGTAAGCTTCGATATTCGGGGTTTTGGAGGATTCTTTTTTTATTTCGATTGCTTTGAATTTGCATGATTCGACACAGGCGCCGCAAAGCGTGCATTTATCGTAATCGATAACCGCTAATTTACCCGACATGCTTATCGCGATGAAAGGGCAGACCTTAACGCAAAGGGTACATCCGGTACATTTATCTTTAAGTATTTTTATTTCGTTCATTTTACGTGATCCTTCAAGATATTTATCCCTAAAAATTTTAACAATTTGATTATATTTTTTTAAGAAGATCTTGGGCGATTTTTAAATAATTTTCTTTGCCTTCCTTCTCAAAAAATTCTATTGCTTTCTCGAGAGCCTGACTTGCATCATCCATTTTATTTGTTTGAAAATAAATTATGCCCAAGTCTAAATAGTTAACGCCGTTAATTATCTCTTTTGTTTGATTAATCTCCAAAGCCTTCTTTGCGTAAAAAAGAGCATTATCAAATTCTTGTAAGATAGTATATGTTTTGGAAAGTTCTGAACAAATTGCCGGTTCATCAGGATGTATTTCGTAACCTTTTGTCAAGAAATCTAAAGATATATCATTTTTCCCGGCTGATCTAGCAGTTACTCCTATGGCAATGTAAGGAGCGAGTTTGCTTGGATAAATCTCAGAAGCTTTTTTTAAATATGGAAGAGCTTCTTCATAGTTTCCTTTCTCATAATAGACAGTTCCAATTCCTAGATTAGTTTGGTAGTCTTTTGGATAAATTGAATATGCTTTAAGATAATATTCTAATGCTTTATCTAAGTTTCCGTTATCAGATGCATCAAAAGCTGTGTTGTAATATCCCATAAATTCATCTACTTCTTTTGTCTCTTTTTTATCTAAAGGGCCTTCTAAATATCCAGTTTGGGCAAAAGATGAAACTGAAAAAAATAAAATAAATAATATGGTTAATGTGTTTATATGAGACTTTAGAATATTTACCATTTTATCGACACAGGCGGCCGCTTCTCCTTCTAATATCTGTCCCTTTGGGCGGGGAGGAGGCGTAAAGATCTTATTTACCCAAGTAGGGGAGCCGGTTAAGCCAAGCCTTTCTTCTGAAACGTCCAAGTCAATTGATTTCCATGTCTGGATCTGGGCGCTTTTGGCTTTCATTTTTCCTTTTAAAGAGGGGATGCGCGGCTCGTTAATTTCCTTAACAACCGTAATCAGGCAGGGAAGGGAGGTTACGACAATTTCGAAACCTTCTTCCGTCATGCGCTCGATTGTTGCTTCTTTATCTTTGATATTTTCAATCTTTTTGACGTAGGTGACCTGCGGTAAGTCAAGATGGGTCGCGATTCCCGGGCCCACCTGTGCTGTATCCCCGTCTGAAGCCTGTTTGCCGCAAATGATTATATCAAAGGCGCCGATTTTCTTTATTGCCTGAGAAAGCGTATAGCTGGTTGCGAGCGTATCCGAGCCGGCGAAAGCGCGGTCGCTGATCAAAATCCCTTCGTCACAGCCCAGAGAAATAGCTTCTCGAAGGGCGTTTTCAGCTTGCGGAGGGCCCATGGTGATGACTGTAACTTTTCCGTTAAATTTTTCTTTTAAACGGACCCCCTCTTCGATGGCGTAAGTGTCGAACGGATTTATTATCGACTGCACGCCTTCGCGTTTTAGGGTGTTAGTAACGGGATCGATCTGGACCTGAGTTGTGTCGGGAACCTGTTTTATGCAGACGATTATGTTCATTTTTTGGAAGCCGCCTCTTTGATCAGCGCGTGGCCGATAACATCTCTTTGGATTTGGTTTGTGCCTTCGTATATCTGGCAGATTTTTGCGTCGCGCATATATTTTTCCGCCGGATATTCCTTTAAATAGCCGTAGCCGCCGAAAATCTGAACCGCATCAACCGTCACCTCCATCGCAACATCCGAGGCGAAGAGCTTAGCCATAGAAGAGCTCATCGTGTCGCCTTTGCCGGCGTCGATTTCGCGGGCTGAAGCGTAAACAAGGGCTCTGGCCGCCTCGACCTTTGTCGCCATATCCGCGAGCATGAATTGAATGCCCTGGAAGCTTGATATCGATTTCCCGAATTGTTTCCTTTCCCGGGAATATTTTATTGCGGCATCCAATGCCCCCTGCGCTATGCCGACGGCTTGAGCGCCTATCCCGGGCCGGGATTTATCAAATGTTCTCATTGCTAAAAGAAACCCGGCGCCTTCTTTTCCGACCAGGTTTTCTTTGGGTATTTTGCAATCCTGAAAAATAAGCTCGCGGGTCGCGGAAGCGCGGATGCCTAATTTGTCTTCTTTCTTCCCGAATGTAAAACCGGGAGTGCCTTTCTCGACCAAAAAGATAGAAGCGCCGCGGGCACCTTTATGGCGGTCGGTCATGGCGACTATGGTGTAAATTTGCGCTTCGCCGCCGTTAGTGATGAAATGCTTCGTGCCGTTTAAGATATAATGGTCGCCGTCTTTTTTCGCTGTTGTCTGCATAGCTGAGGCGTCAGAACCTGCTGCCGGCTCGGTAATACCGAAAGCGGCGATTTTCTTACCCGAGGCAAGGTCGGGGAGGTATTTTTGCTTCATTTCCTCGCTTCCACCGATAATTATAGGATAGGTTCCTAAGGCAGATGCGGCGTAAGAGACAGCAATCCCTCCGCAGCCTTTTGAAAATTCTTCGGTTGCCAGGCAAAGCTCAAGGACACCTCCGCCCATACCGCCGTATTTTTGCTCGATATAAACGCCGAAAAGGTCAGATTGTGCCATGACTCTAAGCGGTTCCCAGGGGAATTCCTCGGTCCTGTCCAGTTCTGCGGCTACGGGGCGGATTTTCTCATCCGTTATCTGCCGGCAGATATCTTTAATCATCTTTTGTTCTTCGGTCAAAAGGTAATCTAACATTGTTCACCCCTTAGATTGGATTATTAAACTTTCTCCAGATTTTAGCTTATTTTCTTGGTTTATCAAGCGATTTTTGTGAATTGCGCTTTTTGGGTTGCCATCTGTTTATATTTAAATTACTATTAATAGTTAAGTAATCGATATTATGCCGATCAAAAAAACAAATATATACGGCTGGAAGGGTCTTTCCTTAAGTAGCAGGGGTTTAAGTTTAGGGATTATTCCGGATGTAGGCGGAAGGATCATTTCACTTAAATATAAAGGGGAAGAGCTGTTTTACGTTGATAAAGATCTAATGGGCCTGGTTTTTGACCTTGGCTGCATTGATTTTATTGCCCTAAAGAAAAAGCTGGGTTTTTTGCTTTGGGGCGGAGACAAGACCTGGGTTGCCCCGGAAAAAGAATGGCAGTTAAATATTCCGCCTTTAGATTTGGATGCGGGAAAATATGAGGCAACTGTTGGCCAAGGTAAAATCATTTTGACCAGCCCGATCTGCCGCGAAACAGGCTTGAGGATAATAAGAGAAGTATCCCTCGAGCATGACGGTAAGGTTTTTTTGAATCAAGTATTTGTTAATTGTTCGGAGCAACCTATAACCAAAGGTATTTGGAATGTAACACAAGTTTTAAAGCCTTGCGATTGTTTTCTTGCGGCCGCGCAAAAAGATGTCCGCTCTTATCATTTAGAAGATAAATCATTGCCATCGAATGAAATTATTCCTGTTTATAGCAGAGGATGGAGCAAGATTCCTTGCCGCGATAATACTTTGTTCAAGTTCGGAGCGAAAAGCAATGTAGGGTTGGTCGCCGTGTCGAGAAAATCCAAATTTGGATATGCTTGCTTGATAAAGAGCTTCCCTGTTTTTCCGGCGAGGGAATATCCGCACGATTCAACCGTCGAGGTTTTTAACTCCGACTGTCATAATTACTTCGAGATTGAAACGCACTCTCCTTTGATAACAATTCCCGCGGGAAAGAGTATTTCTCACTCTCAAAAATGGGAAATAAAGGATTTTTATTCAAAGAATGAGCTGTTAAAATTTATATATGGAAAAAATAATTAAAAAAGATAAGATGATTTTTATTGCGGGGATAGCGGCGGCGATTTTACTGGCTTTCGTTGTATCTTTTTTCTCCTCCGGTTTCGCTTTCTCTCAGCCGGCCGAAATAGTTTTAAGTTTTTGCGCTTTTGCCGAAGCGCTAATTTTTATGTTCTTGATTATTTTATTAACGAGAAATAAAAGAACGGATTTTTATATATGTGTTATGTTAGCCGTCATAATATGCTCCGCTTTACATCTATGGGGAAATAGGCGCTCTCGCATAAAACATTTAAATTCACGCATTCGCGGGAATTATATAATAGAGAAAGTCCTTCAGTATCAGATAGATAATAACCGCCTTCCTGAAAGCTTGGTCCTACTTGTCCCAAAGTACATTGATAAAACAATTTTCC
>JADFZM010000132.1 GCA_015232535.1 Candidatus Omnitrophota bacterium
TTTCCGTCCTTTATCCCCCATTCGATATCGAGAGGAATCCGCTCATTATTATTTATGTCACTGCGAACCTGTTGTTTAGGTGAAGCCATCTCGCCTTCTTGTAAATTGTCAGGGATTGCTTCGCTCTCCCGATAAGCCGGGTTCGCTCGCAATGACACAGTTGCTGTTTCTCCCGCAGCAAGTAAAATCTGCCGGCCTAACTCAATTTCTAATTCGACGGCGATTCTCTTTAATTCTTTCGCCTGTTCAACTGAAATCGGCGCGGTTTGGCCTTTAATTTGCGGATAATTTTTCTCTTCTAAGAATTTCTCGATTTCCTTTTGCCGGCCGTCTCTTAACTCAAGAGTTTTATCCTTATATCTTAAAGCATGCGGCAGTTTATCAAAGGAAGGCGAAAAACGCACCTCATCGCCGTTATGAAAAACGCTGCCGTCCCGCCTTAAGACATACCGCGCGGTATTTGCTCCGGCGTCTTTGACCGCGAAGGCCGCGTCGCCAAAAACCGCCTCAATAGAAACATGCCCGTGCACGTCGGAAAATAAAGTCCCGGAAGCCTCAAAATCAATAAATTCATCCAGCTCTATGCCAAAACCTTCCTCAACAGATAAAATATTCGGCACAGCATCAACCATATTTTGCCTAATATTTCTCTCTATCCAAATCTTGTTAACGGCGTCTTTAAACACTTCCGCGATAGCCACTGCCGCTAATTTCGGATTTTCCGCTTTAATTGATGTAAATACTCCCGCCAGGCTGTTCTCAAAATTATCCTCAAGCCGGCCGCTCGAGCGGGCGATGACCTTGCCCTTTAAAGCCTTAGCGCGGGCGATTATTTTTTTCATCAGTTTATCCGAAAAGGTAAACTTGTCTTCGATGATCGCGGAAAGCTTTGCGACTATTTCATCCCGCAGGCGTCCTTCATTCCATGAATTATTATCCAGGATTAAACCGTTGCCTTCTTGGACCCTTGAGAAATTCTCATGAAGGAACTCCGCCCAGACATCGGCGATGGAAAAATATTCGGCTTTCGGGCGGCTGAATCCGACTTTCGCCATTGCTTTTTCCAGGGCTTTGCCGAAAACAACTTTTCCTCCATCGGTTGCCGTTAATTTCTCGAACGCCGCTTCAACTCGGGACAGCATCGCTTTGTCGGGAGATGTTTCTCTCTTGTCCGGAATTGCCTTCTCCGGAGCGACAGAAAACCCGGTCAATATATCCCGGGAAACATTTAAGGCCCGCATCAAGGCTTCCAAATCCTTTCCTTTAGGAATTTCTCTACCGTGTTCAAAATTAAAAATGCGATACATTGGAAGCCCGACCGCTCGCGCTAACGCTCTTAGCGTAAATCTCCTGGCCTTCCTTAATATCTTTATTCTCTGGCCTAAACTCGCCTTTTTTAAAGCCTCTATTGCGGCCTCATCCAAAGGCTCGCTCGTATAATTTAGGGACACAGCTATGCCTAATACCCTTTCTAGTTCTTCAAGATGATGGGCTGATGGTTTTCTCTTGCCTTGTTCCCAAAGGCTGATTAACGACGGGCCAGAAACTCCTATCTTTTGTGCTAAGTCATTTTGTGTAAGGCCTCTGACCATCCTTAATATCTTTATTCTCTGGCCTAAACTACCCTCTTGTAAAGCTTCCGCCAAAGGCTTGCCCGTATACAGAACCGAAACATCCGTTTTTAATACTGCCGCTAATTGTATAAGATTACCGGGCGCTGGTACACTCTTACCTGACTCCCAAAAGGATATAGCTTGTCGGCTGACTCCCAATTTTTCTGCTAAATCGATGACAGAAAAACCTTGCTTTAAGCGCACTTCTTTTATCCTTTGGCCTAAAGCTTTGTCTGTGCTGCTTGGCCCGGCGGCAATTTCGCCGCCTTCTTTGCCCAGCATCGCCTGGTCGCCTTCTGTCTTTGCCTCCCAGTCCAACTTTGCCTTCCTTAAATTTTCTTCCAGCATGTTCAAATACTGCGCTTCCGTTTGTGCCACGTCGTAGCCTAATCCTTCGAGAGCGGTTAATGTCCCCATGATTAAACCGGCGTATTGCAGGTAATGGCGGATAAAAATTTCCGGCGTTAAAGGGTAGGTTTCGTCTGAAGTCGGATAACGCGGATTTTTTATATCCGGCCGCACTATCCCATCTTTACCCAAAATAAACCTCCGGCCTATGCTCGCAATCTTGGTCATAGTATCAATTTCGCCATAGGAGTTAATTATCGTTTCCCTTTGTTTCCTCCGACGTAAACCTCTTACCGCCTTACCCAGCAAATCTTTTTCTACGGATAACCCTTTTACTATCATTCGTTTCAAATAGTCGGCCGGATCAAAATGATCCTGGTTTTCCAAAACATGGGAGAACTCTGCCGTCCTATTGCCAATATCCGGAAGCATCTGATAAATAATTTCTAAATTTAATCCTTGGTTCGAATTCCATGGCTTTAGTTTTAAGCCAAACCTTTTATTGGCTTTAGCAATAACCTTTGGATTCAATAAGGTGCGATAAAATATTTTTTCTGTTCCGGTCCAGAAAGGGATTCGAGAATCGGTGTCCACCACAAAAAGCCTGGTAGTTGTTTCATCCAAAACACCTTGGTCGTATAAATATTTTACAAACAACACTGCCTGTTCCGGATCCTTCTTCATTGCTTCATAATTGCCCATTGTCGCCCAGACATTATGAATCTTGTCCTCAAGGCCATTGCCCATAACCTTCGCCATAACTTTTGCCATTTCCCCCAGGGGCTCCGCCCCGGCTTTTAAAAATAATATGCGGGTATTGTCGCGGTATTGGGGGTCCTGCTGGGCGAGGGAAAAAATCTCATTAATAAAATCAGGAAGCAAAATATCTTCTTTTAAAACCGCCAACTCAAAGGCATCAACAAAACTTCCTTTCATTTCAGCATCGAAAGCCGAAGCATCCTGTGCGTCAAAAACATTTCTGAGCGCGGCCACTTTATCGGTGAGCCGGGTAATAACTGCCGGGTCATATCTAATTTTTCCCAGCATGGCTTTATCCATTGTTGACAATAAAACGGGCTGTGCTGTGGGAAGCATTTTCTCTTTGCGCCAGCCGATCTGAGCGGTTTCATCCGCCATTTGCTTATCGCCTAATAATACCCTAATAGCACTGATCGTAACGCCATGTCCAAAAAGCACAACTGTTTTGCCAGCATATTTACGGTTCAATTCTTCCATCCAGGCCTTTTGCCGTCTTAGCACATCAATAAAGCTTTCGCCCTTAGGCGCCGCGACTGTAGCGTCCTCGCCTCGATACCGCAGCATATTATCTGTTTCCTTCGGAAAACTTTCCGGGGAACGATTGCTCCAGGTGCCAAAATTAATTTCATTCGCGCCGGGGTCAATTTTTACCTCTATCGCGAGGCCTAACCTTTCTTTAACCAAATCAACAAAAGCCTGGGCGGTGTCCTGCGCCCTTGTTAATTCGCTGGTCAGGAAAATAAAATTTTCGCCATTTCGTAGTTTCTCCTCAAGCATAACAAACAGTTTTTCCGCGCCTTCTTTTACCTGCCGTCGCCCTTCTTCATTTAATTGGTTTATTGCTTCATCCGCATTTCCCTGGAAAACCTCTTTTTGATTCCCGTCCGTGACACCGTGCCGCTCGGCGTAGAAATCAAAATCGAGTTTCACCACCGGCTCGTCTCCCGCAAAGCTTAAGCGCCCCGTTTCGGGATTAACGGCGATCTTATTGTCGAGCCCTGCGATCGGCTGAACCATCCTCGCCGGGACATTTCCTTCCTTTGATGCAGTTTGTTTTTCAATAATACCTGAACCTGGATTACCCGGCGGATTTTCTCCCGCGGATTTCATATACCGCCTTACCTTCCGAGGGTCGAATTTTTCAAGGTCAATCACCAGCGTTTTGATCTCATTTTTACCTTTATATAAACTGTAATTTACTACCTCATCGCCCAATATCCGGATTAGCTTCCAGGCAAGTGATTGAGCTTCGGGGGTCCTCAAAACCGTCCCCTTATGGGGGTGGCTGTACACAAACTTACGAAACCCTTGCTTTTTTAAATAGTCGTATAATTCCAGCGCTAACGCCACACCGACGCCCTGCCTTCTATACAGCCCTTTCTTTTGGACATAAATCCCGTAACCGATAGCGTCTTTGGCTTGTTTTCCGTCCTCTTGTTTAACTTTACGGACGCGGTATTCATAAGCCGCAACCGGCATGCCATCATCAAGAGCCACAAGAGCCCCGATCTGTTTACTTTGCCATGCTTTCCTTTTCCAGTTAAATTCCCGCCAATTATTAGTTTTTATAAATGCCCTCTGATATTCCTCCGCGCTCATTTCATGGGTTGCGCTGAATTTTAATCTTTGCAGTATCCTGTTTTCTCCCAGCATCGCCTGGTCGCCTTTTTGGCCCAAATCCAGCTTTTGGCCCGGCGGGATAATAATTAACCTTACTGTCGGGGTTGTGAAATCTTCAAAAAATATGTGAAATGTCGAATCCGGATGAAAAGACGGATTTTGCAGAAACCGGGCGAATTTATTATTTAAGCGGTTACGGAGGTAGTTCATTAAACCAAGGCTGAGAATTGTCCCTGCCGAGATATCGTCGATTATTGTTTCATTTCCGCTGGAGGAGTTAAAGTCTTCTGCCGTTTGTCCGATAGTCCTGAAGCGTAAAGATGTTTGTCCGGACTCACTGAGCTGAGAAACGATATTTTGTATTGTCCCGGCTAAATATCCCCAGGCGTTTCGCGCATCCTCGTATCCTCCGATATCCTCACGGAACTCGGGCGCTTGTATTCCAAATTTTTCTTTCCAGATAGCAAGAATCTTCTCCCATGCCGCGTTTAAAGCTGGGTCAACGAATACGGCCCGGGTCATTACATGAGTAACATACGTGCGGACGTGCGCTTCCTCCGAATCGTTTCCCATAAAGTTTTTAATTTCGCCTTGGCCATCAATAAAGAATCCCCCGGCCCGATTATTTTGCACAAAAGGGACAACTAATCCCTCGATTAGATTAATTTGGACAGATTTCCCTGCCTCGTGCATTTCCGGAGTGATAGCGGCGGTAATTATGTTTTTGGAAAGGTCGCGGGGTAATAGATCCAAAGACGCAAATCCGAATCTTGGCGCTAATATGAACTTCCGCCGCGCGGTCTTCCAGAAAGCGGCATACTCAGCGCTCCCGGGGACATTAAGCCCGGTTACTCCCCGGAAAATCCGGTCAATCCATGCGATTATTGCTTTTGACTCGGAAGATAATCTTTCTTCCACAGGTAGCATTTTGTCCCCAAAAATAATTTTA
>JADFZM010000133.1 GCA_015232535.1 Candidatus Omnitrophota bacterium
CTAACAGGGGCTGTAGCAGGAGGCTTGTTTGCGGGCCTAGCGCCCGGATTGAGCGCTTTTTCCGATGGAATTGCCAGAGGGATAACCATTGGAGGAGCAGCCGGACCTTTGACCTCGGGAGCATCAATGGCAAGTAATTTTGCTGCTGGATTTATAGGTGGTGCTGCTTCCGGAGCAGCTGTAGCAGGCATAAATGGCACGGACGTCGGAGAAGGAGCTTTGATGGGTGGCGCTACTGCTGGGGCTTATTCTTTGATTAGGGATACAGGGCAATATTTACGAGCAAAAATGATAGCTCAATCTTATAGGGATTCGCATAATTGCAGTGGTGTTAGCGATGGATTGGATGGAGATGGTTTTAAATTAGCTGGTAATCGGTGGGATAATAATCCTGGGGCAAAGAATGAACCGAGTCCATTGGGTGGTCTCCAAGGGGGGCAAGGTAAAATATTTGGGATAAATTATCCTCCGAAAGGGGTTGTAAATCGTGTAATGGAATCTTGGGCAGGGCCACACGATTTCTTGAACAGTTGGGGGTATAAAGTAGATGGGACATTAATAAAACCTTCGATGGTTGGAGATGTAATAGGTGGCTTCACTAATCCGTTAAATGTAGCTATCGCAACACCTATAGCTGTTCCATTAATGTTAGGATCGTCGGGTGCAGTTGCCCCGTCTGTTATTTATGGATATGAGCGGCAACGTTCTTACTAGTTCAGAAGTCTAAAGAATAAAAAGGGGAATATGCGAAAAATCTTTCTTCTCATTTTAATTTTTATGTCCTGTGGTTGTGCAACTAATGCCAATTTTGTTGAAGTTAGGAATATGTATATTGGAGACAAGATTTCTTGGAGTTCTACGATGCCACCCAAAATATCTTCGTATAGTTCGATCCAAGATGAATATCTGTTTGAATTGGAAAATGGTTGTAAGTGGGCTTATTATGTTAATAAAGATACTAAAATAATTGAGTCTTGGACATATAAAAGCTCTCCAGATAAATGTACTTTAGGATATAAGTGGTTCGGTCCATGGTAAAAACTATCAGCGAAACTTGATTAGCATAAAAAATCTCTAACCTTTTTCGAATTGTTGGTGTTAAGTTAAGGCAAGTTAACCAACAAAACAGGAGGTTGGAGATGAGTAAAGTAAATACCCGCCGGGAATATTTCGAATCAATCAAAAATTCAATCAAAGAAGCGCAGGATTATTTGTTAATCGGAGTCGATGTCGCTAAAGAAAAATGCGACGCGTGTTTTATGCTCTCATCGGGGCGCCTGCTGAACAAGCACTTCAAGTTTGAGAATACCAAGGAAGGTTTTGATTCCCTACGCGAAAAGATAACCCAATACAAAGAGGCCCTGTCCCCAAAAGCAACAGTCGTCGGAGTTGAAACAACTGGGAATTTTATGATTCCTTTAATGCATTATCTTGAGGAGCATAAGATATATGTTGTTATGGTGGCCAGCCTGGTTACTAAGCGCAACCGCGATACTCTGGATTTATCGTGGAACAAAAATGATGTCAAAGATGCCTGGAATATTGTGGATTGTATTAAACAAGGCAAGATACTGTATTTTAATTATCCGAATGTCCCTTACGGTGATATGCGACGGCTAATGACGCTGTATTCCCGATTATCGCAGGAGCGAGGCAAGTATAAAGTCCGGCTGCAAAACAATGTTTTGTGCATAACCTTTCCTGAATTCCACCAAGTATTTGATGAGGTGAGCGAATTAGTCCCGATGACGATCTTAACACGGTATCCTTTACCGGCAGATATCGCCAAGATCTCTGAGGAGAAATTTATTATAGACATTGTTAAACATACAGACCCGACGATTAAAAAGAGTAAATTATCCAGGATTCATAAGTTGGCTTGTGAAAGTATCGGTAGTAAGGATGAAAGCGAATCGTTAAGATATGAGACAAGGTTCACTATTCAGCGGATAAATGAAATTACTCAGGTCCAAGAGGACATGCTTAAAAAAGTCCAGAGTTTAACTAAAGATTGCGAAGACTATGAGTTGTTACAAACAATTCCGGGAGTTGGCCCGATTTTAGCGGCAATTATGATTACATCAATCGGGGATATTAATAATTATAGGTCTAGTAAACAGATTTTAAAGTTAGCCGGGCTTGATTTGGCGCAGTTGCAGTCGGGCCAGTTTAACGGGGATATTAGGATCTCCCGGCGAGGGAAGCCATCTTTACGCTCGGCTGCTTATCAGGCGGCAATGGTAGCTGCACGAAATGACAGCAACTTACGCATGAAATATCTGAATTTACTGCAAAAGAAAGAAGTTCTAAAAGGAGATAAGCGAAAAATTATCATTGCTATTGCTTGTAAAATCCTTCGAATTGCTTATGCGATTATGAAAACAAAGCGACCTTACAACGATGATCTTCATGGGCTGAATAAAGAAAATAATGACTCTTTAAATTTTAGTGATAAAATGGAGGCTGTGGTGGATGAGACAAGCCGTGTTTACTTACGGTGAGGGCGTATCTTAAAAGGATTTAGACCCTGTCGCGCTTACTTGGCACTCATCCATCACCCTCATAAGTTCGAAGAGCATATTTGATGCCTTGCAGTTTAAGGACATCGTCTCACAAGACCTTCATTGGCTATGAGAGTTTAATCTGGATGAGCCGCCACTACGGCTATTTTATCTTTGAGTTGATCTTTGACAATTCGAGAAAGGTTAGAGATTCTTTTTTATCCTAAAGAGGCGAAATACTTAGCATAAGCCAGATATTATAATCCCACCGTCGGAAGAATTTTAACACCAGATACGATAGTCCAATCTCCAGGTGACCCGCAAAGCCTTAATAGATATTCTTATTGTGGAAATAACCCCGTTAATAGAACAGACCCAACGGGACACAGTTGGTTCAGTAAGTTTTGGTCTACAATTGTTAGCGTTGTTTGTACGGCGGTATCAATCATTGTTCCTGCGTTAGCGCCCTTGATGTATTTAATTAATACTCTTTCTTCCGGACTGTCTGCGGGGCTAAATGGCGCGGGTGCCGGAGGTATTTTAGGCGCAATGGGGGGTTCATTAGTGGGAGGCGCGATAGGAATAGGAACTGCTGATTTTATAAGCGGCATAGGAAATTTAGGGGTAAGAATGGGTGCCTCGGCATTGCAAGGAGCAGCAATAGGAGCGGCTGGTGCGGCTATAAGTGGTGGAAATGTAGGAAGAGGTGCAATGTTTGGCGGAGGCGCGGGAGCCATCGGAGGATTTTTTGGGTCACAGCAGTTTAAGAATTGGCAGAAACATGGAGAATTTATGAGTAATCGGGACTTTTCAAGTTTAAATAGAAGATTATCAGATATGACCGATAGCATCTCTTCAGATTTTTTAGGGTTGAGTAATGATTCCCATAGATTTGAAATGATATCTGGCGAGGGGCATATGGGGCAAAGCGTTGATGGTGTAGCCTTTGGAAAATATCCCGACGTCGGAAGTAATGATAAATTAAGTTGGATGTTTGGTAAAATTAGGCCAGGTGTAATTAAGCAAGAAGATAATTTCTTTATATCAGGGGCTATGACAACAGGAAGTATAAAAGTAAATACATTTCAAGTTAATCGGATTGCTATGCAAGTCAATAATCCGGGAACATTTTCCCTAGCTACAAATTGCAGTGATTTTGCTTTAGATACTTCAAGATTTATAGGGTTAAATGTCCCTAGTAGCCTGACAACATTTGGGGTTACTAATCCTTCAAGAGTTGCTGCTTGGTTAGTTCAGCCAGCCTCAGGACAGGAAACTAGTCTTTTTAGAAATTTGCTACCAGGGCAGAATTAGGAGGAGTGCTTATGAGGGCTTTCTTATTAATAATTTTTATATTGTTAATTATTTTTAATTGTTTAGCTTGTGTGGTGACGCAGGCAATCGCGAAACCTACGCAAAAGGATGAGGTTCAGTTTTATTTTGAAAAAGGCTTTATGCCGAACCACTATAAGCTAAGAATAGTCAACAGAGACAAAAACAGAGCATTTGAATTTAGCGGAAATAGTGAAAACTATTATGTGATTACAAAGAATGAAGCAAAGATTAATTTGGACGCAAGGGGGGTTGGAATGAAGGGGGTTTACTGGGTCAATCCCAATCAAGAAGGGAGCATTCCTTTTATAATTGAAAGGCCTATAATGAATAAAGCAAAAGATATAATATTTAGAGGCGTATCATATATTCCCAAAATGGAAGGCTCTTATCTTCATCAAACAGATATGAGAGAAATAGTCTTAACTTACAGCGTTGATAATAAAAATTTTGGGATTGAAATGGGAAAGGAAGTTATAGCGCAAGCGAGTTTTAGTGATATTTTTGAAAAAAAGTCTGATGTGGAAAATGTTGAGGATTTTGATCAGTTTAGGTTAAGAAGTAAAAGCAAGGAGTTATTTAAATACTAGCCCAACTACCATAAAAAAGTTGAAATATTTTCTGTAGTTGACTTAATTTTGCTCTTTCTCACACAAGAAATCGTAATGAATCGTTCGATGGTATAATCCTCAAATCGGCCGCTTCATCACTCCGGATACGATAGTGCAAAGCCCGGGTGGGAATCCACAAACATTAAATCGCTATTCATACTGTGGAAACAATCCGGTAAACCATATTGACCCTACCGGGCATAGTTTTTGGAAGAAGGTCGGAAACTTCTTTAAGCAATGGGGCGGAACAATACTAAGCGTTGCCTTTACTTTTATTGGGATGCCTTTTATTGGGGCGATAATTAGTTCCGCATTTAGTGCTTTTGTCAATGGCGGTAGTTTTGGTGATTTCGCAATTGGTATGGGGGTTGGCTTTGCTGCTGGATTTGCCGGAGGAGGAATCGCCGGGAAAATAGGCAATTTCTTTGATATGAATAAGGCAGGTTTAGGCTTAGCAGCTTTACGCGGAGGGTTAAGCGGCTCTATTGGAGGGGCTGGGAGTGCGGCGATATATCATAAAGATATCGGAAGAGGGGCATGGATGGGAGGTGCTTTGGGTGCGGGGGTAGGTGGAGGTGCTTTCATAAAGATTACCGACATAAGTTGTTGTAGTTGTCTCG
>JADFZM010000134.1 GCA_015232535.1 Candidatus Omnitrophota bacterium
CTTCTGGTTTTTCCATGCTGCCGCATAATATTATCTCTCCACTGTTCATAAGAAAAGGGTACAATGGTGAGGCATTCAGCGCTTTGCGGAAGTTTACTATCGCGTTTTCAAGGTCATTTTCTTCCTTGAGGTAGGCAAGGCCATTTTTCATGAAAATATCGGCGATTTTCTTTGAGCCTTGCACTTGTTTCTTGAATTCCTCTTTCGAAATTTGCCCGCCATATATGCTTTCGTAATATTTATTTTCGCTGTTGATATTTTTTATTTGCTCCGGAGCTTTTATCGGGGGGCGGCAGGAAATAAAGCCAAGGCAGGTGATTAAGATTAAGATGATTTTGCGCATTTAAGGATTCATATCTTTTTATCAGTCACAATAATAGTTTTAATTATGATCCGCTTAAAAGTGCACAAGGCACGAAGCTATGATATATATAATTGTCCTCTTGTAAAGAAATATCTTGCCAAAGCAAAACTTGCATATAATATACTATCTGTTAAAATCATAATACTTGAATTAACACTATATTAGGAGCTTTTTATGACGAGACCGGACTGGGATAAATATTTCTTAAAACTCGCGATGCTGGCCTCCGAGCGGGCCACTTGCCCCAGGATGCATTGCGGATGCGTTTTGGTCAAGGAAAAAAGCGTTATCGCGACCGGCTATAACGGCTCTATTCCGGGTGACGATCACTGCGAGGATGTGGGGTGTTTGGTCGTGGAGAATCATTGCCTTAGGACTAATCACGCGGAGATGAACGCCCTGACCCAGGCGGCAAAGCACGGCAATTCGGTCGATGGGGCAACAGCTTACGTGACCAATATGCCCTGTACCACCTGTGCTAAGGCGATAATTGCCGCCGGGATAAAAAGAGTTGTTGTTTTCAGCGATTACCATGATACTCTGGCGACGCAATTTTTTGCCAAGGCCGGTGTCACTATAGATAAAATTGAAATGCCGGCTACCGAAATCAAATATGACCTAAAAAATTATTCTTCCGCCAGAAAGTGAGAAAAGGCCCGGATACGAAACCTCGCCTTAAAATAAAACAATGAAAATCGGAATAATCGGTTTACCCCAGGTCGGGAAAAAGGCCTTTTTTGAACTCTTGACCGGAAACAAATCTCAGGCTGATTTTGGCAAGCAGGAAATTAAGATAGGCGCGGCGCTGATCCGCGACAGCCGTTTTGACTATCTTGTTTCGATGTACCAACCGCTTAAGCAGGTCCCGGCCACAATTGACGTTGTGCTTCTTCCCAAATTCGACGAAGAGACCGTAAAAAGCGGGGAATTTTTAAAGTCGCTTGAGAAATGCGATGCGCTTTGCCATATTGTCCGGGCTTTTAAAGACGAAGCAGTCTTTCATTCCGAGGGAAGCGTTGACCCCCTAAGGGACATTGATAAAATATTGACCGAGCTTGTTTTAAGCGACCTTATCCTTGTCGAGAAAAGGATCGAGCGTATAGACAATGAGAAGAAAAAAGGAGCGAGCAGCTCCCTGCAAGACAAGGAGAGAGAAATCATCGTCCGAATGAAACAGACCCTGGATGAAAATAAGCCTTTGATAAATTTCACTCTTAATGACGAAGAGAAAAAGCTCATGTCGACTTACCAGTTTTTGACCAGAAAGCCGATGATCATAGTTTTGAACATTAATGACGATAAGATAATTGATTCGTCTTTGGTTAAGAACGTAGAGGAGAAATATAAGGATTTTCAGTTTAAGGTCATGCAGACATCGGCTAAAATTGAGGCGGAATTAAGCCTTCTTGAGCAAACAGAGCGGCAGGCGTTTTTAGATGACCTAAATATAAAAGAGCCGGCCTTGAATAAATTAAGCGCCTTGTGCTTTGAGGCATTGGGGCTGATATCCTTCTTCACAGTCGGTAAAGACGAGGTTCGCCAATGGACAGTCAAGAAAGCTTCCAGCGCGCCGCAGGCGGCAGGAGCTATACACTCCGACCTGGAGCGCGGTTTTATCAGGGCGGAGGTGATGAAATACGGCGAGCTTTATTCTTTTGGAAGCGAGCTTAAGCTTAAAGAAAATGGGAAAATTTACTTGAAGGGCAAGGATTATATCGTCGAAGACGGCGACATAATCAATATCCGGTTTAATGTTTGAGGCTATGCTAAAAATAACGATATATTTAATCGGGTTTTTTATACTCTTTGTTCTGTATGTGCGCCTTCTCGAGAGTAAAAGCGTTTTTTATCCGGTTAAGTTCATCGAAACTATGCCCTCGCAATTCGGAATGGATTTCGAGGATGTCTTTTTTAAAACCCCCGATGAGCTGAGCCTTAACGGCTGGCTGGTAAAATCTTCGGACGCCGCCGCGACGGTAATATTCTTCCACGGAAATGCCGGAAATATTTCAAACCGTATCCCGAAGATAAAGATGTTCAAGGATATGGGTTTGAACGTTTTTATAATCGATTACCGCGGCTATGGGAATAGCGAAGGTACTCCGACAGAGGCGGGGATCTATCAGGACGCTATCGGAGCTTATGATTATTTAACGAACAGAAAAGATATTGATTCGGATAAGCTTATTGTTTACGGCGCTTCTTTAGGAGGGGCGGTTGCGGTTGATTTAGCCGCGAAGCGAAAGGTCGGGGCGGTAATCCTTGATTCCACTTTTACCTCGGCCGCGGAGATGGCAAAGAAAATACTTCCTTTTGTCCCGGGTTTTCTGATACAGACAAAACTTGATTCTATCGGTAAAATAAAGGGTATAAAATGCCCGAAGCTTTTCATACACAGCAAGGAAGACGAGATAGTCCCTTTTGCCTACGGATTGAAGCTCTATGAGGCGGCTTTGCCTCCAAAGAAGTTCCTGCAAATCAACGGCGGCCACAATGAGGGGTTTGCCGATTCAGGGGAGGCATTTCCCGAAGGTATAAAAGAGTTCTTGAAAGGAATAAATCTGATATGAAGTTTTTACGGGCTAAGGGCGCAAATATTGTCGACGGAAAAGGAAACACGGTTTCTTTGCGGGGGCTTAATTTAGGCGGCTGGCTGATGATGGAAGGTTATTTTATGCACGCCCCAAATTTTGCCGAGCAGCTTTTTAAACGAAGTTTCGCGAAGGCTTTAGGGGATAAAGCCCTATCGGAATTTGAAAATGCCTTCAGGGGCAGTTTTATAACCGAGAAGGATTTTAAAAGAGTAATGGAATTAGGCTGTAATAGCATAAGGCTGCCTATTGATTACAGAATTGTTGAAACGAAGCCGGGGGTCTTTAAGGGGAATGAAGTCCGCTATATTGATTCGGCGATAAACTGGGCTAAGAAATACGGAATGTCGGTTATTTTGGATTTGCATGCCGCGCCGGGGGCGCAAAACCATGACTGGCATTCAAACAGCCTGGGTAAGGCGGGGCTTTGGAATAATAAGAGTTATCAAAACCGGACTTATGCCATATGGGAATACCTGGCTGACCGCTATCGGGATGAAACTGCGATAGCAGGCTACGACCTGCTTAACGAAGCTGTAACCGATGATATAAAATTGCTAAATGATTTTTATAAGAATACCATTAAAGCAGTACGCCGGGCCGATAAGAACCATATTTTATTTATTGAAGGCAACAAATGGGCGACAAACATCGAATGCCTGGACAGATTCGATGACGATAATTATGCTTTAAGCATACATAATTATGAGCCTTTGCAGTTTACCTTCAACCTTACTCCTGGCTTGAAATATCCGCTGAAGGATAAAAATCATTTTTGGGACAAAGATGTTACCAAAAGGCATTTAGCGAAGTTTAAAGCTATATCCGACCAAAGAAAACTTCATATTTATGTCGGAGAATTCGGGGTGCATTACCGCGACGGGCATTATAACGAGCATATTTGGCTAAAGGATGTCTTGAAGGAGTTTAATTCTCTGGGCTTTAGCTGGAGTTATTGGACTTTTAAGGCGATAAAGAATTTTTGTTTTCCTGACGGGGTTTATTCGTATTATGAAAACAGCCCCTGGGTGAACCGTCAGGGCCCTAAAAGCGGCTGGGAAACATATTCGGCGATATGGATTAAGCATAAAGAAGAAATAATTTCTTCCTGGGACACGGGCAATTTTACCCTTAATCAACTGATAGCCGAGGCGATAAAAAATGGAATTCAAGATAATAACTAGCTTACAAAACCCCAAGATAAAAGATATTGTAAGGTTACGTGATTCTAAGGGGCGCGAGGAAACGGGGTTGACTTTAATCGACGGAGTGCGCGAGATCAGGCGGGCGATCGATGCGGGGGTAAGCTTCACCGAGCTTTTCTTGTGCCGGGAGGTGCTGGGCGATTACGAGGAATTTGATTTGGTAAAGAAGTTCCTTCTTATGCGAAAGCCGGTCTATGAAGCGCCGGCGGGTGTCTTCAATAAGATCATTTACGGTAACAGAAACGAAGGCGTGTTGGCGGTATGCAAACAGCCGAAAAAGAACTTAGAGGCGATAAACTTAAGCAAACAGCCGCTCATTATTATCGTCGAGTCGGTTGAAAAGCCGGGAAATCTGGGCGCTATATTAAGGAGCGCCGATGCCGCGGGCGTTGATGCGGTTTTGATCACCGATACGAAAACCGATTTGTATAATCCGAATGTTATACGCTCGTCGATCGGGACGGTTTTTAATGTTTCATCCGTAGTCACCAATAATGAAGGAGCCTTAAAGTTTATAAAATCGAATAACATAAAGATTTTCGCGGCGTCTCCTGAAGCATCTATGCTTTATGTGGAAGCGGATTTTAGGAAACCTACGGCGATAATTTTGGGCAGCGAAGAGGCCGGGCTTTCGATATTTTGGAAAGATCACGCTGATTATAAAATGAAGATCCCAATGCGCGGTAAAGGCGATTCGCTCAATGTCTCTTCTACGGCCGCTATTTTGGTTTATGAGGCTTTAAGGCAAAGGGGGAAGTATAAAAAGGGCCTAGAAAACTAAAGGTATGTTTTCGGGGGTAAATCGACGACAAAACACCCCCAGAAAATGCCAGAGCATTTTTGGGGGTAAATCGACGACAAAACACCCCCAGAAAATGCCAGAGCATTTTTGGGGGT
>JADFZM010000135.1 GCA_015232535.1 Candidatus Omnitrophota bacterium
CCCTTCTCTCGAGGAAATGGCCCATGTGGCAAAAGAAATGGAGCGCGAAGGATTTAAAACCCCTTTACTGATAGGCGGGGCAACCACATCCAAAAACCACTGCGCCATAAAGATCGCCCCCTTCTACCGGGGCCCGGTCATACATGTAAAAGACGCCTCGATAAGCGCAACAATCGCCCGCAATTTATCAAAAAAAATAACCAAAGAGCGGTTTATTAAGGGCATAAATAAAGAATATGATAAGCTTCGTAAATTACATGCCGAAATAAGAAAAGAGCTTAAACTAATCACCTTAAACGATGCTAGAAAGAACAAGCTCATAATTGACTTTCAGCAATCCCCTCCGTTTAAACCGAATTTCTTAGGGACTAAAACATTTAAAGATCACGACTTAAAATCATTAAAAGATAAAATCGACTGGTCATATTTTTTTATCGCCTGGGAAATCGAAGGGAAATACCCGCAAATATTCGAACATCCCAAAAAAGGTAAAGAAGCAAAAAAGCTTTTTAAAGATGCCAACGAAATATTGGATGAATTAATCGCGGAAGGCTGGTTGCGGGCAAACGGTACTATCGGCATTTTCCCCGCGAACAGTATTAACGAGGACATAATTATCTTTAAAGATGAGAAAAGAAAACTCAAAATAAACACACTTCATTTCCTGCGCCAGCAAACAGCGGGCTTAGAAAATAATTTGTGCCTTTCAGATTTTATAGCGCCGAAAATATCGGGAGTTAAAGACTACCTCGGGGCTTTCGCTGTTAGCGCCGGGTTCGGCTCTGATAAAATATCAAAATTACTATCCGGTAAGAAGAACGATTATAAAAGCATTATGATAAAAATCCTTGCCGACCGCATGGCGGAAAGCTTTGCCGAAGAAATGCATGAGCGGGTCAGAAAATCATTCTGGGGATATGCGCCTGATGAGAAACTGCCTCTTGATGATCTGTTGAACTTAAAATACCAGGGGATACGCCCGGCACCCGGATACCCGGCCTGCCCCGATCACAGCGAAAAAGAAATTATTTTCAAATTGTTGAACGCGACAAAGAATACCGGGATAAAATTAACCGAGAATATGATGATGGTCCCTCCCGCTTCGGTTTGCGGCCTTTATTTCGCCCATCCCCAATCTAAATATTTTAATTTAGGAAAAGTGTCTCAGGAACAAATCAAAGATTACTCTAAGCGAAAGGCCCTTTCCTTCAATAAATGCACCAAATGGCTGGGAGATATAATTTATTAGATTATTTGGTATCTATCCCATATTTGCGATAAAGCTTCCCTTGCCCCCAGGCCAATCTTGAAGTCAACTAAGCCGGAAATTTCCGTGCGCGAGGGGTTGATTTCTACCGTCGGAGAATTAGTATCTTTCGCGTAATAAATCGGCTGCTGAATATACGGAAAAACTGCGGTTGTCCCGATCCAAAAATAAATGTCAAAACCTTGCGCTAATTCTTTTTCCAGAATTTCTAACTTATCTATATCAAGCATCTCTCCGAAGAAAACAACATCCGGCCGGACAATGCTTTTACATTGCGGGCATGAGGGGGGTATTTCTAGATCAGTGTAATCTTTAACGATTTTTCTAAACTTGCACTTGGTGCATCTAAGGTTGTGAATGTTTCCGTGTATCTCAATTACATCCTTCGTGCCGCAATCAGTATGAAACCCGTCAATATTCTGCGTTAGGACCAGAACCCTTTCAATTTTTTTTCCCGCTTCAGAAATAATCTCATGCGCCCTGTTGAATTTTGCCTTTCGGCAATTTTGCTCGATTTGCATCAAATATTTCCAAGTAACCTGAGGTCTTTTTTCTAACATCTCTTTGGCCAAAGCTGTTTCGATTGGAATACCGTCTTCGGTTATATTATCATTATAAATACCGCCAATCCCGCGGTAAGTCGGAAGGCCCGAATCGGCAGAAATTCCGGCACCGGTTATAAAAATTGCGCTCCTTGCCTTTTTTAAAAGCCCGGCTACCTGGGTTAATTTCTCTTTTTCGGTCAGGATAGAAATATTACGAGGGATTAAAGTTTTATACGTTAAACATTTTCTGAACTTCAATTATTTCTTCGCGATAGGGGCTTATGGGTTGAGTTGCTAGGCTTCGATCCAAGACATTCTCCCCGGGAATGAAATTCTTTACCACATATTTCTGGGCACCCTCAACTAAACCAGCTATTAAATCGGCATCCTCGCGAGATACAAGAGCAGGAGCCAATGTGGTCCTGAATTCATGCTCGATATCGGAAGACAAAATGATATTGATGCTTCTTTTTATCTGTGGTTCTATGTTATTTACCCCAGTAACCGATGCGTAATTCTCTAAAGGGGCCTTTACATCCATGGCCACAAAATCGACAACTCCCAAATGAATGGCCTCCCTTAAAACCTCCGGATTACTGCCGTTTGTGTCTAACTTCACTAAAAAGCCCCTATCCTTGAGTTGCTGCATGAAATCTATTAAGTCTTTCTGTAAAGTTGGTTCTCCGCCTGTGATGACGACCCCTTGGAGTTTGCCACGGCGTCTCTCAAGGAAAGTAAACACCTCATCCTCAGGGATAGGGACTTTGAATTTCTCGGGCAGAACAAGCTCGGAGTTGTGACAGTAAGGGCAGCGGAAATTACACCCCTGGGTAAAAACAACTGCCGCAAGCTTGTTCGGATAATCAATTAACGAAAAATTTAAAAAACCGCCTATTTGCATTATGGCTTACACTTTTCGCTTTTGCTTTGGACACCGTCGATTTTGTATGTTTTGCGGTTAACAAATTCCTGCTGTTTGCCTTTGTTCCATTGTTTAACCGGGCGCAAATACCCCACAACCCGCGAGTATACTTCGCATTCACTTTCGCAGGCCTTGCAATTATGATGCTCACCGGCGATAAACCCGCAATTAGGGCAAACGCTAAATGTGGGCGTTATCGTAAAATACGGCAGGTGGTATTTATGGCAGATAGTCTTAATAAGCTCCTTTAAGCTTTTTACGCAACTTACTTTCTCCCCGACAAAGCCGTGGATTACCGTCCCTCCGGTGTATTTGACCTGCAATTCGTCCTGATGGTCCAAAACCTCAAAAATATCGCTTGTGTGATTAACCGGCAAATGCGTCGAGTTGGTATAAAAAGGCTCTTTACCCTCGCGATATTGTTTTTCATTGGCGCAGATAATATCGTCATGAACGCTTTTATCTACTTGCGCCAAGCGGTAAGAAACGCCTTCCGCGGGAGTCGCTTCCAGGTTATAGATGTTTCCGGTTTCCTCCTGGAATTCCAACAATTTATTGCGCATAAAATCCAATACCCGGCAGGCCAGGGCCTTCCCTTTTTCACTAGCAATGCTTTCTCCGGATAAATTCAAGCAAGCTTCATTCATACCGACCAGTCCGATAGTGGCAAAATGGTTTTTCCAAAACTGCCCAAAACGCTCCTTCACATTCCTCAAAAAGAATTTCATGTAAGGATATAGGTTCTGTTCGGTAAACTGCTCCAAGACTTTCCGTTTTATTTCGAGGCTCTCTTTAGCGAGAAGCATCTTATCCTCGATACGCTTCAATAAATCATCTTCGTTAGAAGAAAGATATGCCAATCGCGGCATGTTTAAAGTGACAACCCCGATAGAACCCGTTAAAGGCGAAGCACCGAATAACCCGCCGCCGCGGCTCCTTAACTCGCGGTTATCCAACCTTAAACGGCAACACATGCTTCTGGCATCCTCGGGAGACATATCCGAGTTAACAAAATTAGAAAAATACGGGATGCCGTATTTAGCCGTTACCGCCCAGAGCATCTCCAAATTCTGGTTTTCCCAGTCGAAATCTTTGGTTATGTTATAAGTCGGTATAGGAAATGTAAATACTCTTCCCTTTGCATCCCCTTCAACCATGACCTCCAAAAAGGCCCTGTTGAACATATCCATCTCTTTTTGGAATTCCTTATAAGTCTCCTTTTTCAGCTCCCCTCCGATTATTACCGGTTGGTCGGCAAAATGGCTAGGCGGCTGAAGGTCCATAGTGATATTGGTAAAAGGCGTTTGGAATCCTACACGGGTAGGGACATTGATGTTAAAAACAAACTCCTGTAGCGCCTGTCTTAACTCCTTATAAGAAAGGTTGTCATAACGTATAAACGGCGCTAAAAGGGTATCAAAGTTGGAGAAGGCCTGGGCACCGGCAGCCTCACCTTGCAAAGTGTAAAAAAAGTTGACGATTTGCCCTAAGGTGCTCCTTAAATGCTTCGCCGGACGCGACTCCATTTTCCCTTCAGCTCCCTTAAACCCGCTCATCAACAGGTCCTGCAAATCCCATCCTACGCAATAAACGCTCAAAAGGCCTAGATCGTGTATATGAAAATCGCCGTTGTGATGGGCTTCTTTGATTCTAGGAGGATATATTTTATTCAACCAATAGACCTTGCTTAGCTCGGAAGAAATATACTGATTCAATCCCTGCAGGGAGAAAGACATATTGCTGTTTTCATTGACCTTCCAATCAGTCTTATCTAAATACTGATCAACGAGCTCGACATTGCTTTTAGAGGTAATTTCCCTTAACTTATTGTGTTGATCTCGGTAGATAATATATGCTTTGGCGGTCGCTTTATAGGGAGAGGTCAACAAAACATCTTCGACAACATCCTGTATGTCTTCTACCGTAGGATGCTTATCAACAAAAATTTGTTGGGCTATATTGATGACCCGGATGGTCAGTTTCTGGGCTATATCTTCCCCGAATTCGGCAGTGGCTTCGCCGGCTTTTCGGATGGCATTTGCGATTTTCTGAGAATTAAATTCTTCCTGGGCATTGTTTCTTTTTAGGATCTTCGTAAGTACCTGGCTTTTCTTCATTTGTTTCTCCTCCCCCTAACATTTTGTATGCTCAATGATGGTTTGAAATGAAATATTCCGCCGAGAAATTCACTACTTCT